>NZ_JBHSOU010000076.1:0-134644 GCF_042656385.1 Pseudomonas sp. GCM10022186
TCAGTGACAATCAAACTGCTCGGCTATCTGCTGTGATCAGCTGAGTCCCCGCAAACTCAACTGCCAGAACCATGGCAGTTACACCACTCGGTGGGACACGATCCCAGTGCCTACAGCGCTGGCGAGCAATGTCTATTGCAATGCCAGCTACCCCAGTTGCTCCGTACCCGTTTCCTCCCTTGCCAGATTGCTGCCCTAGTTGTCGCCCAACCTGCGAGTTCAACACAACGATTCGTCGCCCTAGTGGTGCGCGTCAACGACCAACGCCTGCAACGCTTCGCGCGGGACCGGCTGCAAGGGCTGCGAATGCCGGTCGTGCACCGGCTGCCTCTGTCGGAATGGGCGCGAGCGCACGAGCTGAAGGAGCCGGGCGGGGGCGGCGCCATATCCTCGCTGGCGGCTCTTCCCTTACTGACATCACATGCAAGGAGTTGTCATGAACAGTGCTTTCCTCGGCCAGATAGACCAGATCGGCTATCTCGTCGATGACCTGGAACAGAGCATCGGACGCTGGCAACAGCATTTCGGTGTCGGGCCATGGACCGTCTTTCGGAACGTCTCCCTGGAGGGAAATTATCGCGGTGAACCGGTGACGGTCACCATGGATGTCGGGCTCGGTTATCAGGGCGCGATCCAGGTCGAGTTGATTCAGGTGACCAATGCCGCGAAGTCACCCTATCGGGACGAGCAAGGCCGTGTCCTTCATGGAATGCACCATGTCGCCTGGATCGTCACCGATATCGACCAGGCGATAGCGCGTTTGACGGCCACTGGGCTTCGAGTGGTTCTCGAGGCGAGCAACCCGGCGACGCGCGTTGCCTATCTCGAAAACGACGCGGAGCCGGGAGTGTTCTACGAAGTCATCCAGGGCACCGGCATGCGCGAGCTGATCCAGCAGGGCATCGAGGCCGCCAGGACCTGGGATGGTTCCGACCCGATTCGTGTCATTGATACCGCTGTGTGAGAGAACTGCATGTCGAAGCGATTGGAAGGTAAAGCAGCCTTGGTGCTGGGGGTTGCGCCCGGCAATATCGGCGAGGCCATCGCCCGTCGTTACGTCGAGCACGGGGCCCGGGTGTTGGTGTCGGGGCGTCGCCCCGATGCGCTGTCGGCCGTTGCCGATGCCCTTGGCGTCCCCTGGCGGGTTTGCGATATCACTTCACAGGCCGAGGTCGCGGATCTCGTTGCCCGGAGTGAAGAACGGCTCGGCAGGCTCGATATCGGTGTCAATGCCACCGGTTGGGGCCTCCTGAAGCCCTTTCTCGAGCACAGCCAGGAAGACCTGGACAGGATGAACGCGGTCCAGTTCACCGGACCGTTCCAGTATTTCCAGGCGCTGCTGCGCCACATGCCCGAGGGCGGCTCGATCATCCAGGTTTCGTCGGTGACCGCCAGCATCATGTTCGACGACCATGCCGCCTACATGGGGACCAAGGCAGGCATCGACCATGTCATCCGTTGCATCGCCCACGAATTCGGCCAGCAGGGTATCCGTGCCAACTCCATCGCCCCGGGTGGCGTGGCCGACGCGCCGATGTCGGGGGGCGGCCTGATGCATCCCGCCATTGCCGCCCTTTATCACCGCGAGATTCCGCTGCGGCGTAGCGGCATCGCGGCAGAGGTCGCCGATGCCGCGCTCTGGCTGGCGAGTGATGAGTCCAGCTTCGTCACCGGTCAGGTCATCCATGTCAGTGGCGGCCAGACACTGCGTCGCAACCCATCCCTTGCCGAGGTATACGCTGCCGCGTCCGGCGCACCGCAGGCCAGTTGAAACCGCAGCGAGAAGAGGAACATGGGACGGCGGCCGGGAGTACCGGCCGCGCGTTTTCGATTGCATCGAGCAATACCTGGCCTCTCCCGGTTGATCCCCTGACCCTACAACCACTCCAGAATCTCTTTCTTGCCCAGCTCCTCCTTGAACAATTCGATCATTCGTTGGCAAACGGGGGAGAGGTAGCCCTGGGCCCGCGTGACGATGCCGACGCGCCGATCGAGCTCAAGTTCCCCGGGCCTCAGATCGATTGCCGCCAACCCTGTCGCCAGGAATCCACGTCCATAACGTGCCAGCGTCAGAAGCCTTGTCCCTTCAATCAATTGATAGAGCGTCTCGCTACTGAAGTCCGCCTCGGCCCGCCACAATGGCGAAGGCAGTCCGCGTTGACGGCAGTGCTCCTCGAGCATCTGCCGGACGCCCATGTTCCCGGCTGGCAACAACCACTCTTCCCCATGCAGTTCCGAGAGGGTGATCCGTTTCCGTGTGGCCAGCGGGTGACTCGGGTCCACGGCCACCACCAGGCGATCTTCATAGAGGAGCTGCGTGCTGAACTCGGCGCTGCTTGCCGATATGGGAACGAACGCCATATCGATGTCTCCGGCATCCAGAGATTCCAGTAGCTCCTTGGCCAATCGCCAGTGCAGACGAAGCTTGGCGGCGGGCCGTTCGCGCATCAGGCGGCGGCTGGCCGCAACGACCAGCGCATCGGGGAATGTCGGGGAGTAGCCAAGTCGCACGATCCCCTGCTCGCCCTTGCTGATGCAGCGCATTTCCGCAAGCGCGTCCTCGAAGTCACGGTGCAGGTGCTTTGCCCGCTCGAGAAACAGTGCACCAACCTCGGTGGCCCGCACGCCCTGCGGGAGACGCTCGAAGAGTTGAATCCCCAACTGCTGTTCGACCCGGCGTAGCGCCTTGGTCAGTGCCGGTTGGCTGATCCCCAGGAGCTCTGCGGCCTTGCCGATTGTGCCGTGCTTCTGGATGCAGACCATGTATTCGAAGTCGCGGGTGTCCATGGCATTCCAGATGGTTATGGGTTTTGCCTGTTTGGTTCTTTGTGTTTATGTCTGAATCTCTCACAGACTGGCGCCGCACCACAACAGTCGTGATCTGCCCGGGAATTGATCGTGGCAAGGTCCCGAACTGCCCGGACCACACCGTCGGACACAATAACAATGAACAACCAGCCAACTTTGATCACCGCACCATTCAAACGTGTTGCTTCTGCCTGTCTGTTGCTCACCGGCCTGGGTTTGCAATCCGCGTTCGCGGAAGGCGGACTGGACGTCATGCAGGGGTTCCCGCCGCCTGCCGAGCAGCGAGTGACCAAGGCCAATGCCTTTCAATCCCCCTACCTGCGCTGGGCCACCAGCCATGCGCGAGAGTTGTCGCCCACCCGTAACGTCGCCCGGGCTGAATCGCCCCTGGTGTTGAAGAATGGCGAGCAGCAGGCACTGGGCGATCTGGCCTTTTCCGTTGGCGAGCAGACACTGACGCTCTCCCGATATCTGGAAGAGACCACCACCGATGGCTTCCTCGTCCTGCACAAGGGGAGGATTGTCTACGAGCGCTATCTCGACCGCTTCACTGCGCGTCAGCCGCATATCTGGGCGTCGATGACCAAGTCGGTCACGGGCCTGCTTGCAGCGCAGCTTATCGCCGAGGGCAAACTGGATCCGAACGCACGGCTTTCCAGTTATGTACCCGAGCTGGTCGACACCCCCTTCGGCGACGCCACGCTCCAGCAGAACCTGGATATGGCGGTTGCCGTCAGCTATCCCAGCGACGTGCCCCCGGACATCGGGCTGTTCGCTGCGACGGGCATTGTCCCTCGCAAACCCGGCATGCCTGCCAGCATCTACGACTTCCTCAAGGTGACGGGTAGCGATGCGGCGCAGGCGGGCAAGCCGCTGTTCTTCTACCAGAACGGCTCGCCTGAAGCGGTCGCCTGGGCCATCAGCCGTGTCACCGGGCAGAGCTGGAGCAAGCTGGTGTCGGAGCGGATCTGGTCGCGGTTCGCGGCAGATGACGCCGACATGCTGGTGGATGAGCAGGGCATCGAGATGGCCAGTGGTGGGTTGAGCAGTAGCTTGCGCGATGCCGGACGCTTTGCCGAAGCGGTTCGCCTCGCACTCGGCGAGGACTCCCGGAAAGACCCGTTCGCGCGAGCCGTGCAGCTGAGCTTCGCACCCCACGACAATCGGGACCTGGTTGCCGCGGGCAGCAGGTCCGGAGAGCGCTCGGGCTACTCCTACCGCAATTACTGGTACCAGAAGAACGACGGCAACGGATCGCTGGAAGCGGCCGGTCGTTTCGGCCAGAAGATCTACATCAATCCAGCCCGCGAACTGGTGATCGTCAAGCTGGCCTCCGCCATGGACCTGGCACCCCGCGCCACGCAGTCCGGAGCCCGTCAGGCCCGAGGCCCCAGGCCGGTTGATTCGCAGAAGGCGTTCAACAATCTGGTCACCGCCGTGCTCCGCGTCATGCCCGACTAACCCCAGGGCGGGGACTGGCAGTCCGTCCCTGCACTCGATCCGGCCAACTTCCCCTGAAGCTCGCGCCATCGCTGGCGTGGATCGGGTTCGCTCGCGCCGGTTTCAGGCCAATCGAAAACCTCACAGAACAACTAATAAGAGGGTAGCGTCATGATTCACCAACAGTCCCGCCGTCACCGACTGGTACGGGCCTCGCGGGTCCTTTCTCCCCTGGCCCTGGCAATCTCGATGGGCAGCGGGGCCGCCGAGATCCAATGGGGCGAGGTGAGTGGCCGTGCCAACGGCAGCCTCAGCATCGGTGCGATCTGGAATGCTGAAAAGCCTGACAGTGACAGCATCTTCCAGGGGAACGCCGACAGTATCGGTTATGGCGCGCCCGGCCAGTTCAATCCCAGTGGCGGGCGTACCGGCGACGATGGCCGCCTCAATTTCCGCAAACGCAACCTGGTGTCGTCGCCGGTCACCCTGCTCGGCGAGATGGAACTGAACTGGCGCAACTATGGCGCCTTCATCCGTGGAAAGGCCTGGTACGACTACACCCTGAGCAATCGCGAGGTGGATTTCGGCCATTCGTCCAATGGCTACCAGCCGAACAGCAAACTCGACGACAGCCACTTCGACGAGTTGGCCAAGTTCCAGGGCGTGGCCCTGCTCGATGCCTATGTGTTCGGTGATTTCACCATCGGGGACCACCCACTGCATGCCCGAGCCGGTAACCAGGTGGTCAACTGGGGCGAGGGCCTGTTCTTCCAGAACGGTATCAACGCGGCCAATCCCATCGACGTGGCGGCGCTGCGCCGACCCGGTTCGCAGCTCAAGGAAGCCCTGCTGCCGGTGCCCATGCTTTACGGCAACCTCGGCCTGACCGACGCCTTGAGCCTGGAGGCCTTCTACCAGCTGGAATGGAGGCGGACCGTGCTGGAGGGCTGCGGCACCTACTTCGCGACCAACGATTTCATCTCCCAGGGCTGCTTCGGCGTTCCGCGTGGCGGTGCCAACGACCCGGTCAGCTTCGGCAACGATCAGATCATCCGCCGCGCGGGGGACAACGAACCGTCCGACGCCGGGCAGTTCGGCCTGGCCTTGCGCTATTTCGCCGACCAGATCGGCACCGAGTTCGGTGCCTATGCGCTGAACATCCACTCGCGCACGCCGTACTCCAGCATCCTCACCGATCTGCGCCCGGGTGCGGGGGCCGGCTGGCTGCCGGGCAAGCAGGACACCAACGGACGCTATTTCGCCGACTTCCCCGAGGACATCCGCATCTTCGGCCTGAGCTTCTCCACCAATCTCTGGGGCACCTCGATATTCGGCGAATACAGCTACCGTCCGAATCAGCCGGTGCAGTTGGCCACCGGTGACCTCATTCCTGCGTTCGCCGGCAACCCCGGGGCGACGGCCGCGGTGATCGGCCAGGATATTACCCTCGGCCAGGACGCCATCAACGCCACGCCGGGCTCGGTCTACAACGGCTATGACCGCCGCGAGATCTCGCAACTGTCGCTCGGCTTCATCAAGTCCATTTCCCAGGTGTTGGGCGCCGACAGCCTTGGCCTGACCGGCGAGGTGGGCATGAAGTACATGCACGATCTGCCGGGGCTGGACAAGCGCCGCTACACCAAGGGCGACCTGTACGGTTCCGACCTGGCTGACGGCAACGCTGCCGGTTGCCTCGTAGGCGCCGCGGCGCAGTACCGGAAGTACGCCTGTTCCCGGGACGGCTATGCCACGAAGTTCTCCTGGGGATACCGCGTGCGCGCGCAGCTCAATTACCCGGCGCTGTTAGCCGGGGTCAACGTCTCGCCCTTCGTCGCCTTCGGCCAGGACGTCCAGGGTTGGTCCTACGACGGCAACTTCGTCGAAGACCGTCTGCTGGGCTCGGTCGGCGTCAAGGCCGACTACCTGCAGAACTACTCCGCCGAACTCTCCTGGTCGGGCACGGGCAATACGCCGTTCGGTGCCACCGACCGCGACTTCATCGCCCTCAGCCTGCGCATGGGCTTCTGACACCCGAGGTAACTGCCATGAACAAGCATCTGTTCTCCGCCGCCGTGCTCGGCGGTTTGCTCAGCCTTGCCAGCGAGATCGCCCTGGCCAAAGCGAGCGCCGAAGAAATTGCCCGCCTGGGCAAGGATCTGACTCCCACCGGTGCCGAGAAAAGCGGCAATGCCAGCGGCAGCATTCCAGCCTGGAGCGGCGGCCTTGCTACGCCACCGGCCGGGTTCGACGCCAGCAAGGGTTATGTCGACCCCTTCGCGGGTGAGAAGCCACTCTTCACCGTCTCCAAGGCGAACATGGCGCAGTACGGCGACCAGCTCAGCCCGGGCTACCGGGCCCTGTTGGAGCGGTACCCGACCTACCGCATGAACGTCTATCCGAGCCACCGCACGGCGGCCTTGCCCGCGACCGAGTACACCCAGATCGCCCGCGAGGCCGCCCAGGTGGACTTGGCCAACAACGGCAACGGCCTGGTCGATTATGAAAGGACCAGCGTGCCGTTCCCGATCCCGAAGTCGGGGATCGAGGCGATCTACAACCACCTCGTGCGTTACCGCGCCGGCGGCTACCTGTACTACCCCACGGAGATGGTGGTGCAGGCCAACGGCAGCTTCACCCCGGTACGCAGGGAAGTGAAGGCCGTGATGGCCTCGGCCATGGGCAATCCGGAGCCGAACCGGCTGTTCTACTACCTGGGCAAGGTCACCTCTCCGGAAAGTGTCGCCGGCGGCCAGACGCTGATTCACGAACCGCTGGATCAGACCCGCGAGAGTCGCCTGGCATGGGTCTACAACCCCGGCCAGCGTCGCGTGCTGCGCGCCCCGGAAGTCTCTTACGACTCCCCGGTCAGTACCTCCGATGGCCTGCGCACCAACGACATGATCGACCTGTTCAGTGGCGCACCGGACAAGTACGACTGGAAGCTGGTCGGCAAGCGCGAAATGCTGGTGCCCTACAACACCTACAAGCTGGCCGACCGTTCGCTGAAGTACGGCCAGATCGTACAGGCCAACCACCTGAACCAGGATCTGGTCCGCTACGAGCCGCACCGCGTCTGGGTGGTCGAAGCCACGCTCAAGCCCGGTGAGCGGCATATCTACGCCAAGCGGGTGTTCTACCTCGACGAGGACAGCTGGGGCATCCTCGCCGCCGACCTCTACGACGGCCGCGGCGAACTGTGGCGCGTACAGGAGGCCCACAGCCTGCAGCGCTACGACGTGCTCTCGGCCATCCATGTCAGTGAAGTCGCCTATGACCTGCAGGCCCGACGCTATGTGGTCTACGGCCTGGAGAACGAAGAGAAGCTCACCCGCTTCGGCATCCGCGCCACCCTCAAGGACTTCAGCCCCGCGGCTCTGCGCCGCTCGGGCCGCTGAGGTCGCGCGCAGGGAGAAACCATGAAGACGACTATCCGTCCGAGGCTTTGCCTTGTAATCGGCCTGGGCGCCAGCATCCTGGCAGCGTCCGCGTTCGGCGCCCCTCTCGCCGACCGCCTGGAGCGGCCGGCGCACCTGTCGACCAATACCGGACACCGGCTGCTTACCGATGTGCAGCGAGTAGGGGAGCGGCTGGTTGCGGTCGGTGAAAGCGGCCACATCCTGCTACGCGAGCCTGATGGGCGCTTGCAGCAGAGCAGCGTGCCAGTCGACCTGCTGTTGACTGCCGTGCACTTCGTCGGCGAACGAGACGGCTGGGCGGTCGGCCATGACGGCGTGGTGCTGCACAGTGCCGATGGCGGCAGGACCTGGAGCAAGCAACTCGATGGCCGCGCCATCAGCCAGTTGATGGTTTCCTGGGCGGAGGCGGAAGTCGCCCGGCTCGAGGCCGCCAGCGCGGCCGCACCGGGTGATGCGGCACTGGAAAGTGCTCTGGACAACGCCAATTTCGCCCTGGATGACGCCAGGGCCGGCGCCGAGGCGGGTTCCTCGCGTCCGCTGCTGGATGTCTGGTTCCGCGATGCGCAGGAAGGCTGGGCGGTGGGCGCCTACGGCATGATCGTGCACACCCGCGATGGCGGAAAGACCTGGGCCTTTGTGCCCGGTCTGGAAAACCCTGACCGATTGCACCTCAACGCCGTTCTGGGACTGGCCGCTGGCAACCTGCTGGTGGCAGGGGAGGGTGGCCACCTGTACCGCACCAACGATGCTGGCCGGCATTGGCAGAGGATCCAGCCCAGTACCCCAGCCTCGCTGTACAAGCTGATGCAACTTCGCGACGGCCGTGTGCTGGCTCTTGGTTTTGGCGGCACGCTGCTGTCCAGCCAGGACCAGGGCGACAGTTGGCAGCAGGTGCCCTTGCCGGTTCGCGCCGGGCTTTATGGGGGCGTCGAGCTGGACGACGGCAGCCTGCTGCTGGCCGGACAAGGTGGCGTGCTGCTGGCCAGCCGCGACGGCCAGCGCTTCAGACCCTGGTCATCTGCGAACAAGGCGGCGCTGCTCGGTGTCGCCGCAATCGACCCCACTCAATTGGCACTGGTCGGTGGCAGGGGACTGCAGGTCTTGCCCATGACGGAAATCCGGGAGCAGTTGCAATGAATGCGGCGATGCCACACGAAACACTCAAGGTCGGCAGCCGGTTGACGCGCCTGGTCGGTTACACCGAACGCACCCTGTTCCACTACCGTCCGGCAGTGCTGGCGTTCTTCATGCTCGCCTTCCTGCTGCTCGGCTGGAAGGCCCTGGAGCTGCGGCCCGACGCCAGCTTCACCCGGATGATTCCCACCAGCCATCCCTATATCCGGAACTACCTGAAGTTCGAGGACGTGCTGCGGCCGCAGAGCAACGTGCTGCGCGTACTGGTGGAGAACCCCGAGGGTGAGATCTTCACCCGCGCGTTCATGGAAACGCTGCGGGAAGTCAACGACAAGGTCTTCTATATCCCCGGTGTCGACCGCGGCAACCTCAAGTCCCTGTGGACGCCCAACGCCCTCTGGAGCGAGGTGACCACCGAAGGCCTGCGCGCCGGCCGGATCATCCCGGATGGCTACGAGGGCAGCCCGGAGGCGCTGGCCCAGGTCAGGCAGAACATCCTGCGTGCCAACATGCTCGGCAGCTTCGTGGGCAACGATTTCCGCTCGGCGATCATCCGCGTGCCGCTGCTGGAGAAGGATCCGGAGACCGGCCAGCCGCTGGACTACGGTCAGTTCGCCCTGGTGCTGGAAAAGGAGGTGCGCGAGCACTTCGCCGGCCAGGGCGTGCACATCCGAGTGATAGGTTTCGCCCAGATCATTGGCGACCTGCTGGCCGCCGCCGGCGACATCGCGTTCTTCTTCGCTCTTACGGTCGGCCTGATCAGCCTGTTGCTGCTTGCCTACTGCCGCTGCTGGCGCAGCACCGCGGTGACAGTGCTGACCTGTCTGCTCACCGTGGTCGGCCAGCTCGGCTTGCTCAGCCTGCTGGGCTTTGGCCTGGACCCGTACTCGATCCTGGTGCCCTTCCTGATCTTCGCCATCGGCATCAGCCATGCGGTGCAGAACATCAACCTGATGATGAGCGAGATGGGCAGCGGGGCCACGCCGCTGGAGGCGTCCCGGCGCACCTTCCGCGCGCTGTTCATTCCCGGCTCGACGGCGCTGCTGGCCGATGCCGTCGGTTTCATCACCCTGCTGGTGATCGATATCGGCGTGATCCAGCAGCTGGCCATCACCGCCAGCATCGGCGTGTTCGTCGCTATCTTCACCAAGATGTTCCTGCTGCCGGTGCTGATGTCCTATGTCGGTGTCAGCCCGCACGGGCTGCGCCAGCAGCGCAGGCGCGCCGATTCTTCCTGGCCGGTGTTCCGCCGCCTGAGCCGCGTGGTCGAGCCGCGCATCGCCGTGCCGCTGGTGCTTGGGAGTTTGCTGCTCCTCGGGTTCGGCTACCACGCACGGCAGGACCTGAAGATCGGTGACCTCGCTGCGGGTGCTCCGGAGTTCCGCCCCGAGTCCCGCTACAACCAGGACAACGCCTACCTGCTGGATCACTACAGCACCAGTACCGATGTCTTCGTGGTGATGTTCAGGACGCCACCCGAGCAATGTGCACGCTTCGCCGCCGCCGACCTGGGCAACCAGCTGGAACGCCACTTGCTGGAAGTGGAAGGGGTGGAGTCGGTTCAGTCGCTATACGGCGCCATGCGCTTCGGCATCCTCGCGCGTAACGAGGGCAATCCCAAGTGGGCCGAGTTCTCCCGCGACCCCTACGTGATGAACAACGCCCGCGCCGGCGCCTCCTCGGAACTGGTGGATGCCAATTGCAGCGTGGCGCCCGTCAGCGTCCATCTGGCCGACCACAAGGCCGAAACCCTGGCCCGTGTGACTGCTGCTGCAGAAGCCTTCGCCAGACAGTACCGAGGCGGCGACTTCGAGGTACTCCTGGCAGCCGGCAATGCCGGCATCGAGGCCGCGACCAACCAGGTCATCCAGCGTTCGGAAAAACAGATGCTGATGCTGGTGTTCGCGATCATCTCGCTGGTGGTGCTCTGGGAGTTCAGATCGCTCAAGGTCACCTTTGCGCTGATGGCGCCGCTGTACCTGTCCACCGTGCTCTGCGAGGCGGTGATGGCGCAGATGGGCCTGGGGGTGAAGATCGCCACCTTGCCGGTGATCGCCCTTGGCGTCGGCATAGGCGTTGACTACGGCATCTACCTCTACAGCCGCGTGGAGGCCTTCCTGCACCAAGGCCTGGCGTTTCGCGCGGCGTTCTTCGAGGCCTTGAAAACCACCGGCACCTCGGTGGCCTTCACCGGCATCACCCTGGCCCTCGGCGTCGCCACCTGGTCGCTCTCGGCGCTGAAGTTCCAGGCCGACATGGGCCTGCTGCTGGTCCTGCTGTTCATCTGGAACATGGTCGGCGCGCTGGTCCTGCTGCCGGCCATCGCCTCCTTGCTTACCCCGCAACGATCCAAAGAAAGGAAACACCCATGAGAGTCTCTGCATCGAGGAGCAGCCGCTTCATGGCGCTGCTCAGCGCCATTGCGCTGCCTGTCTGCGCCCAACCGAGTCTCGCACCCCAGGCAACGACGGACGACACCTTCCTTGCCAGGCCGACCGCAGAACGGCCGAACCAGGAGCCGGCCATCGTCCGTCCCGCCCAGGAGAAGGTTGCAGCCGAACGCCTGGACGAGTTGAGAAGGCGGTTCGGCCATGCGCCGAACATCGTCGTCGTGCTGATGGACGATGTGGGTTGGGGAGACCTCGGTGTCTATGGTGGCGGCGATGCCGTCGGTGCGGCCACGCCGAACCTGGACCAGATCGCCCACGCCGGCCTGCAGTTGACCAATACCTACTCGCAACCGTCCTGCACCCCCACACGGGCCACGATCATGACCGGCCAACTGCCGGTGCGTACCGGCCTGCTGCGCCCGATGCTCCCCGGCGAAGGCGCGAACGGCCGTGGTCTGGACGCGAAAACTACCCTGCCGCAGAAGCTCAAGGAGGCCGGTTATGTCACCCGGGCGGTCGGTAAATGGCACCTGGGCACCTTCAAGGAGGCCCAGCCGCAGAATGTCGGTTTCGACCACTACTACGGCATCCTCACCTCGTCCGACGACTACACGGCCTGGCGCGAGCCCTGGCGCAACCCCGACCTGGTCGGCGATCCTGTGCGCAAGGCCTGGGCCGCCAAGGGCGAGACCATGGCCATTGTCGAAGGCAGCAGCGGCGAAGAAGCGAAACCGGTGTTCCCGATCGACAACGACTCGATCCGTTTCGTCGACGAGAAGCTCACCGAGCACGCGGTGCGCTTCATCGAACAGAGCACGGACGCCAAGCAGCCATTCTTCCTCTACTTCGCCACGCGCGGCGCCCACAACGACAACTATCCGCACCCGGATTTCGCCGGCACGTCGCTGGCCAAGTACCCGTACAAGGACGTGATGGTCGAACTGGATCACCGCGTCGGCGAGATTCGTGACGCGCTGGAGCGCAGCGGCCAGTTGGAGAACACGCTGATCTTCATCACCAGCGACAACGGTCCCTTCGCCGAAGCCTTCCCCGACACTGGGCACACACCGTTCCGCGGCGCGAAAGGCACCGGCTACGAGGGCGGGGTGCGCGTCCCCGGGATCGCCTACTGGAAGGGCACGATCAAGGAGGGCCGCGTGTCGGCCGGACTGTTCGATCTGACCGACCTCTATGCCACCGCACTCACGCTTGCAGGTGCAAGCGACAAACTGCCCGGCGACCGTTTCATCGACAGCATCGACCAGTCATCCTTCCTGCTGGCCGACAGTGGCGCCTCGCGCCGACGCACCCAGTACTACTGGGCAGGGAACGCCTTCATGGGCCTGCGTATCGCCGAGTTCAAGGTGCTGGTGCGCGACCAGGTCTATCAGCACGACGATACCTGGCCGCGCAACAGCCCGTTCCAGAGCACGATGCAGGGTTCGATGTATGGCGGCAAGCTGTTCAACCTGCTGATCGACCCCAAGGAAGAGCACGCGATGGCCCCGCTGAAGCAGCCGCACATCCCGGTCCTGCTGCAAGCCGCCAAACAGCACGCAGCCACCTTCAAGGCCTACGCCCCGCCGGTGCCGATCCAGCTGCAGTAGCGACGCTGAACCCGCACGGTTGCCTTGATGACGGCAGGTGGAAATAGCCGGCAGGAAATTCCGCCTGCCCGTCTTCCATTTGCAGGCAGGACCGAATCGACGCGTCCGGGAAATTACCTGGTGCCGTCAGTCGGAGCCCGACTGCGCTCGGGGAACCGTCGTATCAGTAACGCGGCAGCTGCGGGTCGCGGCGCATGAGGATCCCCTCCGTGCGTGCCTTGAGCGCCTCATCGAGCAGTTCCGGTTGGGGCAGCAGCCAGTAGCGGCCTTCATTGATGCCGGCGAAGACTCGCTGGGCGAACTCGTCGGGAGACAAGCCGTTTTCCCGCAACATACCGCGCAGTTGCTCCACGAAGCCGCGGACCGCCGGTTGCTCGGGGGCATCGCCGAAGGGGTCGTCGAAGATGCCGCTCTGCACCGGCCCGGGCGCCAGCAACGAGACGCCAATCGGTGCATCGAGCATGCGCAACTCGCCATGCAGCGATTCGGTCAGCGCCACCACGGCGAACTTGGTCGCCGAGTATGGGGACATCAGCGGGCTTGGCAGGAATCCGCCGATCGAAGCCGTGTTCACGATACGGGAGCGGCTGCCTTGCTTCAGCAGGCGGGGCACGAAGCTGCGGATACCGTTCAGCACGCCCTGGACGTTCACCGCGAAGCTGTGTTCGAAACGCTTTTGCGAGATTTCCCAGGTGAATCCGGTAGCCATGACGCCCGCATTGTTGAACAGCAGGTCGACGCTGCCGAATCGCTCCCAGGCACGCGCGGCCAACTGGTCGACGGCTGCCGCGTCGGTGACGTCGGTGGGTACGGCGAGTATCTCGGTATCGAGGGAGGCGCCAAGCGCCTCGAGTCGTTCCCTGTCGATATCGGCAAGCACCAGGCGCATGCCCAGTTCGGCTGCCCTGCGCGCGAGCCCGGCGCCGATGCCGCTGGCTGCGCCGGTGATGACGGCGGTGGCGCCCTTTCGGCAGATAAGTTCGCTCATGACCAGATTCCTCCGTGGTGTGCAAGGTGGAGCGAAGGCGGTGGGCTTCATGAAACCCACGAATTAACGCCTGCGAGGCTATCTGGGCGTTGGCGCGGTGTCATGGTCCGAAGCGACTAGTTGCCTTTACTCGCGCTCCGTCCGATTCGGCATCGGATCGGCCCGTCGCTTGACGGTGCCAGGGCGACCAGATGGCAATCAAGGCGCAGTTGGTGGCTGCAGCCTGGCAACCTTTTGCGGTAACCTCCCGCATCCGATTTGACCGAACCTGGTACTGCGTAAGATGGGTTTTGAACAACTTGCTGAACTGAGGGAGCGTCTTCGCGCTCAGGCTGAACAATCCAAACCGGCCAAGCCGAAGCGCGCCGCCGCCCCGAAGCAGCGCCGCGAGCCGGTATCCCCGGAAGTGGAAATCATCTGGCGCCTGCAAAAGCATTTTCCCCTTGCGTTTCCGCGGAATCCGGCACCCAAGGTCCCGCTCAAGCAGGGCATTCTCGAAGACGCCCAGCAGCATCTCGAGACCCTTGGCGTGACAGCGGAGCAGCTGAAGCAGGCCATCGGCGCCTGGTGCCAGGGTGGCCGCTACTGGGCCTGCCTGGTGGAGAATGCCGAACGGGTCGACCTGCAGGGCCAGGCCGCGGGCCAGGTAACGGCTGCGCAGGCGCTGTACGCGAGAAAGCTGGCCTCGCGCCGCTCGCGGGAGCAGGCGCAAGAGCGGAAGGCCAAGCGCCCGCGACCTGACGCGTCACCGGCGCCTGCAGAGGCTGCCGAAGTGGACCCGGCACCGGCCGCAAACCCCAACTGAAGTCAGCGTCGACCCGGTTCGGGCGCGGTGCAAGGCCGCGCCCTTTTGCTTTCTGCGCGGCTCGACGGGGGCGGGCAATATGGAGTCTTCCTACAGGGCCTTTCCCCTAGGGGCCTTTCCGTTGGCTGGGTCGATGGCACGTTTGTCGAGTTGAACTTCCTGGCCAAGGCATGGCGCAGATGAACGCGGTAAGCATGACAGGGCGGCGAGTGTCTGAGTGAGGGCTACAGCCCACGGCAGGCTTGGTATCGATTCCGCCACGCCAGAGGCATGAATGGGGGACTCGAGCATTTGATCGGGTAAGGAACATTCCTTACTATTGATTCTGCAACTTATGGAGAATCCCCATGCATGACATCCACGAAGTGGCAACCCTGACCGCCAAGGGGCAGCTCACGCTACCCAAGCCTATCCGGCAAGCGCTGGGGGTCGACGCTGGTGGAAAGGTAGCGTTCGACCTGCGGGATGGCGAAATCATTGTCACACGGGCCGATGCCGGACACGTGGACCCGGCGATTTTGGCATTCCTCAACCTGCTGGAGGCTGACATCCGAGCGGGCCGCCACCTGCAATGCCTGCCTGAAGATCTGGCTGGGGCCATGCTCGCAAACGCTGGCCGGGCAGTTGATCTGGAGCAGGACATCGACGGTGACGTGGCCCTCTGATGCTACGCTACGGCTGGACGCTTCTGTTTCACGACGCCGTGATCGAGCAGCTGCAAAAGCTTCATGCGGCAGCGCTACGGGCTGAGCGGAATGACCCCGAAGGGGTCGACGGCAATGCCAACGTCAAGTTGTTCCGCGCGCTGAGCCACCTTATTTTGGACGTGGTGCCAAGCGATCCCTCCCGGAACGAATTCCGACAGGGAAGTACGCTTGGCCCCAAATTCCGGCACTGGCGCCGTGCCAAGATCGGGCGGCGGTTTCGTCTGTTCTTCCGCTACGACTCCGGTACGAAGGTGATCGTATTCGCCTGGGTCAATGATGAGCAGACCTTGCGCTCCGCGGGGAGCAAATCCGATCCTTATGCGGTCTTCGAGAAGATGCTCGGGCGGGGCAATCCCCCCGATGATTGGGCGGCCCTGGTGGCCGCCAGCCGCACAGAGTGGGCGGTAGCGGAGTAACGCTACGGAGACGGCCCTGTCTGGGCCCAAGCCGCGCCTCGATCAGAAAATGCTGTGGCTTGTTTAAGCCAACTCCGATATCGGGACGATCGTGATGAGACTTGAGAGGCGACCTGGCTGATTCGCCAGTTGTTCGGCAGCTTGGCACGCGGCGTTTGGGTTTCCGCGATTCGCTCTCAGGCCATATCCCGCTGGCGGGCCGGTGCGGCCCCGATGGTCCGTTCGGCCATCTCCTTCAATTGCTCCATGGATTCGGCCGATTCGCGGTCGATCTTGCGGCGCATCACCAGCCAGTTCGCCAGCTGCATGGCCAGGCCAGAAAAGCCGTACTCCAGGGTACGGACGAAACGCGTGCCGCTTTCCGTCCCTTCGCACTCGTAGGTCAACACCAGTTCCAGCCCGTGGGTGCCGCGGGCGGTGGCACTCCAGCGGCGGCCGGGGTTGTACTCGGTCACATCCCAGCTGAGGTGGCCCGCGCGGCCACCGGCGTGGATGTCTTCCTCGAAGTGACTGCCGGCGGGCAGCGGCCCGGCGGGGCCCTCCACGCGCAGGGAGGAGGGGTGCCATTCCGGCCAGCGGGTGGCGGTGCTGGCGTAGGCCAGGACCTGTTCCGGGCCGTGGGCGATTTCCACTTCGTGCAGCATGCGGGTCATGGGACTCTCTTGTTCCAACGGTTCCCAGTGCAGGCTGCCTTTGAGCCAGTCCATCAGCGGGAAGACCAGATTGAAGTTGTGGCTCTGCATCAGGTCGCGACGATGGTGCAGTTCGTGGAGCCGGCGCATGTGGCGGATCCACGGCAGGCGCGAGATCGGGTGGTTGGCGGGCAGGTGCTCGCACGCATGGAAGACCTCGTAGCTCAGGTAGCCGGCCAGCAGCGTGGCGGCGAAGAGCGCGGCCGCATTGGCGTTGATGAAGGACAGCAGCCACCAGGCGGGGAACAGGGTGGCGCTGAAGAGGACGATGAGCCAGGCGGGAAACAGGATCACCCGCCAGTCCCGGCCCGATTCCCAGGTCATCTGCCCGGCGACGAAGAAACTGTGGTGATCGCCGGTGTGGCGCTTGTAGAACATCGAACCGAGCCGGGTCTTGTGGTGGCCAAGGTGCTTGTGGATGGCGTATTCGCCCCAGTTGAAGAACACCAGCGCCGCTGGCACCACCAGCCACTCCAGGGCTTTCACGTCATCCAGGCGGCCAATGAAGAAGGCGAGGCAGGCCGCGCCGTAGAACAGCACGAAACCACCGTGCAGCCAGACGTTGTAGAGCGGGTGGATGCCCGCGCGATAGCGATCGCGAAAGGACTGGGTGTCGTGGCTCATCGCTGCTCCGGCAGTCTTGTTGGTGTGCTCCCGCAGTCTAGTGATGGTTCCCGCCTTTTGAAGCGGGGTTCCCGATTATTGGTGAATTTTGGCAGAAGTGGCCGCCCCGCGTGGCGTTCGCGGGAGCCGGTTCGGCTGCGTTGGAGTAGCGGGGTGGAGTCCTTCGCGGCCATCTAGCAGGTCGCGCGGAGTGGTTTCAGCGGGTGTCCTGATGGGCGGTTCGCGCCGCTCTAGGCTCACGGCGGTAGCGGGTCTTGCGTGGGGGTGTCGGGCGGTGCATTTAGTTAGCTAGCGAACTAACTGTGCTGGGGTCGGTCCTATTTTCCGGAATTGATCGCCGCTCCCTGGCCATTCAGGCATCTACTGGTGCTCCAGTCACCTAGGTTGATCGAGGAGACCCCTGCCGATCTTTTCCGCTGTGCTTTTCTGTTGTCCGGAGATTGATTATGAAATCTGTTATCGCCCTTGCTTCCGCCCTGACCATCGTCCTTTCGGCCAGTTCAGCCATGGCCGCAGGCGGCGGCGATCGTACGACTCAACGCTGGCAGGCCCGTCTGGCCCAGGTCCAGCTGAAAGAGCAGAAGCAGCAAGAGGCTGTGGCTGCCAAGCAACGCGCCGAACAGGCCCGGCAGGGTTGACCGGGGGCGCCGGCCGGCGCCCTCCTGCGTATTCGAATCCCATGAAAAAGGCCTGCCCGGTAATGCCGAGCGGGCTTTTTTTCTGCAGCCTCGTTGCTCATTCGCGCGGGCGACGTAGCAGTGGCCAGGCGCCCAGCAGCATGGGCACGCCCATGCCGAGCCAGGCCAGGGCGTCCCACCAGCCATCGCCCAGCAGGGCGCTGAACAGCCCCAGGACGCAGAGCAGGCCGATGATCGTGGGCAGGGTGAAGGTAGATTGCCGCCAGTTCATGCCGTGATCTCCTCGGTCGCTCGTTGCCCGACGGCGCGGCGCTGGCGTACCCACCAGAGGTACAGGCCGCTGCCCAGCACGATGATGGTGAGGATGTCCAGGCCGGCCCAGAGCAACTGCATGGGCCGGCCGCCGTAGTCACCGAAGTGCAGCGGCTGTGACATCGCCAGGGCATCCATGTACCAGGGGCGCTGCGCCACGGCGGTGACCTCCAGGGTTCGCGCGTCGATCAGCACGGGCGTCCACAGGTGCGCAGTGAGGTGCGTGCCGCCGGCCATGAACACCGTGTAGTGGTGCTCGCTGGAGAAGCGGGTGCCGGGGAAGGCGATGAAGTCCGCCTGCATGTCGGGCAGCGCGTTGGCGGCGATCTCCAGTACGTTGTCCATGGGCGCGCGCCCGGTCAGCGGCGGCGCGTTGCGGTAGGGCTCCACCAGTGCGGTCAGGGCGTCCTCGCGCCAGGCGCTGATCAGCAGGTCGGCGCAGGCGCTGATGACACCGGTGACCCCCACCACCAGGGCCCAGGTCAGGGTGACGATACCGATCAGGTTGTGCAGGTCCAGCCAGCGGGTGCGTATGGAGCGCTGGTGGCGCACTTCGGCGAACTTCAGACGGCGCATGAAGGGCGAGTAGAGCACCAGGCCGGAAAAGATGGCGACCACGAACAGGGTACCCATGAAGGCCAGCAGCAGCTTGCCGGGCAGGCCGGCGAACATGTCCACGTGCAGCCGCAGGATGAACATCAGCACGCCGCCGTTGGCGGCCGGCATGGCCACCGGCTCGCCGGTACGGGCGTCGAGCATGAAGGTGTGGGAGGCGTTGGGTTCGGTGCCGGCCGTGGCGGCGGTGATGGCCACCACGCCGTTGGGCTCATCTTTCTCGTAACCCAGGTACTGCACCACCTCGCCCGGACGATGGCGCTGGGCACTCTCCACCAGTTGCTGCAGCCCCAGGCGTGGCGTGTCCGGAGCCATCTCGCGCAGTTCGGGCGTTTCACCCAGCAGCTGTTCCAGTTCGTGGTGGAAGATCAGCGGCAGCCCGGTGAGGGCCAGCATCAGCAGGAACAGGGTGCAGATCAGGCTGGTCCAGGTATGGACCCTGGACCAGCGGCGGATGGTGCGGCTTTGCATGGCGAATCCCGGTTGCGGGGCTGCCCGCGGTGGCAGCCCTTGTTCGATTTGGCGCGAGGCTCAGAACCTGTAGTTCACGCTGCCGACCACGGTGCGCTCGTCACCGTAGTAGCACCAGTAGCCATCGCAGGTGGACAGGTACTCCTTGTTGAACACGTTCTTCGCGTCCACAGCCACGGAAAGGCCGCGCAGCGAGCTGTCCAGGCGGCCCAGGTCGTAGTGCACGGAGGCGTCGTAGACGGTGTAGGAGCCGGTGTGGCCTAGCCAGGTGTTGGCGGTGTTGCCGTAGCTGTCACCCACATAGCGCACGCCGCCGGCAACGCCGAAACCGTCGAGGATGCCGCTGTGCCAGGTGTAGTCGGCCCAGGCGGTGGCCTGGTTGCGCGGTACCTGGGCCATGCGGTTGCCCTTGTCCGGACCTTTCCGGATTTCGCTGTCGGTGTAGCTGTAGGAGGCCACCAGCTTGAGGTTCTCGGTGACGTCGGCGGTGGCTTCCAGCTCCAGGCCGCGAATCTCCAGCTCGCCGATCTGGCGTGTCACGCTGCCTTCGGTAACGCTGACGTTGGTCTGGTTCAGGTCGTAGACCGCGGCGGTCAGCATGGCGTCGGTGCCGGGCGGCTGGTACTTGATGCCGACTTCGTACTGCCTGCCTTCGGTGGGTTCGAAGGAAACGGTGCTGTCGACGTTGGCGCCTATGGCCGGCTGGAAGGATTCGGCATAGGAGATGTACGGGGTGATGCCATTGTCGAACAGGTAGCTCAGGCCCAGGTTGCCGCTGAAGGCGGCGTCGCGCTGGGTATTGGTGGCATCGTTCTTGTTGTAGAACTCGGTGCCGGTGTGCACCCAGTCTTCACGGCCGCCGAGGGTCAGTCGCCAGTTGTCCAGGGCGATCTGGTCCTGGATGTAGAGGCCGGTCTGGTGGGTCTTCTGGTTGAAGTCCTGCATGGTGAAGTAACTGACACCGGACAGGTCTGCGCCGTAGATCGGGTTGTTGACGTTGATCGGCGGTACGCCCATGCCGTAGAGCCAGCGGTAGTTGGTGTTCGCGCGCTGGTGGTCGAGGCCCAGCAGCAGGGTATGGTCCAGCTCGCCGGTGCTGAAGTTGGCCTGGAAGTTGTTGTCCACGGCGAACTGGCTGATGTCTTCGTCGACGATGCCGGATTCGCGGTTGACGTTGCCGTTGGCATCGACGGTGTTGAAGGTGGCCACGTTCACCGCCTGGAATTCCAGGTCGCTCTTGGTGTAGCGCAGGTTCTGGCGGAACTGCCAGACATCGTTGAGGCGGTGTTCGAAGGAATAGCCCAGGGCGTAATAGGTGCGGTCGTAGAAGTCCCAGTCCGGCTCGCCGAGGTTCTTGTGGTGGGAGATCTTGCCGAACGGCGAGTCGATCCTGGTGCCCTGCAGCGGCAGGAACTGGCCGGTGATGCCCGTGTCGTCGCGGGTGTACTGCGAGAGGAAGGTCAGGCGGGTGTCGTCGTTGATGTTCCAGGTCAGGCTCGGCGCGATGTTGTAGCGCTTGTCCGGGATGTGATCGACAGGTGAGTTGCTGTCACGCGCGGTGCCGCTGACGCGGTAGAGGAGCTGGCCCTCGTCGTCGATCTTGCCGGTGCTGTCGAAGTTGATCTGCTTGTGCTCGTTACTGCCGGCCTGCAGTTCCACTTCATTGGCCTGCTCTTCCTGGGGGCGGCGGCTGACCATGTCGAGCAGGCCGCCAGGCGGGGTCTGGCCGTAGACGGACGATGCCGGGCCACGCAGCACGGCGATGCGCTCGAGGTTCCAGGGTTCGACCTTCGGGTTGGCGAAGGAACCCACCGGGAGCGGCAGGCCGTCGAGGAACTGGGTGGGCACGAAACCGCGCACCTTCAGCCAGTCGGCGCGGGAGTCGGAGCCGTAGCCGCTGCTCATCACGCCGGCGGTGTAGCGCAGCGAGTCGTTGAGGTTGAGGGTGGGGCGCGAATCCAGCTGCTCGCGAGTGATCACGGAGATCGAACGGGGAATCTCGTTGATCGCGGTGTCGGTCTTGGTGCCGGCGGCGGTGCGGGTGGCGACCATGCCGGTGGTGGGTCCCCAGGCGGTCTCGAAGTTGCGGCTGCCGTCGATGTTCACATCCGGCAGGCTCATCGCTTCTTCGGCCACGGGAGCCAGGCTGTAGCTGTCGGCGCCGTTCTGCACCAGGCGCAGGCTACTGCCCTGCAGGGCCTGGGACAGTGCCTGCAGCGGGGTGAGCTCGCCCTGCACGGCGGGCGCCGTCTTGCCGGCGGTCAGGGCTGGATCGATGCTGAGGACGATGCCTGCATCCGCGGCGATGCGGTTCAGGGTGCTGGCCAGCGACGCCGGCGGCAGTTGGTAGGTTTCCGCCAGGGCCTGGGTGGACAGGCCGCCAAGGGTGATGGCCAGCGCCATCAGGGTACGCCGGAACGGGGCAGAAGCAGGATGCATTGCGAACATCTCCTAAGTGAGAAATCGTCTCAATGCCTTCTTGCCGAACCAGAATCGAAAAGTGACAGGGGGACGCTGAAAATTTTTCTGGTCCGTCCCTGGACTCGTCATTTCGTGGGGTGAATCGATGCGTCCGGCCATTACCTGGCGTAGGGTCCGGAGGCTTTTGAAGGGTGGATCGAGGTGCGAAACCCATCGTTCGGGGCGATGGGTTTCGTTCGGCTCAGTCGTTGGCGGGTACCACGCGCACCCACCAGTCGCTGAATCGCTCGATGCGCACCGGCAGGCTCGGGGGGAGGGCGGCCAGGGCCTTGTCGCTGTCGTTCAGCGGGAATACGCCGCTGATGCGCAGGTTGGCCAGGGCCGGGTCGAGACCCAGGTAGCCGCTGCGGTACTCACCCAGGCTGTCGATCAGCACTGCCAGCGGCAGGTCCTCGGCCACCAGCATTCCGTGGCTCCAGGCTTCGGCGCCAACCGGCGCGGCTTCGGTGGGGCCGAGGTGTTGCCGATCGATGCGTACCTGCTCGCCGGCCCGGATGATGCGTTCACCGGACGCGCTGCGCGGCTCGGCGGCGACAGCCGATTCGAGCACGATCAGGCGGGTCGACTCGCCCTCGCGTCGCACCAGGAAACGGGTGCCCAGCGGCTGCAGGCGGCCCTGGTCGGTTTCGACGATGAATGGGCGCGGATCGGCGTGGCCGGTCTTCACCAGGATTTCTCCGCTGCGCAGGTAGAGCCGGCGTTGCGGACCGTCGAAGTCGATATCCAGCGCCGTGCGGCTGTTGAGTTGCACGACGCTCTTGTCCGCCAGGCGCAATTCGCGGTGTTCGCCGCTGGAAGTCATTTCATCGGCCAGATAGTCCCCCAGGGGGCGTTGCTGGGCCAGGAAACCAAGGCCCAGGCCCACCGACACGACCAGGGCCAGGGCGCTGCCGGCGACGGGGTGCAGGATGCGTCGCCGCACGCCACCACTGCGCAGCAAGGCTCGGCGGGCGTGGACGGGAGCGGCTGCGCAGAGCTGCTGGTCGATACCCCCCAGTTGCTGCCAGACCTGCGCGTGCTCCGGGTGCGCGCCCAGCCAGCGGCGGAACTCGTGGCGTTCCTGCTCAGTGGCTTCGCCGGAATCCAGGCACAGCTGCCAGGCGATGGCTTCGTCCAGGGCTCGTGCGGATACCCGGCTCATGTCGGTTCTCCGTAGAGCGCGATGTAGCACTGGCGCATGCCCTGGGCCAGGTACTGACGCACGCGCGAGGTGGAAACCCCCAGGCGTTCGGCGATCTCGGCATGGCCAAGGCCGTCCAGACGGTTGTGGAGGAAGGCGGCGCGTGCCTTGCTGGATAGCTGGCCGAGCAGGTGGTCGATCTCACGGAGGCTTTCCAGGATCAGTGCCTGTTCCTCGGGGCTTGGGTGAAGGTCCTGGGGGGCTAGGGCAAGTTCTTCCAGATAGGCGCGTTCCAGGTCATTGCGGCGGAACTGGTCCACCAGCAGGCCACGGGCGATGGTGGCCAGCAGGGCGCGAGGTTGGCGGGGCGGTTGCAGTTCGGCGCGGGTGAGCAGGCGCAGGAAGGTCTCCTGGCTGACGTCTTCGGCACGGTGGGGACATTGCACCGTCTTGCGCAGCCAGCTGAACAGCCAATCACGATGGTCTCGGTAGAGCAGCCCTACCAGATGCGGGTTCGCGGGATCACCGGCCGACACGCTGACCTCATTGAGAATAACTGGAAAGAGTGTTTAAGAATTATTCGCAATTATGGCAGAGGGTGGCGCCGTGTCGCAATCGGTGCGGGGCAATGGGCGATGGATGGTGGTGCTGGGCAGGAGGGTGGGGAGGGGCGGCGGAGGCACCGCCCCGGAGGGTTCAATGCTTGCTGCCGTCTTCCGGCAGGGCCAGCAGCTGCTTCTCGCGGTTCCAGTCGAAGGGCTCGCCGTTCTGCTCGGCTTCAAAGCGGCGCTCGTCCAGGCGCTGGAAGAGTTCGATCTCCTCGTCCGGCATGAAGTGCAGGCAGTCGCCACCGAAGAACCAGAGCAGGTCGCGGGGCACCAGGTGGGCGATCTGCGGGTAGCGGTGGAAGACCTGGCTGATCAGGTCCTGGCCCAGGTACTGGCTGCCTTCGGGGTCGCGCGGCAGTTCGCTCATCAGCTCGTCGAAGCGCTCGACGAAGAGGGCGTGGTTTTCCTCCGGCACCTGTTCGGCCTCGCCCAGGGCGACCAGGATGCCGCGCAGGTGAGCGAGCAGGGCGAGGTGGTGGTCGAGGTAGGGATTGGCCATGGCGGATTTCCTGAAGCTGGATCGGGCGCGGGAGTATAAGGCCCCCGGCGCCCGCTGTCCTGCCCGCGGGCTCAACGGGTCTTGCCGGGGGCGGGCTGCAACTCTTCCTTGGCGAAGTCGTCGACGTCGATGACCTTGCGCCGGGCCGTTTCGGCGTCGCGCAGCTGTTCCGCTTCCGCCGCATCCAGCACGCCAGCGGCCAGCCCAACTGCTATGGCGTCCTCGCCCGGCGCCGGGGGCAGCAGGCCTTGCTTCAGCGCCTGTTGCAGCTTGTGCCGGGCGGGCTGGCCGGCATTGGCGAGGTCGATGGCCCGCTGCAGGGCCGCTACCGGGTCCTCGGCCGATTGCGGGCGATGGCAGCCGGCGAGCAGCTCTTCCAGGGCCGGATCGCCGCGGTCGCGGCCGATCACCCCGGCCACTTCGGCGTCCAGCTTGTCCGAAGGGCCGGGATGGCGGCGGCCGAGGGGGAACACCAGTACCCGCAGCAGGCCGCCCATCAGCGCGTTGGGGAAGTTGTCCAGCAGCCCGTCCAGGGCCTGCTCGGCCTTGCCCAGGCATTCCTCCAGGGCCCAGCGCAGCAGCGGTTGCAGGTGCTCGGCGTAGTCGCGGTCGTGGTAGCGCTTGAGGGCGGCGGACGCCAGATAGAGATAGCTCAGGGCGTCACCGAGGCGCGCCGACAGCCGCTCGCGGCGTTTCAGTTCGCCGCCGAGCAGCAGCATGCTGCAGTCGGCCAGCAGGGCGAAGGCGGCGGCCAGGCGGTCGAGGGCACGGAAATAGGGACGGCAGAGGTTGTCCCCCGGCGCATCGCCGAGGCGTCCGAGGCTCAGCCCGAGGAGCAGGCTGCTGGCAGCATTGCCTGCGGCGAAGCCGATGTGCTTGAGCAGCAGCCGGTCGAATTCCGTCAGCGCCCGATTCCGGTCTTCATCGCTGGCCAGGGCCATTTCCGCGAGTAAGAACGGATGGCAGCGGATGGCCCCCTGGCCAAAGATCATCAGGTTGCGCGAGAGGATGTTGGCGCCTTCCACTGTGATGGGAATGGGCGCGCTCTGCCAGGCGCGGCCGAGGTAGTTGTTGGGGCCGAGGATGATGCCCTTGCCGCCGTGCACGTCCATGGCGTGGCCGATGCACTCGCGGCCGCGCTCGGTGAGGTGGTACTTGAGGATGGCCGAGAGCACCGAGGGCTTCTCGCCCTGGTCCACGGCGCTGGCGGTGAGGATGCGCGCGCTGTCCATCAGCCAGGCGTTGCCGGCGATCCGCGCCAGGGCTTCCTGGATGCCTTCGAAGGCCGCGAGCGGGACATTGAACTGCTCGCGGAGGCGCGCGTACTGGCCACTCACCAGGCAGGTGAACTTGGCCGTTCCGGTGGCCGCCGCCGGCAGGGAGATGGAGCGACCTACCGAGAGGCAGTTCATCAGCATCATCCAGCCCTTGCCGAGCATGGCGCGGCCGCCGATGACGAAGTCCAGCGGCACGAACACGTCCTTGCCGGAGTTGGGGCCGTTCATGAAGGCCGCGCCGAGGGGCAGGTGGCGCCGGCCGATTTCCACCCCGGGGGTATCGGTGGGCACCAGGGCCAGGCTGATGCCCAGGTCTTCCTCGTCGCCCAGCAGGTGGTCCGGGTCATAGGCCTTGAAGGCCAGGCCGAGGAGCGTGGCGATGGGGCCGAGGGTGATGTAGCGCTTTTCCCAGGTCAGGCGCAGGCCGAGGACTTCCTCGCCCTGCCACTCGCCCTTGCAGACGATGCCGACATCCGGCATGGCGCCGGCGTCCGAGCCGGCCAGCGGGCCGGTGAGGGCGAAGCAGGGGATGTCTTCGCCGCGGGCCAGGCGCGGCAGGTAGTGCTGGCGTTGCTGGTCGGTACCGTAGTGCAGCAGCAGTTCGGCGGGGCCGAGGGAGTTGGGCACCATGACGGTGGAGGCGAGGTCGGCGCTGCGGGTGGCCAGTTTCATCGCCACCTGGGAGTGGGCCTGGGCGGAAAAACCCTTGCCGCCATATTCCCCGGGAATGATCAGGGCGAAGAAACCGTGCCGCTTGATGTGCGCCCAGGCCTCGGGCGGCAGGTCGAGCTGCTGGCCGATTTGCCAGTCGCTGACCATGGCGCAGAGTTCTTCGGTGGGGCCGTCGAGGAAGGCCTGCTCTTCCTCGGTCAGCTGCGGGCGGGGGTAGTCCAGCAACTGGCGCCAGTTCGGGCGGCCGCTGAACAGCTCGCCGTCCCACCAGACGGTGCCAGCCTCGATGGCATCGCGCTCGGTCTCGGACATTGGCGGCAGCACCCGCTGGAACCAGGCGAACAGCGGCGCACTGAGCCATTTGCGGCGCAGGTCCGGCAGCGCCAGGGGCAGGGCAACGGCCAGCCAGGGCAGCCAGGGCAGAAGCAGCAGCCAGCCCGGAGCGCCGCTGAACAGGGCCATCAGCACGAGATAACCGGCCACCAGGCCCAGGGCGGGGAAGGGGGCGGTGCGGCGGTGGCACAGCAAGGCGACGCCCAGGACCAGGGCGAGTAACCAGAGCACGAGCATGGTCGATCCTCCTTGATGGTGGCGCGGCGGCCGTCAGGAGCTTAGCCGCCTTCCATGGCGACAGGGACGGCGAGCTTGGCCGGATCGTCGTTTTCCCGCCGGGATGCCCCTCGCTAGACTGGGCCGATGCACAAGGAGGAAGCCCCGATGCAAAGTTACCTGGAACCCGGCCGCTTCGTTGATAGTGACCATCCCCTGGTGGTCGAGTTCGCCGAAGAACACCGCGGTGCCAGCCGCGCCCCCATAGACCAGGCCGTCAGCCTGTACCTCGCGGTGCGCGACGAGATCCGCTACAACCCCTATGTGTTCAGTCGCGATCCGCAAACCCTCAAGGCCAGCCATGCCCTGGCCACCGGTGAGTCCTACTGCGTGCCCAAGGCGATAGTCCTGGCCGCCTGCGCGCGGCATTGCGGCATCCCCGCGCGCATCGGCCTGGCCGACGTGCGCAACCACCTGGCCACGCCGCGCTTGCTGGAGCTGCTGCAGAGCGAGGTGTTCGCCATGCATGGCTACACCGAGCTTTACCTCGACGGGCGTTGGGTCAAGGCGACACCGGCCTTCAACCTGGCCCTGTGCCGGCTCTTCGATGTTCCGCCCCTGGAGTTCGATGGCCGTCACGACAGCGTCTTCCATCCCTTCAATCGCCAGGGTGAGCGCTATATGGAATACCTGGCCGACCACGGCCAGTTCGCCGATCTGCCGGCGCAGCTGTTCTTCGAGCATCTGGCCGGCGTCTACCCGCACCTGTTCCGCGAGGGAGCGCCGTTTCTCTCCGGCGACCTGCATGCGGAGGCCGGCACAGCGAGCTGACGCACAGTTTCATGAGGAAAGTTTGCCGGGCACTTTGCCGTCGCCCGGCCTGCCAGTAGCATCGTCGCATTGACCAGGGAGCGACGAATGCGAAACAAACTGGATGCCTGCCTGCACGCGGTGAACCAGGTGCTGCTGGGCAAGGAAGCGCAGGTGCGCCTGGCCCTGACCTGCCTGCTGGCCCGTGGGCACCTGCTGATCGAAGACCTGCCCGGCATGGGCAAGACCACCCTGGGCCATGCCTTGGCCAAGGTGCTGGGGCTGAGCTTCCAGCGCATCCAGTTCACCTCGGACCTGCTCCCCGGGGACATCCTCGGTACCTCGGTGTTCGACAAGGACAGCAGCCAGTTCGTCTTCCACCCCGGCCCGGTGTTCGCCGAACTGGTGCTGGCCGACGAGATCAACCGCGCCACCCCCAAGAGCCAGAGCGCCTTGCTCGAGGCCATGGAGGAAGGGCAGGTGACCATCGAAGGCGCCACCCGCCCGTTGCCGGAACCCTTCTTCGTCATCGCCACCCAGAACCCGGCCAGCCAGGGGGGCACCTTCGCCCTGCCGGAGTCGCAGCTGGACCGCTTCCTCATGCGCCTTTCCCTCGGCTACCCGGCCAAGGCGGCGGAGAAGGCGCTGCTCCAGGGGGCGGCGCGCCGCGAGCTGCTGCCGCGCCTGGAGCCCGTCTTCAGCCATGCCGAGCTGGGGCTGATCCAGGCGGAAGTGCCGAAGGTGGTGGCCCGTGACGCCCTGGTGGACTACGTCCTGCGACTGGTGGACGCCACCCGCAGCCAGCCGCAATTCGCCTGGGGCCTCTCGCCCCGGGCCAGCCTGGCGCTGCTCTCCGCGGCCCGCGCCTGGGCCCTGCTGGCGGGGCGCGACTATGTGATCCCCGAGGATGTCCAGGCCGTGCTGCCCTCGGTGGTCGGCCACCGCCTGCGCGAGCGCGCCGACCCGTCCGGCCACGGCGGCGGCGCCCTGGTGCAGTGGCTGTTGCGCGAAGTGCCGGCGCTCTGATGCTCGAACTCCAGGTCGACCGCTGGCTGGACCGGCGGATTCCCCCGGCCGCCCAGGTGCGCCTCGACCAGCGGCGGATCTTCATCCTGCCCAGCCGCGCGGGCGCCGCCTTCGGGCTGGCGCTGGTGCCCATGCTGCTGGTGGCCATCAACTACCAGAACAGCCTGGCCTACGCGCTGACCTTCCTGCTGGTCTCGGTGTTCCTGGTGGCCATCCTGCACACCTTTCGCAACCTTTCCGGGCTGACCCTCAAGGCCGCGGGGGGCGCGCCGGTCTTTCTCGGCGAGCAGGCGCACTTCCGGGTCGTCCTCGAAAGTGCGCGGCGCGAGCACCAGGCCGTCGCGATCGGCTGGCCGCCGCTGCCGATGCAGGTACAGGACGTGCCGGCGCAAGGCACCTGCGAAGTCGAGCTGCATGTGCCCACCCGGCATCGCGGTTGGCTGCGGCCGCGGCGCCTGCGGGTGGAAAGCCGTTTCCCCCTCGGCTTGCTGGTGGCCTGGAGCTGGGTGGACCTGGACCAGGCCTTGCTGGTCTACCCGCGCCCGCAGCCCGGGGACCTGCCGCTGATGGCCGGCCAGGGCGATGAGGATGATGACGAAGGTCAGCACGTGCTGGGCGCCGGGGCGGACGACTACCAGGGGCTACGCGCCTACCAGCCGGGCGATTCGCGCCGGCGCCTGCACTGGAAGGCCTATTCGCGGGGCCAGGGCCTGTTCGTCAAGGAGTTCGCCGCGCTTGCCGGGCGAAATCTCTGGCTCGACCTGGAGCAGCTGGAGGGCGGACTGGAGCAGCGTCTGGGGCTGCTCTGCCACTGGGTGCTGCATTTTTCCGCCCGCGGCCAGCCGTTCGGCTTGCGCCTGCGCGGCGAAGAGCTGGCACCGGATATCGGTGACGCCCACCGCGAGGCTTGCCTGCGCGCGCTCGCACTGTTCGGGACGCCGAAATGAAGGCCGGCCAGCCCATCACCCGGATCGGCCTGACCTGGCTGCTGGTGGCCCAGGTGCTGGTGATCCTGCCGCATCTGTTGCACCTGCCCTTATGGATCATCGCCATGTGGCTGGGCTGCGCCGCCTGGCGCATCCAGATCTTCCGCATGCGTGCCCAGTACCCCCGCGCTCCGGTCAAGGCGGCGCTGATCCTCGCCGTGGCGCTTGGCGTGTTCGTTTCGCGGGGCACCCTGGTGGGGCTGGAAGCCGCGGTGGTGCTGCTGGTGGCGGTGTTCATCCTCAAACTCGTGGAGTTGCGCAGCCAGCGCGATGCGTTGGTGCTGATCCTGCTGGGTTTCTTCACCCAGGTCACCGCCTACCTGTTCAACGACGGCATGCTGGCCGCCCTCTACAGCCTGTTGCCACTCTGTGCGTTGCTGGCGGCCCTGGTGGGGTTGCAGCAGAGCCCCTTCGCCGAACGGCCGCTGGTACCGCTGAAGGCCGCCGGCAACCTGCTGCTGCAGGCGGTGCCGCTGATGCTCCTGCTGTTCCTGTTCTTCCCGCGCCTGGGGCCGCTCTGGTCGTTGCCGCTGCCGAACGACCAGGGCATCACCGGGCTTTCCGACAGCATGAGTCCGGCGGATATCGCCGAACTCAGCCGCTCCGACGAACTGGCCTTCCGCGCCAGCTTCGAGGGCCCGGTGCCGCCCGTCAGCCAGCTCTACTGGCGTGCCCTGACCCTGGAACGCTTCGATGGGCGCCGCTGGTCCCAGTCCATGGGCTACGAACGGGAGCTCGTCGCGGATTGGCGCAAGGCTGGAGAGCCGCTGCGCTACAGCATCGTCATGCAACCCAGCGGCAAGCCCTGGTTGTTCGGCCTGGACGTGGCGCAGACGCAGGAGGAGGGCGTGCGCACCATGGCCGACTTCCGCCTGGAAGGACGTCGGCCGGTCAACCGTTCGCTGCTCTACCAGGTCACCTCCTGGCCGCAGGCGGTGCGCGAGCCCGACGGCAATCCGCTGGCATTGCGCCGGGCGCTGCAGCTGCCGCCCCGGGGTGACGCACGCACGCGTGCCTGGGCGCAGGAACTCAAGCAGCGCCACAAGGACCCCCTTCAACTGGTGGATGCCGTGCTGGCGCATTTCCACCGCGAACCCTACGTCTACACCCTGAAACCGCCCAGGCTCGGGGAGGACAGCATCGACGCCTTTCTCTTCGACAGTCGTCGCGGTTTCTGCGCCCATTACGCCGGCGCCATGACCTTCGTCCTGCGCGCGGCCGGCATTCCCGCGCGGGTGGTGGCGGGTTACCAGGGGGGCGAGCTGAACCCGGCGGGCAACTATGTGCTGGTGCATCAGTTCGATGCCCATGCCTGGGTGGAGTACTGGCTTCCCGGGCGAGGCTGGACCAGCGTCGATCCGACCTTCCAGGTGGCGCCGAGCCGCATCGAGCGAGGCCTGGAAGAGGCGCTGGCCGGCGAGCGGAGTTTCCTCGAGGGGGCGCCCCTGTCGCCATTGCGCTACCGCCAGCTGACTTTGCTGAACGACCTGCGGCTGGCCTGGGACAACCTCAACTACGGCTGGCAGCGCTGGGTGCTGGGCTATCAGGGTGAGGTCCAGGTGGAACTGCTGCGACGCTGGTTCGGCAACCTGGACAGTCGCCTGCTGGGCCTTGGCCTGGTCGGGGCGGGCGGGCTGCTGATGGCGGTGCTGGCGCTCTTCCTGTTCGCCCCCTGGCGACGCGAGCGCGACCCGCAGCTGCGCCAGTTCCAGGCATTCGAGCGCCTGCTGGCGCGCCACGGCCTGGAGCGCGGCAAGGGCGAAGGGCCGAGGGCCTTTGCCGAGCGCGCCAGCCGCGAGTTGCCCGGGCAGGCGGCGCAGATTCACGCCTTCCTCGCCGCCTTCGAGGCCAGTCGCTATGCCGGGCGTTCAGCGGCCGACCCTTCCGCTCCGTTGCGCGCCTTGCGCAAGGCGTTGCCCTGGCGCCTGCGGGCAGTGCGTCGATGAGCCATGCTAGATGAACGCCCGCCCGCGTCCGGGCCTCAAGTCTGGGGAGCCTGAAATGGCCAGATTGCTGGACGACCTGATCGCTTCGGTCATTCGCCTCGACATTCGCCTGCGTGCCTGCGTGGCGCGCATGGAGGCCGGGACCGATGAAGAGGCGTTGCACGACCTGCGGGTGGCCACACGGCGCTTGCGAAGCCTGCTGCGCCCGCTGCGCGGCCAACCCGCGGCGGATGTGCTGAGCCAGGCGGCGGCGGACCTGGCGACCCTGAGCGGGCCGCTGCGGGACCTGGAAGTGCTGATCGCCGAGTTGCGCAGCCATGGCCTGGATCGTCTGACCCATGAGCGGGAGAAGGGACTGCGCATCGGTTATGCCCAGTTCCTCCTGGCCCCCGAGCTGGCGCGCCTGTTCCAGGTGCTTGAAGCCTGGCCGCACCTGATGAGGGTGTCCCATCGGGAAGGACTGCTGAAGGGGCTGCGCAAGGCCATCGAGAAGTCCCTGGCGAAGAACCGCAGCCGTCTGGAACTGGCCCTGCGCGACCCAGCCCATGACCGCCATCGCCTGCGCCTGTTGATCAAACGCATGCGCTACAGCCTCGAGGCCTATCCGGGCGTCCTCGACCTGTCACCCAAAGCCTTGCGCCTGCTGGTGGGGGCGCAAACCGTGCTGGGCAGATGGCATGACAATTTCCAGTGGCTGGCGCGGGCGCGGCTGGAGCCGGACTTGCGGCCCCGGGTGCGGGCCTGGCAGGTGGCCATGCACGCCGCCGAAGTGCGCTCGGACCGGGTCCTGGAGAAGCTGCTCCGGCAGCTGGGCTGAGCCGCCCTTGGCGTTTTTCCCCTGCGCCTTGGCGCGGCAGCCCTGCCGTGCGGCTTTCGAGGGAGCGAGGCAATGCCATAAGATCGCCGCCTAGTGATTGATGACAGGGATTCCCGATGAACTTTTCCGAATTGATCCAGGCGGCTCGCAGCAATCCCGCCGAAGTGGTGGTGCCCGCGACCTGGGGGCAGGGACGGGCGGTGTTCGGTGGCGTCGTCGCGGCCCTGGCCTTCGAAGCCATGAAGGCGAAAGTCGAAGCGGGCCGGCCGGTGCGTTCCCTGGCGACCACCTTCGTCGGGCCGCTGGAGCCGGAGGTTCCGGCCAATTTCGAGGCTGAGTTGCTGCGCGAAGGCAAGGCCGTGAGCCAGGTGTTCTGCCGCGTCCTGCAGAAGGGCCAGGTGGTGGCCCTGGTGCAGGGCAGCTTCGGTGGCTCGCGCCAGTCGGTGGTGCGCATGGACGCCGAGCCCGCCCCCGAGATGAAGGGGCCGGAAGACTGCTTCGAACTGCCCTATGTCCAGGGCGTGACCCCGGAGTTCACCCGTCACCTGGCCATGCGCTGGGGTATCGGCGGGATGCCGTTTTCCAACAGCCGCGAACGCGAGATGGGCGGCTGGGTGCGTTTCCGCGGCCAGGTGGACAAGGAACCGCTCGGCGAGGCCCATCTGCTGGCACTGGTGGATGCCTGGCCTCCGGCCACCGTCCCCCACCTGCCGGCGCCCGCGCCCGGCAGCACCCTGACCTGGACCATCGAGTTCGTCCAGCCGCTGCCGCAGCTGGATACCCATGACTGGTGCAAATACCTCGCACGCATCGAGCATGCCCGCGACGGCTACGGCCACGCGGTGGCGGCCCTGTGGACCCCCACCGGCGAGCTGGTGGCGATGAGCCGGCAGACGGTGGTGGTGTTCGGCTGACCCAACTTGTGGGAGCGATTTCAATCGCGAATGAATTCGCTTCCACAGGGCCCCGCCAAGGCTGACTCCTGCACGGATTGTAGGGTGGATCACGCTTCACCGATCCACCATCGGTGTTCGGCCTGGCCGACGCTGGTGGACAGAAGAGCGCTGTCCACCCTACGGCCTGCGCGGCCCTTTCGCGAATGAATTCGCTCCCACAGAATTGCCCCGTTGGGCCACGAAACCTTGTGGGGGCGAATTCATTCGCCAAGGGCAACGCAGTTGCCCCCTTGGACCGGCTACGACCTACCCATTCCGCACGGACAGCTCCCTTTCCCGCTCGCGGGAGAGAGGCGGGGAGAGGGCAAAAAACCACAAAACCCCACTCCACCAGGCGTCGCAGGGCTCAGTCGTAGGGTGGATCACGCTTCACCGATCCACCATCGGTGTTCGGCCTGGCGACGCTGGTGGACAGAAGAGCGCTGTCCACCCTACGGCCTGTAGCCCGGATGCAATCCGGGAACAGCCATGAACGTCGGCAAATCCCGCCAGGCAATCCACAACTCCCCCTGCCACTTCACCACCCCGATCTGCCGGTCGGCCCAACTCATGAAGGCGCGTCGCGGCGTCGCGTCCGGGTCACGGTGATAGTCATGCAGCGTCGGCACCAGCACCTCGCTCAGCCATCGGCCGATATCGCCATGATCAGGCCGGGCGAAGCGATACAGCGCCTTGTACGCGCCGGCATCGTTGATCGCCTCCACCTCCTCACGGAAGCCATTGGTGTACTCCAGCAGCACGGACCGCTGCTCGTGCGGGGCCAGGGCGCTAATCAATCGGCGGGGATGGCGGGCACCAATCAACTGGGCGAAGTCATGGGCGACGAACCAGGGTTGGTTGCCGATCATCACGGTGCGCAGGCGCTGGTTGTGGCGGTAGAAAACGAGAGGGGTGTATGCGTCATGCATGGCGAAGCTCCTGATGAGTTAGGAAGCTGCCACCATTCGCTGTCATTCGAAGGGTGGCAGACCGCGCAGGGTTGACAGACCGGCATCAGGAACCGGCAGACCCGAGGGTCTCCCCGCGCGATCCGCCATGGAGCAGTGCAGCTAAAAGCTGCATGCGAGCAAGAGCCTGCAAAAAACGTTCGCCGTTTTTCGCATGCACCTTGCGGCGCACTCGCGCCTGATGATTGGGCTGTCAAACCCGGCCACGGGATTGACCGTGGCCGGGGCAGGATAGGGATGGAGCAGCAGCAGGGCAAGGGGAGGGCGCAGCGGGTGCAGGCGAAGTGGTTGCTTTCGCCGTCGTTGCTACCGGTAGATGCGGGTAGAAGTCGGCCAAAGACTGCCTGCTGGAGCCGGCTGAAATCGATCCACTGCAGCCATTGTCAAACGCTCGGTCGAACAGGCTTTAGCCACATCCAGTGTGAGAAGCGAACGAGCCATTAACGCAAGTTCGGTATGTTGGCAGTCAGAATACGAGCGTTTCATTGCTGCCATTCAATATTTATCTCGTATCTTTTCAGCCGATCCGTCACCCTCCGGTTGTTAACGTATTTCTTCTTCAATTCTCCAATAGCTTGATCGGAACCTTTGCAATAACGCTCAAGCTGGCTGGCAATGAACGCTCTGCGTTCCTTTTCTTCGACTGATCGCCCCTCTGGCCACGGCTCTTGACGGAAATGCTCACACAACTCGCGACGCTCAATGAATTGCGCAACGTCGGGCGGGTAAGCGTCAGCTGCCAATGAAGCTTCTGCCAATAGGACGCCGATTAGTAAAACTGTTTGAGGCACCATTGCTCACCAAAGTCCTCTTCTGCCCTGCAGCGCGCTGTTTGCGAGGGAGCGGAGTTCAGAGGCTCATGCACCATGACGACAGGTCCCGGGGGTAATGTTTAGTAGCGTTGGGGCTAGTGCGGATGTGAAGACGAAACAACTGGAACGGTAGTCGCAAATCCGGCTGTCTGGGACAGAAAGGAGTCGATTATTTTATCGAATGCCCGCTGCTGGCCGGTTTCTGCCTGCTATCACCGGCAGCTTCGGGCCGGGAAGCGACAGGCTGGCTGCGCGGCTAGAATCCATGACCACTACCAATCGTGGAGAACCAGGATGATCAGCAAAAACACGATATGCCTCTGGTATGACGGCACTGCGTTGGATGCTGCGACGTTCTATGCCGAGACGTTCCCGGACAGTGTGGTGGGCGCTGTCCATCGCGCGCCTGGCGACTATCCTGCCGGCAAGCAGGGCGATGTCTTGACAGTCGAGTTCACGGTGATGGGCATCCCTTGCCTTGGTCTGAACGGAGGGCCGGCGTTCAAACATAACGAGGCATTCTCGTTCCAGGTTGCGACCGATGACCAGGCCGAGACCGATCGCTTGTGGAACGCAATCATCGGTCATGGTGGCCAGGAAAGCGCATGCGGATGGTGCAAGGACAAATGGGGCCTCTCGTGGCAGATCACACCACGCGTATTGACGGCCGCCATTACCAATCCTGATCGAACAGCGGCCAAGCGCGCGTTCGAAGCGATGATGGGCATGCAAAAGATTGATATCGCCGCGATCGAAGCTGCGCTGAAGGGTTAACCAGCGCTCAGGGCCGGTTGGTCTTGCGCTTTCTTGCGCTCGCCAATTTGACGGCAACACGCCATGGGCGTGCAGAAACTGCTTATTGAAGTGCGACAGATCGGTATGCCCCCAGACATGGAGTTGCGTTGGTTAACCGATATGCGTAACGGAGGTGGACCGCAGCAGATCCATCAGGGCCAGGACGATCAGGGTGGCGACGACGAACCTGGAAATGGCGATGAAGGTGGCCGGCAGCAGGGGCAAGTCGAGGAGCCGGCGCAGCAGGGCGATCTGCGAGAACAGGTACCAGATGCAGGCGAGGATGGTGAGCAACATCGCCAGCGCGACCTGGATGCCCGCCAGCAGGTTGGCCGCGATCAGCACGATGGAAAGAGGGGCGGCCAGGTAGCACTGGATATAGAAGGGCTCGCGCAGGGTGGTGCGGCTCACGCGGACTCGTCGCACCCGCAGCATGGCCATGGCCGGCATCAGCGCGTACAGGCCGTAGCTGAAGCTGCGCACCAGCAGCGTCGGCAACTCGCCGGAAACCAATGGCGAAGGTCGATCCGGTATGGCGAAGCCGAGGAGATGGGCAAGGACGATGGACAGGGCCAGCATCTGCGGTGGGCTGAGCATGCCGCTGAAGCGCCGGTCAGGCGGCTGCTCGAGCTGTCGTCGGGTATAGAGCGAAACGGCGATGGGGTTGCGTAGCACTCGCCAGAGCGTTCGCGGAAAGCAAACGGGCCAGGTCGCGACCTTCCAGAGGAATGCTTCGAGCGATTGCAGGCTGCGCAAGAAGACCACCCTCCGACAGGCATCTGGAGTGGCTGGAAGGTTGCCACGCGGCCCGTTCCAGGGACATCACGGGCAACCCACAACTGATCTGCGCGATGCGATCGAAGCAGATCCGGTTCACCTGAGCATAGCCGAACCCCCTCCGGTATTCGTTTCACCGCCAGCCGGGAAGGGCGCCCGAGAGCGCTCCTCCTGAACAACCCGGGCCTTGAACGGTTTGGGTAAGAGCTTCGTTGGGGCATGGAAATCCTGACGTCAAGGACGGTCGCGTCAGCTTGAAAATACGCGGACACCCTCGCCCTTGATGCTGGAGGGCGGAAGGTGATGGCCATGAGTCATGGGCAAGGGCCAAACGGCCCGCCGTCACTCGGGCAACCCGGCCAGCCGCAGTCCATCCGCGAACCGCGCGAGATCCTCGGGCCGTTGGATTGGCAGCCAGTCCTTCAGGTTGGAGACGCGCAAGGATGGATCCAGCTCGCGTAGGCGCTGCATCGCCTGCTCCGCTTTGTCCATTCGCCCGCTGAGCGCATGACTGGCCGCCACCAGGGCAGCCGGGGCCAGGAGACTGGGCAGGCTCCCCAGGGCCTTTTCCGCCCAGGCCGAAGCGGTATCGAAGCGCCCGGCGAAGAAATGCGCGAGCGCCATCCCGACCTGCATCCTGAACATTTCCGGATCCAGCGGACTCAAGCGAGCGGCATGCGCCAGATTCTCGATCGCGGCGTCCGTTTCGCCGCGCAGGGCGCGCAGGATACCGCCGAGGAACCAGGCGGGGGCGAGGTTGGGATTGAGCAGGCGTGCCCGGTCGAGGAGGGCGATGCCGCCGTCGATATCGCCGGCGAGATGGCCCAGTGCATGTCCGCCTCGCGTCAGCGCCACCGCATCATCGCGGCCGAGCTCCACCGCCAGGCGTGCGAGCCGCGCGCCCTCGGCGATCTCTCGCGGTCGATCGGTCATCCAGCCATTCACCTTGCGCCAGAAGTGGCACCAGGCCGCCATGCCATAGGCCGAGGCGAACTCCGGATCGAGCTCGGTGGCCTTGTAGAACAGCGGCAGCGCCTCGTCGATGGCTTCCCGGGTTCCGCTGTGCAGTTTCGCCGTGCCGCGCAGGTAATAGTCGTAGGCGTCCAGGCTTTCCGTGGGCTTGCGCTTGGCGCGCTCGATTTCCGCCCGTTCGAGCTGCGGCGCGATCGCGCCGACGACGCTTTCGGCGATCTGGTCCTGGAGTTCGAAGATGTCGTCGAGCATGCCTTCGAAGCGCTCCGCCCAGATATGGGTCCCGGTCGTCGCTTCGATCAGCTGCCCGGTGATGCGCACCTTGTTGCCGGACTTGCGCACGCTGCCTTCCAGCACGTAGCGCACGCCGAGCTCCTGGCCGACGTCCTTGATGTCCACCGCCTGGCCCTTGTAGGTGAAGCTCGAATTGCGCGCGATGACGAACAGCCAGCGGATACGCGACAGGGCGGCGATGATGTCCTCCACCACGCCGTCGGCGAAATAGTCCTGCTCCGGATCACCGCCGAGGTTCTGGAAGGGCAGGACAGTGATGGAGGGCTTGTCCGGAAGGACCAGCGCGGAGGGAGGCGCTTCCGTCTGCTCGACGGGCGCGTTTTCGCCGATGCCTGGCCCGTCGGGCGCTCGCGCTGCCCCGATTTCGCTGACCCTGATCTCGCCGACGAAGCGGTAACCCTTGCGCGCGACCGTGCGCACGAGGCGCTGTTCCTCGCCGGTATCGCCGATGGCCTTGCGAACCGCATTGATGTGGCTGGTGATAGTGGACTCCGAGACGATCCGGCCGCCCCACACCGCCTCGAGCAGGTCGTCCTTGCTGACGACGCGATCGCGGTTGGTGACCAGTTCCAGCAACAGATCGAAGACTTGCGGCCCGATGGCCACGACTTGCCCGCGCAGGGTCAGTTCCCGGCGCTCCTGATCGAGCACGTAGTCTTCAAACACGAATTGCAACGTCGGTATCCCCTGGCTGAGCGCCCTGGGCTCCGTGTCCGAGGCGACTGTCGATCAGTATCCGATAGCGATGATACGGCAGCGCTTACCTGGCCGCACCTGCCAGTCGAACCGCTTGCTTGGACGAAAAACCAGGCTTGGCCGAAGGGAAACTCAAGGCCGGCACAAGGACTTCCCTGGAGCGCGAGCGCACTCTCCATCTACACCGACAGCAATGGTTGCCGTCGGTAGAAGCGGAGAGAAACCATGAAGATCGTCGTCATCGGAGGCACCGGCCTCATCGGCTCGAAACTTGTGCAGAACCTCCGCGAGCGCGGCCATGACGTGCTTGCGGCCGCCCCCAGCACGGGGGTGAACAGCATCACTCGCGAGGGCCTGGCCCAGGCGATGGATGGTACGGAAATCGTCGTCGACGTGGCCAACGCACCGGTGTGGGAGGACCAGGCCGTTCTCGACTTCTTTGAAACCTCCACCCGCAACCTGCTGGCGGCCGAAGCCGCCGCTGGCGTCCGCCATCACGTCGCACTCTCGATCGTCGGTACTGAACGTCTTCCCGACAGCGGCTACTTCCGGGCCAAGGTTGCGCAGGAAAACCTCATCAAGGCCTCCGGCATCCCTTACACCATCCTGCGTGCCACGCAGTTCTTCGAATTCGTCGGCGGCATTGCCCAATCCTTCGCCGTCGGCACGGAGCTGCATGTGTCACCGGCGCTGATCCAGCCGATAGCGTCCGACGACGTAGCGGCAATCCTTGCCGACGTCGCCCTCGAAGCGCCGGTCAATGGCACGCTCGAAGTCGCCGGCCCCGAGGCCATGCCCATCGACGAACTGATCCGGCGCTTCCTGCAGGGCACGCAGGACGCGCGCAAGGTCGTGCCGGACGTACATGCCCGCTACTTCGGCGCCCTTCTTGACGATCAATCGCTGACCCCGGGCAAGAACCCGCGCCTCGGTGCGATCCGTTTCGAGGACTGGCTCGGTCAGTCCGTTGCCCAGGCGGAGCGCTGAGGCTCACAAGGGCAAATCGCGCCCTGGGGACAAATCAGGAAGGCATCGAGCCGGTACAGGTCGCGCCTTCACGACACATGCACGCGTAGGAGAATTGTCATGTTCACAAGAGTCTTCCTGGCCGCTGCCTTTGCAGCGCTTTCGATCACCGCAGCGTCGGCCGGCGACCGGCCCCCGGGCAAGGTGACAGTGGTATTTGATCGCCCCATTCCGAACGTCCCTGGCAAGAGCATGAGGGGCGTGCTCGTCGAGTACGTGCCGGGCGGCGCGTCACCGTCCCACACCCATCCGAAGTCGGCCTTCATCTATGCAACGGTCCTTGAGGGCGCGGTCCGCAGCAAGGTCAACGACGCGCCGGAGAAGGTCTACAAGGTCGGCGAAAACTTTGTCGAAGAGCCCGGCTCCTTTCACGGCGTAAGCGCGAACGCCAGCGACACGGAGCCCGCACGCCTGCTGGCCGTGTTCGTCCTCGACAGCAGCGAGAAGGAGCTCGTCACACCTGCAAAAAAATGACCGATCAACGCGCTGATCGATGCTCGGCAGCCCCAGGATCCTTCCGCCTGGGGCTGCTGGAGGTCATCGGCATTCAACAGGTAATGAGAAAATGAACGCGCGTGAGGACAAGGTCGCCAGCGCCACCGGCGCAAGCTCCAGGATCGCTGTATCAGTGGTGCGGCAAAGCAAGAGAAAGATGATTGGCTTGCTGCTGTGCGCAGGCGCCGCGGCGGTCGTGGCTGCCGGATTGGCCATGGCGCTTTCGAGCGGCCAAACGTCGACCGACAACGCTTATGTGCGCGGGGACGTCACCTCGCTCGCGGCTAAGGTTTCCGGCTATGTCACCAGGGTAGAGGTGGCGGACAACCAGACCGTCCAGGCGGGTGACGTCCTGTTTCGGATCGACGACCGGGACTACCGCGCACGGCTGGCGCAAGCCGTGGCCAATGTCGAGGCGGCCCAGGCCCGCCTGACCAATGTCGATGCGGAGACCCAGCTTCAGCACTCCCTGATCCGACAGGCCGAGGCCCAGCGACGTTCGGCCCTGGCCGCGATGAATCTGGCGACCAAGACCCACGATCGCAGTCGCAAACTCATCCGCAGCAATGCGGTCAGCCAGGCCCTCGTCGATGAAAGCGACGCGGCACGATCGAGAGCCGAGGCGACGGTATCGGCCGCTTCGGCAACGGTAGAGGCGCAACAGCAACGCATCGCCGTCCTTGTGGCCCAGCGAGAAGCTGCCGTTGCCGCGGTGTCGCAGGCCCAGGCCGCGCGCGATCTCGCCCGGATCGATCTCGAGAGCACCGTGGTACGCGCACCTGTTGGTGGCGTCATCGGCAACCGCCAGGTCCGCGTCGGCCGGTTCGTTGCGCCGGGCGTTGCCTTGCTCGATATCGTTCCGGTCAATGATGTGTGGGTCGTGGCGAACTTCAAGGAAACCCAGCTCGAACATATCCGCCCCGGCCAGAGCGTCCGCATCACCATCGATGGTTACCCGGACGGGACACTCGAAGGCGTGGTCGACAGCTTTGCGCCGGGTAGCGGGTCGGCGTTCAGCCTGCTCCCCACGGATAACGCAACCGGGAACTTCGTCCGTGTCGTCCAGCGCGTTCCGGTAAAGATCCGCTTCGCCAGCAATCCGTTGCCGGGGCGGATCGTTCCGGGCCTGTCCGCGCGCGTCGAGGTTCAAGAGGGGGGCGGATCATGACTACGGCGGCCATCTTCCTGCCGGGCAGGGTCAGCTCTACGGGCGGGGTTCTGCTTCTGGTGGGTGTAGTGCTCGCCACGCTGACGGAGGCGATCGTCAGTACCGTTCTGGCGTTCGGACGCAGCGACATCATCGGCGACACCTATGCAACGCCTGATGAGTTCGCCTGGCTGGATATCGGCTACACCGCTTTCAAGCTCATCGGGTTCATGACCGTCCCTTGGCTGACGAAGCGTTTCCAGCCGCGCAATGTGATCATCGGCTCAACCCTGGTCATGGGCCTGGCGTGCGGTATTGCCGCCATCACGGCTCGGTTGGACCTGCTGGTCGTTCTTCGAGTCATTCAGGGTTTCGCCGGCGGCACCCTGCTGGTCGCGGGCCAGACGATCATTTTTCTCGCCTATCAGCGCGCCCATCAGCCAATTCTTCAAGCGCTGTTCGCCATGGGGGCCGTTGTCGCGCCCGCGACCATCGCCCCGGCCCTTCAGGGGTGGTTGATCGATAGCCAGTCCTGGACAGGGATCTTCTTCAGCGTTGTTCCGATGGCCCTGGCGGCCACCGGACTCATGCTGGTCGCAGACGTTCCGATGCCCGCCAGGACCTGGCACCGTCGGTTCGACTGGATCGGCTTCGCACTGCTCGCGGCGGCCCTTTTCTGTTTTGCCTACGTCCTCAGCCAGGGCCATCGATGGGACTGGTTCGAGGAACCTCGCATCCTGTGGCTGACCGTGATCGGCGCAGCCAGCTTGCTGGCATTTCTCGGCCAACAGCTGTGGACCAAGGGCCGAGGTCTGCTCGACTTCACCCTGTTCGAGTCGGCCGATTTTTCCTTCGCCTTTATCGTCAGTTTTGTCGCCGGCGCCGCGTTGTTCGGCAGCGCCTTCCTGATTCCGACGTTTGCCCTGTCCGTCCTCGCATTCACGCCTACCGATGCCGGCCTGCTCCTGTTGCCCAGTGGCGCGCTGTTCATCGGCGCGCTCCTCATTGCGGCTTTTCTCATGCAGGTCCGTCGCGTTCCTCCAGTCGCCACAGTGCCCTTTGGAATTCTGATGATCATGGTTGCGATGTGGATGCTGTCCGGTTCGACCAGCGAAAGCGGCACGGACGACATGATGGCGGCCATCCTGTTGCGCGGCCTGGGCCTTGGCTTCCTGTTCCTGTCGATCACGCTGATCGCCTTCAGCAACCTCAACCGCCGAAACCTCGCCTGCGGAATAGGCCTCTTCAATACGGGCCGCCAGCTGGGTGGCCTCATGGGGGTCGCGGCACTTCAGACATTGATCGACCACGACCTCGCCAACAATGTCGTGGTCCTCGGCACTAGCGTCACCGCAGGGGGGCATGCGGTCATCGAGAGGCTGACGACCACGACAATCATGCTGACGGCGAAAGGGATGGATGCATCGGCCGCAAGCCAGGCGGCGACGGGCCTCCTGGGCAGGGCTGTGACAGGCCAGTCCACCGTGATTGCCTTCGACACGGCGTTCGCCGCAGTCGCACTGCTTTTCGTGATCGCCGCTCCCGTGCTGGTCGGCATCAAGATCGGGCTCTCGCGCTACGCGAAAGCGCGCGCTGCGCGGACCATGGCCTGAGTCAGTCCTAGCCAGCCGCCTGTGCTGATTTGGCACCTATACTGTCTTCGCCGCCCGGGCTTGCTGGTCGTGTCGTACTTCTCCACGGACCCTGCCGCAAAACCAGCAGTAATTCCCCACCGCTATTCGCCCACCAAGAAGACCACCAATGAAAAACCTAACTGTCCTGTCAGTGGCCTTTGCCATCATTCTCCCAGGTTGCACTTCAGACTCATTGAAGCTCGAGCCCGGTACCGCACACACGGAAGTCTGCAAGGCAACCAGTGAGCAAGAAATCTCGTCCTTGTTCGACCGATGGAATAGCTCACTGCAGACCGGCGACCCGCACAAGGTCGTCGCCAACTATGCCGAGCGCTCCGTCCTTCTTCCCACGGTCTCGAACAAACCGCGACTGACCCCAGCCGAAAAGGAGGACTACTTCCATCACTTCCTGGAAAACAAACCGGTGGGCAGGATCGACTCGAGAATGATAGAGATCGGCTGCAATTCCGCGGTTGACGCCGGCCTCTATACGTTCACCTTTGGTACCAGTGGTACCCAGGTAAAAGCTCGCTATACGTACACCTACAAGTGGGACGGGCAGCAGTGGCTGATTACCAGCCATCACTCTTCGGCAATGCCAGAGAAAGATTGAGGCGGCGAGGGCGCATGACACTTGGGTCGAGTCGACATTCAGGTGACTGCGCCGGGACTTGCTTTTGCCCTCTATAAGGGGACGTCTCGGAGCAGGCGGCCAAATCGTAGCCCGGATGAAATCCGGGAGCGGCGGTTGGATTTTCCCCGGATGTCATCCGGGCTACTGACTGCCGCATAGCTCCCGCAGGATGGGTCGGGCGGCGTTCCTCGAGCTTGCGATACCCCTCAGTGTCCGCATGGGTATCGCTCCGCTCCACCCATCCTACGGACTAGCCAGACGACTTGAGTCGTAGGCGGTTGGATTTTCCCCGGATCGCATCCGGGCTACCGACTGCCGTATAGCCCGTAGGATGGTTTATCAAGCCCAAGTAATTCCGTCCCTGTTTCGCTCGCGCACTTCGGGCGTCCATTGGCACGGTGTTGCTGGTACTGCCGTGCGAGAAGAAGAGGCTCAGGCAGAGACCCTGTCGCATTTTGATCTGCGGGTATCGTTCATGCGCAAGTCGCAGCTCACCTGGCGCGCGACCATTGCGGGCAAATGACTATCGCCCGCTTCGGCAGGTTCCACACCTAACAAGAAGAAAGGCATTCAAAGCTTGAGGAGGCCTATGCAAAAGACACCTGTATCACCTGTCGACAAGGTCGTTTTCTGGGGGGCTGTCGCGATTTCAGCCTCGTTGGTTTTCTGGGGCGCACTCTTCCCCAAGGCCATGTCAACGGCGGCGCAAACGCTGCTGGACACCATCATCGACTGGTTCGGTTGGAGCTTCGTCCTCTCCACCGCGTTCTTTCTGGGCTTCGCGCTGTTCCTGGCTTTCAGCCGCTTCGGCCGAATCAAGCTGGGCAAGGACGAGGAGCAACCCGAGTTCAGCACTTCATCGTGGATCGCGATGATGTTCAGCGTCGGCATGGGCATCGGGCTGATGTTCTGGGGTGTGGCCGAGCCGATCACGCACTATTCGACCCTATCGCAAGAACCGGGGCAGTCGCACTCCAGGGAAGCGGCCAGGCAGGCAATGGGGTACGCCTACTTTCATTGGGCATTCCATCCCTGGGCGATCTACGCCATCGTCGGTCTGGTGATTGCCTACTTCTCGTTCCGCAAGGGGCTGCCGAACCTGATCTCCAGCGCTTTCACGCCGCTGATCGGCGAGGCGGGCGTGCGCGGGCCGCTGGGCAAGTCGATCGACGTGCTGGCGATTCTGGCCACTCTTTTCGGCACCGCCACCTCGCTCGGGCTGGGTGCGCAGCAGATCAACAGTGGCCTGAACTACCTCTGGAACACGGGAGAGTCGAACAGCATCGCGTTGGCGATCATCGCGGTGATGACGGTGCTCTTCATCCTCTCCGCGGTATCCGGCGTGGGCAAGGGCGTGCAGTTCCTGAGCAACCTCAACATGGTGGTCGCAGTGCTGCTGCTGCTGTTCCTCGCGGCAGTGGGCCCCACTGTGTTCATCATGAACACGCTGGTCGCATCGATAGGCGAATACCTCCGCGAGCTGGTACCGATGTCGTTTCGTACCGCGGCCTTCAGTGATGGCAAGTGGCTCGCCGGCTGGACCATCTTCTACTGGGCCTGGTGGATCTCCTGGGCACCTTTCGTGGGCACCTTCATCGCGCGAATTTCGCGCGGCCGTACCATTCGCGAGTTCGTCATCGGCGTCATCTTCATTCCCAGCGGGGTGACGATGGTGTGGTTCGCGATCATGGGCGGCTCGGCCCTGTACTCGGAGCTGGCAGGCGCTGGCGGCATCGCCGCAGCGGTGAAGGACCAGGGACCGGCAGTGGCGCTTTTCATGCTGCTGGCCCAGTATCCGGCCGCGGCGCTGACCTCGTTTGCGGCCTGCGTGCTGGTGGGCGTGTTCTTCATTTCGGGGGCCGACGCGGGCTCCATCGTGATGGGCATGCTGTGTGCCCGCGGCAACCTGAAGCCGCCGTGCTGGCTGGTGGCGCTGTGGGGCGCGTTGACCAGTGCGGTGGCCGCGGTGCTGCTGGTGATGGGTGGCCTGGGGGCGCTGCAGACCGCATCCATCATCTTTGCCGCGCCGTTCCTGGCGGTGATGGTGGGGTTGTGCGTGTCGCTGTGGAAGGCGCTGCTGGATGACCGGCCGGTTGGCGCCACGCGCGACCCGCTCGCCGGCCTCCGCAAACCAGTGCGTGCCGCTGTGGATTAAGGGGCCAGAGCAGCGGACAATGAATCTGTCCCCTTGGACTCTGGTGGAAGCGGCCCCTGGCCGCGCGACAAGCGCGGACAGGTCCGCTCCCACAAGAGCGAAGGCAGGTTTTACAACGAGCCGAAGCGCACCTCCACGTTCAGGCTGCCCAGGTTGTCGCGCAGGCCGACGCCGTAGCGGCCATCCAGGTCATCGTTGATGCACAGTTGCAGCTCGCCTTTCTGGCCACGTGGCAACTGCCCCTGGGCGCCGATCAGGAAAGGCGCGCCGTTGCTGCCGATACGGCCGATCAGGGCACCTTCGTTGGCTCCCGGCAGGGTGTAGCCGGGCTTGGCGATCAGCCCGACGTGACCGTTGCCGCCGACCATGCCGGTGGCCGGGTTGGCGGTCCACTGCCCGCTGCGGCACACCGCCAGCTGCCAGTTCTGCCCGTTGACCTGCACGCCGGTTCCTTGCCAGGCCTGATTGGCCTGCACCTGCACGGTAACTGCAAGCAAATCGCTGGCCACCGTGTCCGCGGCCTGGAAGGCCAGGGCGGTGATGGTCAGGGTCGGGTTGGCGGTGCCGGTGCTGGGGAACACGCCATCACCGACCAGGAACAGGTTGCGGTGATCCCAACTGCGCTGGTCCTTGTCGACCACTGAGGTCTTCGGATCGTCGCCCATGCGGTAGGTGCCCATCAGGTGGCCGGCGCCTTCATAGGCATAGGTATCGCCCTGATAGCTGAAGACACCGGGCGGCGAGTTCTCGATGGATGGGTTGAGATTGGTCAGTTCCTCGGCGCCGAGCAGCTCGGTGATGATCTGCGTCGCAGCGTTGCGTGCCTGCTTGAAGCCCTCCTTGGTGTAGTCGGAAAAGTCGTAATGGATTTCCGGCCGCGGGATGCCGAGATGGTCCTTGTACTGCTGCGACGGCACCACCCGGCACAACGCCTGCCCGGGGTTCTCCTCCACCTGCTCCACCAGGAAGCCCATGCGGAACTGGCGGGTGAGGATGCTGTTGAGCTTCTGCACCAGCGCGGTACCGAACAATGCCTGGGACGGCTGACCCTGTTGCGACGGCAGCGGGTTGGTGCCGCCGTTGTTGGTGCCGTCGATGTAATCGCAGACGGTGGTGTAGGGATCGTTCTCCGACCAGTTCCAGCCTTCGTTGCCGATCTCGATACGCCAGGCCGCGCGTTGCCGGCGAAATGCGCCGTCGCGCAGGCTCTCGATCCCCGAAGTGGACAGCGGCCCGCGATAGGGGAACAGCGGCTTGCCCTCCGGCATCAGCCCCCAGGCCAGGTACACGGGGTGGTCGGCCAGGCTGCAGCCGACCTGGCCGCTGCTGTTGGCAACCCCCTTCGGGCACTGCGGCGAAACCGAGTTGAGCAGCAACTTGGGCGTTTCGATGGCATGGGCGGCGATCACATAGCGCTTGCCCTGGGCCAGGCCGGTGCCGGTCGCCGGACCGTCGCCGGTGGCGTACTGGATGAACTCGATGCCGCTGACCTGGCCATCGCTGCCCACTTGCACGCGGCTGGCCACGCTCTGATAGAGGATGCGCACGTTGCCGGTGTCCAGCGCCTTGTTCATGGTCACCGTGGCATCGTACTTGGCCTGGATCGGACAGATCGGTGTGCAGCTGGTGTTGCCGGCGCAGACCCGGCGGCCGTTGTCGTTCTGCGAGTTGCGCCCGGCCGGTGTCGGGCTGACCAGCAGCGGCAGGTTCTGGAACGACTTGCCGTTCACCGCGGCAGCCAGCCCCTGGTCCACCAGCGAGGGCGGAATCCCATGCATCGGGTACTGGTAGCCGGGCGGGAAGGTCACGCCCAGGTAGCTCTGCGCGGCGACATCGGCGGACACGCCGATTTCCGCTTCGGCACGGCAATAGGCAGTTTGCAGGTCGTCATAGCTGAGCGGCCAGTCGACGCCCACACCGTAAGCTGTCTTCATGCGGAAATCGTTCGGCAGCAGGCGCAGGGAGGTGCCCATCCAGTGCCACATGGTGCCGCCGCCGAGACGCTCGTAGGTGCTGCTGAAGGACAGCGGCCCCTTCTGCACCAGGTAGCTCTTCTGCGGGTCCTGCCAGCCGTTGATCAAGTCCGCGATGGTGGCGCGCGGCGCATTCTGCTGCGCCGGGTCCTGCGTCATTTCGCTCGGCGGGTAGGGCGCCTCCGGAGCCTTGAGGATCGCGGTATAGAAGCGCTCCAGGTATTCGCTGCGATTGGGCGGGATCGCCGGGCCGGACTCCAGCACCAGCACCTTCAAGCCGGCCAGGCCCAACTGATAGGCCATCACGCTGCCGGACATGCCACCGCCGACCACTATCACATCCGCTTGTTCAGTGTTCATACGCTGGGGCCTCCATTGGCGGGCACACCGGTAAAGTCTTCCAGGCTCGGTGGTTGCTCGGCCCAGTAACCGAAGTGGAATTCGCTGTAGCCCATGGGATGCGCCTGGGCGATGCGCCATGCCCAGCTTTCCTTGTAGGCCTGGTCGGAGACCACCTGTTGGTCCCCCTTGTGCTGGGCACCCTGGTCGTACGGCTGGTACCAGATGCCCAGCAGCCAGAGTTTCATGATCGATCGGGCGCCCTGGGCGGTCTGGCTAGCCGGGTCGGCCAACACGGCGGCAGCGATCTGATCCGGCGTCTTGCCTTCGCCCTTGAGGGTGGCGTACTGCTCCAGCAGGCTGCTCAGCACCGCCGCGCCCAGGCCTTGCTGGGCGGTATCGAAGAACAGCGGCGGGAGATTGATCGGATCGATGGACGGGGCGAGCTTGCTCGACGCCAGACCGGTGAGGGCCGAGGACAAGTCGACGAAGTTCTGCAGGTTCTGATCGCTCATGGCATCACTCCTTGACGCTGGTGGACTGGGCGCGTTCGAGCAGGTAGGTGAAGTCCGCGAAACTGGTGCGGGGTGATTGCGTCACCTTGGTCGTGGCGTTGTTGTGGCACTCCATGCAGCTTGACGAGGCTTGCGGGGTGGTGCCCTGGATGTAGGTTTCCAGCGTGGTGTTGGCGAGGAAGGTGGGCGCCGGGGTGCCCAGCGGGTTGGTTGGCGATGGCACCTGGCAGTCGTTCGCCGGGTTGGTCGGCCACTGGGTGCTGACCAGTTGGTAGTTGGCCCATACCGTGCCTTGCAGCGCGGCCTGGAACTGCGCGTTGAGCTGCTGGGTCGCGGCGTCGATGGGAATCTCTCGCACGATCTGCGACGGCGTGGTCTCGACCGATGGATTCCACGGCCGCGGCGGCGGCTCGTTGACCGGTCGGCCAGTGGCGTGGGGGTCGTAGAAGAGGTACGGCCCCTTGCGTTCATTCACCGGCGTGGTCTTCTCCGGAACGTTGCGCACGTGCTCGAAGGTCGACCATACCCACTGCGGCGCATCGGCGGTCTTGTGCACGATGTGCAGGCCGACCAGCCCGACCCTGGCCGCGGTGCACGACTCGGGGATGATCGGCCCCTTGTCCGGGTCGTCGTTGCCCGGCGTATAGACCAGCGCATCGGCAGTATGGAACTGGTCCTGCCGGTCGTTGCCGTCCAGCAGCTTCCAGGATGCCTTGACCATGATCGAGCCGACCTGCTGGGTCTGGTTCGAACCGCAGCTGAAGGCCACCCGGTTCTGGGCGTTGGCGAAGAACTTCTGCTGGCCCTCGACGCTGTACAGGCCGTTGTCGACGATGCCGTCGAACATCGCCTCGTTCACCATGATTTCATTGCGCGCGTACTGGCCGCTCTGGTCGATCAGCGGGCCCGTCTTGAACGGCTGGATGAATTCGTCCAGGACATCCGGCACCTTGCCCACCTGTCGCAGCACGCGTTCGCCCTTCAGCCCCTGGCAGGCGGCCGGTGGCGGCGAAGGCTGGTTCCAGCCAGCCGGCGTCTGCCCGTTGGGCAGGAAGATCTGATAACTCTCCTTCCAGGACTCCCACACTGTCGGCGCGTCCGGCTTGCCGATCTGCGCATCGGTATCCGGGTTGCCATTGGCCAGGGCGGGCCAGTTGACGGCGACGAAGGTCTGCCAGGAGAGCACATCGAAATCGTGCTGCAAACTCTGCAGGCTGACCGGGGGGACCACAGTGACATCGAAAGGGATTTGCGGTGACAGTGGGGGCGTGTCGGCTATGGCAGGCAGGGCGAGAACACTGGCGACGGTACAGCTCCAGTACGCCATGCGTCGGGGGCTTTTTTTCATTGTCGTCTCCTCAGCAAGTAAAGCGCCAGGAGACGAGGCAACCCATCATGGGCTCGTGACTTCAGCGCAATCCCTGGCGCCAAAATTCAGACTAGTTCGGCCGAAACACTCGTCCCGGGGATTCCGACTAGTGGTCGGGGAAGAGCCGACCCGGTAGGGTGCGCCGTGCGCACCAGGGGTTGAGCGAGGCGCACTACGTCGCTGGTCGCTTCAGGACCTGGCCGAGGCTTCCGCCAGCGAAGCGAGAGCGGGTGTTTCCGGGCGCTGCGCAAAGCGCTGGGACAGGACGGAACACACCATCAACTGGACCTGGTGAAAGAGCATCAGCGGGAGAATGAGCAGCCCGATGCTGCTGCCGGCGAACAGGACCTGCGCCATGGGAACGCCGGTGGCCAGGCTTTTCTTCGAACCGGCAAAGAGAATGGTGATGCGGTCTTCGAGATCGAACCCCAGCCATTTGCCCAGCAGATTGACGACCGTGAGCACCAGGGCCAGCAACAGGCAGCAGCCGGCCACGATGCCCAGCAGTTTCAGGGGCGGAACCTGCTGCCAGAGTCCACCGATCACGGCGGCGCTGAATGCGCTGTAAACCACCAGCAGGATGCTTCCCTGGTCGACGTATTTCAGCCAGCCCTTGTTGCGATTCACCCAGTTGCCGATCCAGCGGCGGGCGATCTGGCCGGCGACGAAGGGCAGCAGCAGCTGGATGCTGATCTTGCGGATGGCCTCGACCGTCGAACCACCATCGCCATGCACCCCCATCAGCAGGGCGACCAGCACCGGCGTGATGAATATGCCGAGCAGGCTGGAGGCCGCAGCACTGCAGATCGCCGCCGGGATGTTGCCCCGGGCCAGTGAGGTGAAGGCAATGGCCGACTGTACGGTGGCGGGCAGGGTACAGAGGTAGAGGAAGCCCGCGTAGAGCTCGGTTCCCACCATGGGCAGCAGCACGGGTTTCAGCGCAAGGCCCAGTAGCGGGAACAGGCCGAAGGTGCAGAGGAAGACCAGCAGGTGCAAACGCCAATGGCTGGCGCCGGCGATCACGGCCTCGCGGGACAGTTTGGCGCCGTGCAGGAAGAAGAGCAGTCCGATGGCCATGTTGGTGATCCAGCCGAAAGCCACTGCGACCTGGCCTTGAGCGGGCAGCAAGGTGGCGGCGGTCACGACGGCGACCAGCGTCAGGGTGAAGTTGTCAGGTAGCAAGCGCGGGCGGGCCATGGCTGGATCCACTTGTTGTCATTGAGGACCGGCCTAATCTAGCCTTGCTCCGGTATGCCGACTAACGCGACAGGGGCAATGAATGTCTGAAAACGGACAGGCTCGGTGGTCCGAGCGTCAGATCCCGCGACTGGCGAAGCTCCCCAGGCCACTCTTCGCCCGCAATGAATCGCTGGCCAATGCGACGGGTACACCTCGCCACACCCATGATTGGGTGCAGTTGTCCTACGCCATTCGCGGTGTGCTCCATGTGCACACGCGGGAAGGCAGTTTCGTCGCGCCCCCGCAGCGGGCCGTGTGGATACCGGCGCATACGGAGCATGAGGTGTTCAGCTCGCCTCACACTGAAATGCGCAGCCTGTACCTGGACTCCGCTGCTGCAGGTGGCGAGCTGGGCAGCTGCCGGGTGATCGAGATAGACGCCCTGACGCGCGAGCTGATCCGGCGCTTTTGCGAACTTCCGGCCGAGTATGACGAGGCCGGCCCCGACGGCCGCCTGGCGCAGGTTCTGCTGGATCAGTTGCTGGTCGCCCGCGAGGTCAGCCTGTCCTTGCCCCTGCCCAGCGATCCGCGGCTGCTGCGCCTGTGCCGGGGACTGCAGGCGGCTCCGGACGATTCCCGGACGCTGCTGCAATGGAGCGAGCAGCTGGGCGCGTCGGAGAAAACCCTGCGGCGGCTATTCCTGCGTGAAACCGGGCTGACCTTCCGCGTCTGGCGCCAGCGACTGCGGTTGCATGGCTCGCTGGAGGCGCTGGAGCGGGGGCAGCGAGTCACGGAGGTCGCCCTGGCCTACGGTTATGACTCCACCTCCGCTTTCATCGCGGCCTTTCGTCAGCACTTCGGAGTGACGCCCGGAGATTTCTTCCAGCCCTGAACCGGGGCGTCCACTGCACCTGGTTTCATACCGGGTTGCGCTGCCACTTTCCTCCGGGGCCCCAAAGCATTCGCGCACGCTCCTGTCGCTCGATTTAAGATTGGCGTCAGGCTCAATCTGATAGAGGAACATCCAGAGCATGAAGATCGGAGAACTGGCGGAGCGCACCGGCCTTGCTCCTTCGCGCATCCGCTTCTACGAAAGCATCGGCCTGTTGAAGGCGGTCCAGCGCCAGTCGAACGGCTATCGGGCCTATCCGCCCGAGGCGGAGTTGGTGCTCAACCTGATTACGACCGCGCAGAAGGCGGGCTTCAGCCTCGACGAGTTGCGTATGCTGCTGCCACCGGATCTTGCACAGTGGGAGCACGGCTCCCTGCTCGAAGCGCTGCACCGCAAGGTGCGGGACATCGAGGCGCTGGAGGCACGGCTTGCGATGAGCAAGGCACAACTGGTCGGGCTGATAGCGGAGATCGAGGCGAAGCCGGAAGATATCGACTGTGCCACTAACGCGAGGAGGGTGCTGTCGCGGATGCAACTGGGCGAGATGGAAAGCCCGGCCATGATGAGCGAAGACGCCAAGGCACTCGCCAGGACAACCCGGCGCCGGCCAGCCAGGCGTCACTAGGCGGGCCGGACTGACCCAGCCGGCCGCCCGGGTGAGCACGGAAATGAGCCTGCATGTGCTCGCCTACAACTTCAAACGGGTGCTGAACCTGCTGGGCAATAGTGCGCTGATGGCCGCGATGAAGGCCTGAAGCCCCATTGGCGGCCCGCTGAATTCGTCGCACAGCGTCGCGGAACCCAACCTGTTGAATGCCTCGGATCGACACGCCAGGCGCCCCCAGGCCTCAGGGCGCGGCTAAAACCATTCAACATCCAGCTACTCATCACCCGCTGCGTTTATACACGGCCTGGGCCAGAAGCGGACGGAGTTCATCCCGCAGGAGTAAAACCGTGTACCGTAGTTTTTGGGCAGCATGATGCCGGTGCGGTTCTGTTACTTGCCTTTCAAGTTTCGTTCTTCCCACCAGTCAAAAGCTTGAAGTGCTCTACGGGCTACTCGGCCACCGAAATACGAAAGCCTGTCGCTCGGCATGGGGATGGATTTTCTGTTTACGATCCAGAAGTCCGTCAGTTCGGTTTTTCTGCCATTGAGCAGGTCTGCGATGGTTCGGCCGTTGAGGTGCGTCAACGCTACGCCGTGACCAAAGCAACCGCCGGAATAGATGATGCGTTCGTCATCGACGAAGCTGATCTCGGGGACCATGTCGGTGTTCACCGAGACAGGGCCGCCCCATCGATAGTCGATGCGCACGTCCTTCAGCTGAGGGTAGATCCACTTCAAATGGGCTTCGCAGTGCTGCCAGCTCATGGGCGAGGGCACTTCGTCCATGGCGGGCGTCCGGTATACGATCGCGTCGCCCCCACCCATGACGATGCGGCCATCCACCGTGGGGCGGAAGTAATGCAGCAGTTGCCGGTTGTCGCCGAACGCCTGCCGGTCGTTCCAGCCGATGCTCGCCCATTGTTCCGCCGTGAGGCGCTCGGTGACGACCTGGTAGGTCCAGAGGGGGACCTGCCGGTTCTGCAGTCTGCGGGTGTCCGGCACCTGGCGGGAGTAAGCGTTGGTGGCGATCACCAGCTTGTCGGCGGTGACCTTGCCACCCGGGGTCTTGAGCGTTATGGCCGAGACGCTCCTTTCGATGTGGGTGACCGGGCTGGTTTCGTAGATTGAAACGCCAGCCGATTCGGCCAGGCGCTTGAGTTCGCGAACCTGCTTGCAGGGGTTGAGGTAGCCGGTGTTGGACTCATAGATCCCACCGATGAAGCGCTCCGAATGGAAGTCCTGTTGTACCCGGGACCGGTCCTGCCACTTGAGATCGCCATCGATGCCCAGTTGCTGGTGCAACTGATAGGTCTTCTCCAGTCGGCCCAGCTGTTTGCTGGAGTAGCTGATGCGAACCATGCCGGTATGGCGGTAATCCGATTGCAGACCCTGCGCCTCGATCAGGTCTTTCGTGTGGGCGACCGCCTTGTCCAGGTAGTGGTGGGCGTCGATCAGTTTCTGCTTGCCCCAGCGCAGCAGCACCATCTCCGGTTCGAGTCCGAAGAGCCGGGTACTGAAACCGGCGTTGCGGCCGCTGGCGCCGAAGCCGATGACGGCGGCTTCGAGCACCACCACGCGCGCATTGGGGTTGTCCCGCTGGAATTGCCAGGCGGTGTTCAGGCCGGTGAAGCCGCCGCCGATGATGGCCACGTCCACCTTCAGGTCTTCCTTCAGGGGGCCGTTGGGCGAGTAGTGCCCGTAGTCGTGCTGCCAGAAGGACGTGCTGTCCAGGCGCGGGTCTTGGTGGGGCATGCTGTCAATCTCCGCTTGGCGGTCATGTGTTTGGGAAAGCGACGGCGTCATGGTTTGCAAGGGGCCATCAGCGCTCAAGTATCAGTTTGATGAGCCTTTCAACGCCTTTGCCGTAGGGCGGATTCCGACTCGTGTTGGCGATGCTCAGGGTAATGGGCCGCTCAAGCGGTGAATTGGCAGAGGGTGCCAGAACTTTCAGCAGTTCGCGCCAAGCTGGCGCCGCTGCAGGGGCCGCGCTCGTCAGGGCGTGGAGCAGGCGCGTGGCTGGGAAGTTTCAGGAGAGGGGGCGGTTGGCGGCGCGATACTGTTGCGGCGATTGCCCGGTCCAGCGCCGGAAGGCCCGGGTAAAGGAGCCCGACTCGGAATAGCCCACCAGCAAGGAAATCTCCGTCATGGAGTATTCCGAATCCTTCATGTAGGCGAGTGCCAACTCTCGGCGTACATCCTCCACCAGCGACGAAAACTCGATCCCTTGATCCTTGAGGCGACGCTGCAATGTCCGCCGGCTGACGCCGAGCTGTTCGCAGATGTCGACCAGGGAGGGCACGCCGCTGCTCATGTCCGCTGCGATCAGGCGGGTGATCTGCAGCAGAAGCTCGTCCGGTATGTAGCGTTCATGGCGTTCCTTTTCGAGGTAGGGCTCCAGTGCCTTGTACAGGCGCTCATTGCCATGCGACACCGGCAGGTCCAGCGTCTCGATGGGCAGGTAAAGGCGATTCGTGGGCTGATTGAAGTAGAGCGGACACTGGAAGATGTGCTTGTGCTCCGACAGGTCGGCCGGGCGGTCATGCTCGAAGTCGATGCGAGACAGCCTTATCGGGCTGTTGGTGATCAGGTTGAGCTGTCGGAAGGCGGACGCAATGGCGAATTCGGAGTCCTGCCGCCGATGAATGACGGTCGGGTCGGTCACCTGGTAGTCGACGTAGACGTAGCGGGAGTCCGTCTCGTAGGTGAATGTCGACTCCTGGGCGAAGACCACGATGAACTGGTGAAGCGTCTTCAGGACCTTTTCGACACTGGTTGCGCAGTGCAGGGCATGTCCGAGCGCGCCGAAATCATCCGCTTCGGTCTGGTTGCCGAGCACGAGCCCGATATTGGGGTTCGTCTTGCCGGCGGCCTCCCAGAGCGCCACGTACTGCTCACCGGGAATCTCCACGTCCGCTCTTTCGAGTATCCGGGTGTCCAGTCCGACCGCGTCCAGATGTGGCGCGAAGACTTCACTGAATCGACGAAAGAAGTTCTCGGAGAGGACCGTACGCACTGATCTCATGTGTTCCACAGCCTGTCTGTTTGTGTCGCCGCCGATCCCTCGTTGCCAGGCATGGGTAGCCGGCGCGGATCATCCACTGCCCGTCGCCGAAGGGCAATGAGTCGTGGTGGTGCCGGTGCCCCTTTCTGACCCTCCGTGAAACCCATGGCGCCAGATGCCAAACGGGCTGGCGCGAGCGGGCAATCCTTGGCGCCGGCCTTCCAATAGTTTTGTGCCCAAGGCGAGCCTGAAGATTCTGGCCAGCTCGCCCACCCGAACAAGAACAAGATTAGCGGGGCCGGTTCCATGACCGCAACGACACCCAGTACCGACTCCATGCCGGTATTCACGCAGCACGTCCCTTCCATGCCTCGGGCCTCGCCCTCTCGCTGACCCTTCGTGTCCGCGGAGTGCCGCGTTCCTGAAAGACCACAAGAAAAACCTCAGGAGAAACCGATGAGATTCTTCCCGCGTTCCTTGCTGGGCGGCGCACTGTGCGCGCTGTTCGGTGCCACCGGCCTGCAGGCCGCAACCTCGGTCGACGCCACCCGTCTGGAGTCCCCGGACTGCCACCTGCTGGGCGGCGACAACGGCGGCTGCAACACCGGCACCCGCAACGAGCTCGGCCGCTTCTACAACCTCAGCCGGGGCAATGGCTACGCCAACGCCGATATCAATTACAGCAACGCCGACGACGGCAACCTGAACTACCACAAGCACGACGTCTTTTCCCATGTGATCAAGGGCACCCATGAGCTGAGCCTGAAGTTCGGTGACGGCTGGAGCGCCCTGGGCCGGGTCGCCTGGGCGAAAGACTTCAAGATGGATGACACGCGCCGCACCGAGCTGGACGACCAGGCCGAGCGCGATGCCACGGAGCGCTTCGACCTGCTCGACCTGTGGGTGGCGAAGGCCTTCGACCTCGGCGACATGCCGGCCAAGGTCAAGGTCGGCAACCAGGTGATCAGCTGGGGCGAGGAGATCTTCGTCCCCGGCGGCATCAACCAGATCAACGCCCTCAGCCTGCCCAAGTACCACACCCCCGGCACCCAGCTGAAGGAGGTGTTCATCCCGGCGCCCATGGCGTCCTTCAGCCTGGGCCTGACCGATACCCTGAGCCTGGAGGGTTACTACCAGTTCAAATGGAACGCCTATGGCCTGGACCCGGTGGGCACCTACTTCTCCACGGCGGATGTGGTGGGGGAGGGGCGGCGCTCCATCTATTACCCCAGCGGCTATGTGGACGGCATCCTCGGCGCGGGCACCTGCGCCGCCGCCACGCCCACCGGGCATTGCGGCGATCCGCTGGTGAGCGGCCTCGACGACGCCACCCTGGTGGCCGCCGGGCTGGCCATTCCCTATGGCGGTGAACGGGCGGCAAAGAACAGCGGCCAGTACGGCCTGGCCTTGCGCTGGACCGCTGAATCCATCGAGACCGAGTTCGGCTTCTACTACCAGCGCTACCACGACAAGCTGCCCTTCGTCGGCTACACCGCGCTGTCCAACCCGGACAACCTGGTGGTGGACAACTTCTTCATCAATTACGGCGAGGACAAGGACCTGTTCGGCCTGTCGATGAACACCATGGTGGGGCCGGTGGCCGTGGCCGGCGAGCTGTCCTACCGGCCCGACGACAGCGTCGGCATCGACCCCACCGTACCCTTCGGCCAGGCCTTCACCGGCAGTTTCAACAAGTTCAGCGTGTTCGACACCGGCGTGCACAAGGGCTTCGTCGAAGAGAAGAAGTGGCAGGCCGACGTCAACGCCATCTACAGCTTCTCCGCCAACGACCCGCTGGGCTTCATCCCGAGCGCCCTGGGCGCGTCCGACGGCTTCCTCCTGGCCGAGGCGGTGGTCGCCCACTACCCGGACCTGGATACCTCGGGTGAGACGCCGTACTTCCTGCCGGACTACTCGCTGCCGGACAAGACCAGCTGGGGCTATGTGGCCGAGATCGGCATCAACTACCCGGACCTGTTCGGCACCGGCATTACCGTCACGCCGCAGCTGGACTTCAGCCACGACGTCAACGGCACCACGCCCAACGCCATGCCCTTCGTCGAGGGGCGCAAGTCGCTCACCACCTCGCTGCTGTTCAACTACCGCGACCGCTGGAAGGGCAACCTGCAGTGGGTGCAGTACTGGGGTGGCGGTGACAACAACCTGATGGCCGACCGCGACTTCCTCGCCGGCAGCCTTTCCTACTCGTTCTGACCTTCAGTGACCGCAGGTGGCGGGCCAGGCCCGCCACCCGTGGCTTGCGTTGAATCGAGGCATTCCATGTTGGCTTCACTCGTGTGGGCGCTCGAGCGCTTCTTCTTCCGCCATCGCCTGGCGACCCTGGGCGTGCTGGCCGCCGTCACCCTGGTCATGGGGCTGTTCGCCCTGCGCCTGGAAATGTCGGCCGGCTTCGACAAGCAGCTGCCGCAGCAGCACGCCTTCATCAAGACCTTCAACCAGTACCGCGACGTGCTGTTCGGCGCCAACCGGATCATCGTGGTGCTGCACGCCAGACACGGCAACATCTGGAACAAGGCGGCGCTGACGCGCCTGCATGACCTGACCCAGGCGCTGTTCTTCATGCCGGGGATCGACCGCCGCAGCGTCACCTCGCTGTGGACCCCGAACACCCGCGCGGTGCAGATCACCGAGGAGGGCATGAAGGCCGAGGACGTGGTGGGTGGCGATGTCACCGTCGGCACCCTCGACGACAAGGCCATCGCCGGCATTCGCGAACGCACGCTCGTCGGTGGCTTCGTCGGCAGCCTGGTGGCCAACGACCATTCCGGCGCCATGGTGGTGGCCGAACTGGCGGACCCGGACCCGCAGACCGGCCAGCGCCTGAACTACCTGGAATTCAGCCAGCGCCTCGAAGATGAGTTGCGCGCCAAGTACTCCGACGCCGACTACGAGGTGCAGATCATCGGCTTCGCCAAGCAGATGGGGGATATCGGCGCGGGCGCCAGGAGCGTGGTCGGTTTCTTCTTCCTGGCCTTCCTGCTCACCGCGCTGGCGGTCTACTGGTACACGCGCTCCTGGGTGCTGACCTTCCTGCCGCTGTTCTGCTCGCTGGTGTCGGTGGTCTGGCAGTTCGGCACCCTGACCCTGCTGGGTTACGGGCTGGACCCGCTGGCGATCCTGGTGCCCTTCCTGGTGTTCGCCATCGGCGTGTCCCACGGGGTGCAGCAGGTCAACTTCATCTCCCGCGAAGTCTGCGCCGGTGCCGGTGGCATGACCGCCGCCCGGCGCAGCTTCGGTGGCCTGCTGATTCCCGGCACCCTGGCGCTGATCACCGCCTTCGTCGGTTTCGCCACCCTGGCCCTGGTGCCCATCCCGATGATCCGCGAGCTGGCCATCACCGCCTCGGTGGGCGTGGCCTACAAGATCGTCACCAACCTGATCATGCTGCCGCTGCTGGCCAGCTACTTCCGCTTCGACGCCGCCTACGTGGCCCGCGTGGAGCGCCTGCGCAGCTGGCGTGATAGCGCCATGGTCCGCCTTGGCCGCGTCGCCGCGCCGCGCAATGCCGCCATCGGCAGCCTGTTGTGCCTGGGGCTGATGGTGCTGGCCGTCTGGCAGAGCCAGGGCCGCCATGTCGGGCACGTACTGCCCGGCGCGCCGGAGCTGCGTGCGGACTCACGCTACAACCAGGACGTGGAAAGCGTGGTCAGCCACTTCGCCCTGGGCCTGGACCTGTTCACCGTGGCGGTGGAAACCCCCGAAGGCGGCTGCTACCGCCACGACGTGATGACCTACGTGGACCGCCTGACCTGGTACCTGGGCAACGTGCCTGGCGTGCTCTCGGCGCAGTCGCTGCCGGCCCTGACCAAGCTGTCGGCCTCCGGCGTCAACGAGGGCAGCCCGAAGTGGGTGGCGCTGCCGATGGACGAGCTGTCCCTCGGCGAGGCGGTGCGTCAGGTGCCCGAGGCGCTGCGCCTGTACAACGAGGACTGCACGCTGCTGCCGATCAACCTCTACCTGGCCGACCACAAGGCCAGCACGCTGAAAGAGGTGGTGCGGGCGGTGCAGCGCTATCGCGCCGAGCATTCCCTGGACGGGGTGACGGTGCGCCTGGCCAGCGGTAATGCCGGGGTGCAGGCGGCCACCAACGAAGTGGTGGAGACCTCCGAGTTGCCGATGATGCTCTACGTCTACCTGACCATCGTGCTGCTGGTGTTCCTGGTCTACCGCGACTGGCGGGCGATGATCGCCTGTTGCCTGCCGCTGACCCTGGCCACCTTCCTCGGCTACTGGTTCATGAAGGCGCTGGACATCGGCCTGACCGTGGCGACCTTGCCGGTGATGGTGCTCGCGGTGGGCATCGGCGTCGACTACGCGTTCTACATCTATAACCGCCTGCAGCTGCATCTCGCCGAAGGCCAGGACATCGTCAGCGCCTTCCAGCAGGGCCTGCGGGAAGTGGGCGTGGCGACGGTGTTCACCGCGCTGACGCTGTCGGTGGGGGTGGCCACCTGGTCCTTCTCGGCACTGAAATTCCAGGCCGATATGGGCCTGCTGCTCACCTTCATGTTCATGGTCAACATGATCATGGCCATCACCCTGCTGCCGGCCATCGCCGTGATGCTGGACACCCTGATTCCACGACGGGGGCCGGTCCGTGCGCCCCTGCTCGCGCACTGACGAGGAGGACTGTCGATGTCCGCGATTCATTCCCTGCGCCTGCTGCTGGCGGCGCTGATCCTGGCCTGCGGTGGCAGCCCGCACGCCGAAGAGGGCGCCGGTCCGGCCATGCCCCTGGCCGCGCCCCAGCACGCCCCGCTGGTGGCGGTTGCCCGTGCCGGCGAGCGCTTGGCGGCGGTGGGCGACCACGGCGTGGTGGTGCTCTCCGACGATGGCCAGAACTGGCGGCAAGCCAAGGCCGTGCCGGTGGACGGCCTGCTCACTGCCGTCAGCTTCGCCGATGCCCAGCACGGCTGGGCCGTCGGTCACGGTGGCCTGTTGCTGCGCAGCGAGGACGGCGGCGAGACCTGGACCCGCCAAGCGGACCTGGAAGGCCAGCCTGTGCTGCTGTCGGTCTGGTTCGAGAATGCCCGCCACGGCATCGTCACCGGTGCCTATGGCTATGCCGCACAAACCCACGATGGCGGGAACAGCTGGCAGCGCCTCAGCATCGGCGCCGAGGGCGACGACTACCACCTCAACCAGGTCTTTCCCGGGCCGAAGGGCAGCCTGTTCATCGCCGCCGAAATGGGCAATGCCTACCGCTCGCGAGATGGCGGCTCGACCTGGGAAGCCCTGGGCACCGGGGCCAGCGGCTCGCTGTGGACGGGGCTCGGGTTGCGCGATGGCCGCGTGCTGCTGGCCGGCATGAGCGGCCGCGTGCTGCTGAGCGACGACCAGGGAGACAGCTGGCGCGCGCTGGACAGCGGCAGCCACGAGGCGATTACCGCCCTGGCCGAGTTGCCCGACGGGCGCGTGGCGCTGGTGGGCAATGGCGGGCTGGTGGGCGTTTCGGATCGGGGGGCAGGGCGCTTCACCGCCACGGTTCGTGAAGACCGCCTGAACCTGGCGGCGCTGGCGCCCCAGGCCAGCGGCGGCCTGCTGCTGTTCGGGCCCTCGGGCGTGCTGTCGCCGCCCTGACGCCAGATGACAAACAGGATGACGCGGCCAGCCAAGCCTGCGCCGTTGCGCCATCCCTAGACTGCAGGCTCGGCGCTGCTTGCCGGGCCCTCAATCCAAGCCATCGGAACGACCCTATGCTGAAGCCTTCATTGCGAAACCTGCTGTGCGGCATGTCGCTGGCCGCCCTGGCACTTCCCGCTGCGGCCACCTTTCAACCGGAGCAGGCCCATGTGGAAGTGCTGGGCGACCACAAGGGCCAGGACTGGTTCTGGATCTGGGGCAGCAACGCTCCCAACATGGTGGACGGTCGCGCCTACCTGTTCGCCGACGACGGCCGCAACCTCGGTCAGTTGAACACCGGCATCTGGTCCAACGGCCTGGTCTTCTCCCGTGCGCGCGATGAGCTCTACGCCACCGAGATCTATTTCAGCCGAGGCGTGCGTGGCACCCGCTCGGACGTGGTGACGGTCTACGACGCCCGCACCCTGAGTCCCAAGCACGAGATCAGCATTCCCGCGAAGCGCATGACGGCGCTGATCTCCACCGGACTCAGCGTCCTCTCGGATGACGAGCGCTTCCTGCTGGTGCTCAACTTCACCCCGGCCCAGTCCATTTCCATTGTCGACCTGGAGTCCCGGCGCTTCGTCGGAGAAGTCGCTACGCCGGGCTGCGGATCCATCTACCCGGCCGGCCCACGCGACTTCTACGCCATCTGCGGTAATGGCGGCTTCTTCCACCTCGGCCTCGACGATGCTGGGCAGGTCCGCGTGCAGTCCCGCACTGCGCCGGCCTTCGACCCGCTGAAAGACCTGATCCTCACCACCGGCGTACGCCATGGCGATACCTGGTACTTCGTCTCCCAGCAGAACCACGCCTACGGTATCCGCATGACGCCCGAAGGCATCGAGACCTCGCGGAAGTGGTCACTGGTCAGCGACGAAGAGCGCGCCGATGGCTGGGGCGTGGCCGGCAACCATGGCACCGCGCTGCACGAACGCAGCGGGCGCCTGTTCGTGCTGATGCACCAGGACAAGCCGGAGAACTATCAGAAGCCGGGCACCGAGGTCTGGGTGTACGACATCGCCACGCAACGGCGTTTGGCGCGTGTCGAGCTGAAGGAGCAGAGCACCGCCATTGGTGTCAGCCAGGGTGAGCATCCGCGCCTGTACAGCCTCGACTGGCTGGTGCCCATGCCCACGTTGTTCACCGCCGGGATCTACCTGACCGAGGGCGAGGCGGGCCTGGGACCGCTGCTGCGCCAGGGTATCAACCTCTACGACGCCGACAGCGGCGAGCATCTGCGCAGCATCGGCGATATCCCCCTGGGCTTCATGAACATGGTGGCGCCATGGTGATCGCGGCCTTTCTCCAGGATCCCCTGGTCCATTTCGCCAGCGCCGGCGGCCTGGCGTTGCTGCTGGGCTCCGCTGGCTTGCACAAGGTTCGTGACGGCCAGGGCTTCGCCCGTGTGCTGCAGGGCTACGGTGCGGCATTCGGCGGCCAACTGACGCTGTTCACGGGACTGCTCAAGGTGTTGGTGCCAGCGCTGGAACTGCTGGCTGCCGCGAGCGTCCTGGCAAGTGTCTGGCAGCCCCTGGCGGCTCTGCCTGCCGCATTGCTGCTGGCGTTCTATGCCGGTGTGCTCGCACTGGCGGCGCGGCGTGGAGCCGCTATCGAGGACTGCGGTTGCCACTGGGGTGGTCGACCCCAGGCACCCAGTGCCGCCCTGGCGCTGCGCAACCTGGTGCTGCTGCTGCCCGCACTGATCCTGCTGTTGCCGACGCAGGACCGCCCCCTGGTGTGGTTCGACGTCATCAGCCTGGCCGGCGCCCTGTGCGGTGGCTTGGCCCTCTATCTGCTGGCGAACCTGCTGGTCGCCAATCGTACCTCCCTGCACGAGTTGAACGAGCCATGACATACGCACTGATGATCTCCAGCATCTTCTCCTGGCTGACCACCCTGGGCCTGACCATCGCGGTCTGGGCCCTGGCACGCCAGATCGGCCTACTGCACGAGCGCATCCGCCCCGTGGGGGCATTGTCCCTGGGCAAGTCCATCAAGGCGGGGGAGATGGCGCCGCGCTTCACCTTGCCCAGCCTCACTGGGGGCTCGGTCAACCTCGGCGGGGCCAGCGAGCGGGGCCAGTTGACCCTGCTGTTCTTCCTCTCCGAGACCTGCCCGGTGTGCAAGACCCTGTTGCCGGTGCTGCGTTCGGTGCGTGGCCAGGAAGGCTCCCGGCTGCGCATCGTGCTGGCCAGCGACGGTGAGGCCGCTGCCCATGAAGCCTTCATCGCCGCTCAGCGTCTGGAGGCGTTTCCCTACCTGCTGTCCCGCGAGGTGGGCCTGGCCTACCAGATCAGCAAGTTGCCCTACGCCGTGCTGATCGACGCGGCCGGCACCGTGGTTACCCATGGTCTGGTCAACACCCGTGAGCACCTGGAAAGCCTGTTCGAGGCCCAGGCCCTGGGCGTGTCCTCGATCCAGGCCTGGCAGGCCTCGCGACAGGCAGCCGAACATTCCCTTTACCAGCAGGTGCACTGAGCATGGCGATCCGATGGTTTGACGAAGCCACCGAACTTTTCACCCGTCGTACGGCGCGGGGCACCTCTCGCCGGGGCTTTCTCGGCGGATTGGGCACGCTGTTGATCGGTGCCAGCGCGGCAACGCTGCTGCCGGTGTATCGCAGCAATGCCTTCGCCCAATCCGGCAGCGGCCTGGTGGAGGAGGGCGACCCCAACAGCTGCGACTACTGGCGCTACTGCGCCATCGACGGCTTCCTCTGCGGCTGCTGCGGTGGCTCGCCCAACAGTTGCCCGCCCGGCACCGTGCGCTCTGACATCACCTGGATCGGCACCTGCCGCAACCCGGCGGACGGCAAGGACTACGTGATCTCCTACAACGACTGTTGCGGCAAGGGCAATTGCGGACGCTGCGTGTGCCAGCGCGACGAGGGCGACTCGCCGCTGTACCGGCCGCAGAGCTCCAATGACCTCAACTGGTGCTCGGGCAGCCACGCTGACATGCCTTACCACTGCTCGCTGTCGGTAGTGATCGGAGTGAAGGAGTAGGCCATGGCGCTCCGTGTGCTTGCCGTCCCGGCGCTCGCTGTATCGCTCGTGCTGGGGGCACCCGTTGTGGCGGCCACCGAGCCGCGCCAGTTCGACTACATGCTCAACTGCCAGGGCTGCCACCTGCCGGATGGCAGCGGCAACCCGGCACGACAGGTGCCGGCCTTCCCGGGGCAACTGGGGAAGTTCCTCAGCGTACCCGGCGGCCGCGAGTACCTGGTGCAGGTGCCGGGCTCGGCGCTGTCGGGGCTCTCCGACGAGGCACTGGCGGGCGTTCTCAACTGGATGCTGGAGACCTTCGATGCATCCGAGTTACCGGCCGGCTTCACACCCTACACCGGCGCCGAATTACATGCGTGGCGCCAGTCGCCCCCAGCGGATGTCGAGCGTGTCCGCCGAGAACTGCTGGAGCGCATTGCCCGGCAAGAAGAACAACAGCGCAAGGGAAACTGACCACATGAAGTACCGCATCTGCACCGGCGCACTCCTGCTCGCCGCTAGCCTGCATGTTCAGGCCGAGCCGGCTCCGGCCGCCGCCCAGCTGCAAACCTGTGCCGCCTGCCATGGCGATCGCGGCCAGGGCAACCCGGCCCTTGGCGCACCGCGGCTGGCCGGCCAGCAGGCCGACTACCTTCTCCAGCAATTGCAGGGCTTCAAGGAAGGTCGTCGAGGCTACGACACGCGCGACAGCTATGGCACCCAGATGCGAGCAGTGGTGGCCAGCCTCGATGAGGCCGAGTTCGCGCCTCTGGCCCGTCACTTTGCCGGGCAGGACCTTGGCCCCGGCAGTGGGCCGACCGTGGCCGATGCCAGCGGCAAGTCCGCCTACCAGGGCACTTGCGCTGCCTGTCACGGCCCCGATGGCGGCGGTTATGCGCTGCTGAAAACGCCGAACCTGCACATCCTCGACGCCGCCTACCTGGAGCGCCAGCTCAGCCATTACGCCCAGGGCGTGCGAGGTGCCGACGCCCATGCCGACCAGCACGGTATCTGGATGCGCGGCATTTCCCTGCAACTGGCCGGAGCGGCCGAGCGCAAGGCCATAGTCGACTACATCGGCACTCTGGCGGCGGCGCCAACGCCTCCTGCCGGGCATTGATCCCAGCGGGCCGATGTCAGCTCCCGCAGCCTCCTACTCAATCATTAATCGCTGTCTGGAAAGACCATGAATGTCCTGATCGTACATGCCCACCATGAACCTCGATCCTTCAATGCCGCCATGAAGAACCTGGCGTTCGACCTGCTGCGTGAGCAGGGTCATGAAGTTGTGGTTTCGGATCTCTACGCCCAATCCTTCAACCCGGTTGCAACAGCAGAGGACTTCGGAACGCGGGCCGATGCGACGTACCTCGTCTACGCACTCGAGCAGCGCCATAACCACGGCAACGGAACCCTGGCTGCGGACATCCAGGTGGAACTGGATCGGGTCAGATGGGCGGACCTGATCATCTTCAACTTCCCGATTTACTGGTTCGGGATGCCGGCGATCATGAAGGGCTGGATCGACCGCGTCTTCGTCTCCGGCTACTGCTATGGCGGCAAGCGCATCTACGACCGCGGCGGCCTCAAGGGCAAGAAGGCGATGCTCTGCATCTCGCTGGGCGGACAGCGTCACATGTTCGGTCCGGAGGCGGTGCATGGCGAGCTGGCCACGCTGTTGCAGCCCATCCAGCGCGGCATGCTGGCCTATGTCGGCCTTGAGGTGCTGCCGCCTTTCGTGGCCTATCACGTTCCCTACATCAGCGATGCCGAACGACGCGACTACCTCGAACAGTACCGCCAGCACCTGCTGAGCCTTCACCAGCTTCCGACGCTGGAGTTCCCGTCGCTGGAAGATTTCGATGACAGCCTCAGGCCCAGGAATGCCCAGTGATTGGCCCAGCGGTTCAATTCGCCGGCCAGCGCGCCGTGCATCGTATTTCCAAGTGAGGTGTCGATCGAAATGGCGTCCAAAGTCTTCATCAAGGGGTTCCGTCACGAACTGGCCAACCGTGCCTTCGCTTTCCTGGCCATCGGGCGGATGGCCGAGCGGTTTGCGGGAAACGAGCACGGATTGTTCTGGAAGTCCTACCTGGACCTGGAGGTGTTCAATCGTCCTCGCTACGCACTCGCCGCCAGACGATGGGGGCAGGGTACCGCCCCCGGGATGTCAACCAGGCTGAAGGCCTTGGCCGTTTCCTCGTTGCCAGCAAGGCTGCATGGACCGTTGCTGAGGTTCATCTACCGCGAAACCCTGAAGTACCTCGAATGGCTGAAGAAGCTGCGGCAACAAGGGCCGGCGAATGCCAGGCGCTTCCTTGAGTACATGGTTGAGCAGGAGGAAGTGCAGCTTGAAATGATGCGACTGGCATTGACGGGCCGCTATGCCGAGATTGCGCGCTGCGCCGACGACTTCTTCCTCAAGTACGACGGCTCAGTGCGATTCTTCGATGACGGCGAGGCGGGCAAACCTTGTTGATGCGGCGGTCTGACCGCCGGCTGCGTTGAGTGCGAAAGCTCAGCCTCCTCTTTTGAAACAAAGGATCTTGGTGACCATACGGAGCCGGTCTGGCTGTGATGGGCAAAGAAGGTTGCCTCTCACTGATTCAGTGAGAGGTGGCCTTGTGCTGGGGGGAGGCAGTGCAGTCGGCAGAACCTGTAGCGGCCTGCTCACTCCGGCTGCATCGCAAAGCCGACACCAAAGCGATTCCAGGCATTGATTGCGGCGATGACGAAGGTCAGTTCGGCCAGTTCCTGGTCGTTGAACACGGCCGCCACTTGCTCGTAGATCTCATCCGGCGCATGGGTGGCTGCAACCAGGGTCAGTGTCTCGGTCCATAGCAGGGCGGCGCGTTCGCGCTCGTCGAAGAAGGGCGTTTCCTTCCAGGCGCTCACGGCCATCAGGCGTCGGAGGCTTTCGCCTTCCTTGGTCGCATCGGCGGTGTGCAGGTCGATGCAGTACGCACAGCCATTGATCTGCGACGCGCGGATTCGTACCAGTTCGCGCAGGGATCGCGGGAGCACCGATTCGGACGCGGCTTTTTCGAGGCCAAGCATGGCCTTCATCGCTTGAGGGGCGGCCTGGTAATAGTTGAGGCGCTTCGAACTCATTTTTCATTCTCCAGATGGCCGGGGTAGGGGAGGCGGCCTTGGAGTCACTTTATTGGGCGAGAAGCTGCGGATAAACTGGGCAAAATCGTTTTCATTGTGCGGATATACGGACAATCATGGCCTTCGATCGGCTGGAAGCAATGCGCGCGTTCTGCCGCATTGTCGAAGTGGGAAGCTTCACCCGGGCAGCGGAGGCCCTGAATGTGGCGAAAACGACGATCTCCGGCCAGATCCAGGGGCTTGAGTCGCTGCTGGGCGTGAAACTGCTGCACAGGACCACCAGAAGCGTCACGCCCACCACCGATGGCGCGGCCTACTACGAACGCGCGCGTGCGGTACTGGATGATCTCGACGAGCTGGAAGCCTCGGTAGCGCAAAGTCGCAGCGTGGCGCGGGGGCGGGTGAGGGTGGAGATGCCTTCGGCAGTCGGGATGTGTCTCATCATTCCATCGCTTCCCGGCTTCACGACGCTGCATCCACAGATCCAGCTGGACATCGGTTGCAGCGAGCGGGTGGTCGATCTCGTGCAGGAAGGGATCGACTGCGCGCTCCGGGGAGGGACGGTCGCGGACCAGAACCTGGTGTGTCGTCCAGTGGGCCAGATGCGTTTCTGCCTCTGCGCTTCACCCGCCTACCTGATGAACGCCACCCCCATGCTCAGGCCCGACGATCTGCTGCTGCACCGGTATCTCGGATTCACCTTTCCCGGTTCAGGCAAACCCCTGATCCCCGTGCTCCGGCGTGGTGAAGAATGCTTCACGGTCGACCAGATGCCGGCGATGCGCTTCAACCATGGCGGCGCCTACCTGGCGGCCGGGCTGGCGGGACTTGGCATCGTTTCCGTGCCTCTCGCCGAAGCCAGCCCGTACTTTCAGGCCGGGGCGCTGGTGGAGGTGTTGCCTGGCTGGACGCTGGGCAGCATGCCGATCAGCCTTGTGTATCCCTACGCACGGCACTTGTCGGCCAGGGTCCGGGTCTTCGCCGAGTGGGCGGCTGCACTGATGGCCAGCGACCCGCTCTGGCGGTTGGAGTCCTGAGTTCCTCCGGGTCGCCTGACCTTGTCTTGGCTGAACCCGGGGCATCGATGCGCTTCGGTGTCCAGGCACGACCGGAACAGGGATGATCAGCGCAAGGGCCGCTGGCGGGGATCGTCTGGATCCGTCCCCCTTTCCTGGCCACCAGAAGCATCAGACAGCCCGGCTGCTCATCAACCGCCGATACTGCCGTGCGCGGCGAAGGGTACTCCACTGCTCCTGCAGCAATGCCCGCAGTGGCGAGGCGTTCGGCTCCGGCTGCTCGCCGCTCGCCAAACGGCGCATCTGGAACTTCACCAGGGACATGTAGGCCAGCGCGGCGAGGGCCTTGCGTTTCCAGCGGATCGGCGGCAGCTCGGCGCTGACCTGGACCTGGCCGGCTTGCCAGAGGCCCGGCAGTGCCGGATTGACCGCCAGTGCGGTCGCGATGCCGGCCACGGCCACGCCACCGGACAGCACCTTTTCCACCACTGCCAGGCGGCGGATACCGCCGGTGACCATCACCGGCATGTGCGCGACGGTGGCGATCTCCTCGGCGAATTCGAGGAAGTAGGCTTCGCGTGCCAAGGTACGGCCATCACGAGCGTCGCCCTGCATGGCCGGTGCCTCGTAGCTGCCACCGGAGAGTTCCACCAGGTCCACTGCAAGTTCGTTGAGCCAGAGCACCACCTGGCGCGCGTCGCTCGGCTCGAAACCGCCGCGCTGGAAGTCTGCCGAGTTCAGCTTCACCGCCACGCAGAAGCCCGGCGACACCTGGGCGCGCACCGCCTTCACCACCTCCAGCAGCAGGCGCGCGCGGTTCTCGATGGAGCCGCCCCAGCGGTCCTCGCGGCGGTTGCTGAGCGGCGAGAGGAACTGGCTCAGCAGGTAACCGTGGGCGGCATGCACCTGCACTCCGCTGAAGCCGGCCTGTTCGGCCAACACCGCGGTGCGGGCGAAGCGCTGGATCAGCGCGGCGATCTCCATCTCGTCCAGCGCCTTGGGCAGCGGGAACAGCTTCGACAGTCCGCCCATGTCCAGTGCCACTGCGGAGGGGGCCACGGTGGGCTGGCCGAGGTTGGCCTGCATCTGCCGGCCGGGGTGATTGATCTGCATCCAGAAGTGCGCCCCGTGCGCTCGGCCGATTCGCGCCCATTCGCGGAATCGCTGCAACTGTTGCCCTTCCTCCAGCACCACACCGCCGGGGCCGGTCATGGCGCGGGCGTCCACCATCACGTTGCCGGTCAGCAACAGCCCGGCGCCACCCTCAGCCCAGGCCCGGTAGAGGCGTAGCAGCTGGTCCGATGGAGTCTGGTCCTGGTTGGCGAGATTCTCCTCCATCGCCGCCTTGGCGATGCGGTTGGGAATGACGGCGCCATTGGGCAACTGCAGGGGCTGGAAGGGCGACATGGGGCTCTCCGGAGGGTTGGCGCCGTGCGTCGGCTTGCGGATCAGCGGACGACGGCGGGGCTGTGTTGCGGCAGAGCCTAAGGTTGAAGTCAGCTTTAAGGTCAATAGGGACGCGCGATTGAATGCCGATCGGCGGATTCGCCCGATATCCCCTTTTCCGGAAACGGGAAAGCACCGCGCCAACCGCCGCTACGGACTGCTCCCTTTCCCTTCAGGGAGAGGGGGGGTGAGGGCAAGCGGCGGCGGCTTTTGGCCGCCTATAAGGGGGCGAATCTTCCCCCGTGCACAAGGCCGCCCCCTTTCGCCTGGCCTGGACCCTAGGGTGCGCTGCGCGCACCGATTCCGGGATCGGCTTCGGCACCACGTCGAACCGCCGGTGCGCACGGCGCACCCTACCGCATCGGCTTCATCCTGCCAGCCCGGACATTCGAATCGTCACGGGCAGCGCCGCTGACTCATGACCACGTCCTCAGGACGTGGTTTCCCAAGTTCAAATGAATTCGCTCCCACAGTCCTTCAAGCTGATGCTCGTATTCCGGGCTTGAGAGCGGGCGCTGTATGGCGTATTTGCTTTCGATCTGCACCTGTCATTCACCGTCCCACCGCCCTAGCATCGACCACTCCGTCCAGGTCCATGCGATGAAAGAGATTCTCGGTGAAATCGACTTTTCAGGCTTGAAGGCGCGTCGGCTGGAGCTGAATGACCTTCAGATGATTTGTGTGCATCGCGAAACCATGTTCCTCGAGGCGGGAGGCGTTCCATCGGAGTTGCGGGTGATGACCGAGCACTTCCGGCCCTGGCTGCACCAGCGCCTGCTCGATGGCCGTTACTACGGGTTTGCGCTGATGGACGATGGACAGCCTGTGGCGGCGATAGGTCTCATGAATATCGACTGGCCTCCTCATCCGTCCCATCCGAACCTGGACGAGCGCGGCTATGTACTGAATGTTTTCGTCGAACCTGCCTATCGGCGTCGGGGCCTGGCTTCGGCGCTGATGAAGCTGGCGGAAGCCGAGTTTGCACAGCGCGGATTGAGCTTTGCGGTGCTGCACGCGACTCAGGCCGGCAAGCCGGTGTATGAAGAACTGGGCTGGGCCGCCACCACTGAAATGGCCAAGACGATCGGCTGACTCGAAGGGCCGGCTCAGCTGACCTACTCCTCAAAGCGACCCGTGGCGTCACGGTCGCGCTCGTATCGTCTGGTGAGCGGAAACGGCGGCAACCAGGACTCGCGACGGATGATCCAGCTTTCGTAGGTTGGCATCAGTTGGTCAGGAGCATCCAGGGACCCCAGGTGCACTTCGACTTCGTCCGCGGTGCGCGCGAAAACGGACGAGCCGCAGCGGGGACAGAAAAACCGCCCGGCGTAGTCGCCTGTTTCGCCATGGATCGTCACCGCATCCTGCGGGAACACCGCGGATGCGTTGAACAGGGCCCCATGATGCTTGCGGCAGTCGAGACAGTGACAAAGGCCGACCCGGTATGGGCGTCCCGACGCCACGATTCGGACGTTGCCGCAAAGGCAACCGCCGGTGAATCGCTCCATGCTGCGCCTCCTCTGAAATCAAGCGGTCGGAATGTCTACGACTAACCCCGTCGGGCGTCCATGAAAGCGGCCTCTCGCCATAGGATGGCTGAAGCCTGAGATACGCATCGATTGGCTGCGCAGGTGTCGCTTTGCTCGCGGAACGCCGCCCGGCTCATCCTGCGAACTGGCGCATTACGCTCGCCGCGGTCGCCCGGGCCCGGTCACGTGGCCGCGGACGCCGATGGTGGCGTGCAACCGAACGGGCCTGCCGATGATCCATGCCACAGGGTGGCCCGCCTACTTCTGCTGCTTGCTGCCTTTGATATTGCCGGCAACCCCACCGGCGACGGCGCCGATAGCCGCGCCGGTCCATCCACTGCCGCCAGCGATCGCGGCAATGCCGGCGCCGGCAGCGGCACCGATGGCCGCGCCGCTCATCGTCCCCTGCTGCTGAGGGGTCATCGAGGTGCAGCCGATCACGCCCGCTGCAGTGAAGACCGCAGCAAACAACAGAAACCGCTTCATGATCACCTCCGCTACTTGTTCTCCTGCAGACCGGGCACGACCATCTCGAACCAGATGGTCTCGATGACGGGCCGTTTCACGCGGTCGGGATTGGCGGTGTACCACTGGTTGAGCCTTTCGCGCACGGTGTCGAGCGTGTGGCCCTTCAAGCCCCTGCCGAAACGCGGAATCAGGCTCTGCTCATCGGACAGCGGCTTCGAGCCATGGTAGGCCGCCTCCACCTGATAGGCGTTGGCGATGCCGATGAGATAGGCCTTCTTGAGCTGCTCCGACGACTGCATCCATTGCTCGCCGGTGACCATCGGCACCTCCTCGGCGCGGGTAATGCCCGATGCCGTCGCCAGGGACACGCACGCCGCCAATACCAGCGTGCCCATTCGCAATGTTCTCATCGTCTTCCCTCCTCGCTAGGCTGAACCCGAACGCCGTGGCGCGGCCTGCGCCGGCGGCCCTGGGTCGCTGCGCCGGGTCGCGCTTCGAATCGGTCGAACACGCCGGTGCTTTCGCGGAATCTCGCCGGGCCCGGATGTCAATGCTCTGGCAAGAGCGATGCGTAGGACCTCCACACCATTACCTGGCTCAGTTTAGTCGTATCGATAACGCTCGTTGCGGGTTCCCGCAGTCGCACTCGGGACAGGAAAAGGTGACAGATTCATTTGAACTTGGGAAACCACGTCCTGAGGACGTGGTCATGAGTCAGCGGCTCTGCCTGTGACGATTCGAATGAGGTCCTGTCCGAACGAGCCGCGAACGAGCGGTAGGGCGATCGTCCGCTCTCTCCGGTAGCGAGGATCAGGACCACCACAGCCTGCCGGAATCGTTGGACAGGCTGTGGAGTTCGTCTGAACAGCGAAAGTGCAGCAATCGCTTACTTGAACAGTGCCGCATTGGCCGCCAGGACTTCGTCTGCGCACTGCGCATCCAGGTGGCCGCCCGGGGCGCCAGCCACGCCGACTGCACCGATGACCGCATCGCCGGCCTTGACCGGCACACCGCCGCCCAGCAGCAGGAAGGCCGGAATATCGGTCAGGTTGGCGGCGCCCGGATTCTTCTGGGCGTTTTCCATGATGGCCAGGGTCGGGGCCTTGGCGGAGGCGGCGGTGAACGCCTTGGCGCGGCTGGCTTCGATGGTGTGCGGGCCGGCGTTGTCAGCGCGTGCGAAAGCCTTCAGCAGGCCCGCGCGGTCTACCACCGCGGCGCTCACGTTATAGCCTTTGGCCTGGCAGGCGGCGACAGTGGCGGCGGCCAGCTTCTGGGCGTCGGCGGTCGAGATATTGCTTTCCTTCAGCACGGCGGCATTGGCGGCGCCCGCGAAGGTCAGGGTGCAGAGCAGTGCGGCAAGGGAAAAACGCGACATGGTCAGGTCCTTTTCGTTGATCGAATCGAGGAGTGACCAGTGTCTCCAGAACGCACCCGGCGCGGTATGCGCCCGACTACGCGCCGGCCTCCGTAGCGCTACGGAGACGGCGAGTCGAGCAGGGTGGCGTACTGGCGGATGAGCTGCGCCAGCGAGTCGGCTTCGAGCTTGGCGAAGACGTTGGCACGGTAGGTTTCCACGGTGCGCGGCGACAGATCGAACTCGCGCGCGATTTCCTTGTTGCTCATGCCCTGGACGATGCGCACCAGCACATCACGCTCACGTCCGGACAGGCGTGCCAGCCGTTCGACGGCCGCCTGGGTCACCGCCTGGCGCTCGCGGCTGGCGACATGGCTGCGCACGGCAGCCTGCACCGCATCCAGGAAGACGTCATCGTCCACCGGCTTTTGCAGGAACTCCATGGCGCCGCCCTTGAAGGCGCGACGGCACAGGTCGACGTTGGCATGGCCGGTCAGCATGACGACAGGCAGGTCGGAAACCTCCGCCAGCTTCGCCAGCACGTCCAGCCCGCTGATCCCCGGCATGCGGATATCCAGCACGACGCAACCGATGGACTGCGGCGCCAGCGAGGCGAGGAAGGCCTGGGGATCGCCAAAGCCTTCGCTGCGCAGCCCGACGCTGCGCAACAACAGCGCCAGCCCGTCGCGCACGGCATCGTCGTCGTCGACCAGGTACACCAGTGGGGATTGTGCGGGGAGGCTCATGCATCGGCTCCGGCGAGGGGCAGGCGCAGCGTGAAGCAGGCGCCCATGGGGTCGAGGTTGCGCACTGCGATGCGACCGTCCATGGCACCGGCAAGGGTTTCGCACAGGGCCAGGCCCAGCCCCATGCCTTGCGGCCGCGTGGTGTAGAAGGGCTCGAACAGTCGTGGCAGCGCCTCGGCGGGTATGCCTGGGCCGCTATCGCTGACGCTGAACTCATATTCCGTGCCTTCGACACCGCCGGTCAGGATGATACTCCGGCTGCCCGGCGCCTCGGCCAGCGCATCGGCGGCGTTCTGCACCAGGTTGTGCAGGATCTGTTCGAGCGCCACCCGGTCACCCAGCGGGCGGGCACCTGGCGTGGCGTTGCGCCAGGTCAGGCGAATGCCACGGCGTGCCAGCTCGTCCTCGCGCAGGAACAGCAGCGAAGCCGCCAGCGCATCGGGGTCCACCACCGTGCGCGGCGAGGGTGAGCTGGGCTTCACCAGCTCGCGCATGCGGCTGATGATGTCGGCCGCGCGGCGTGCCTGGCCGGCGCTGGCGAGCAGGGCCTGGCGCACCGCGGGGCGTTCTTCCTCGTCATCCAGCAGGCGTTCGGCGGCACGTACCTGGGCGAGGATGGCGGTCAGCGGCTGGTTCAACTCATGGGCCAGGCCCGCGGCCATTTCGCCCAGGGTGCTGAGGCGCGCCATCGCGGCCAGGCGGACCTCCTCCTGCTGCCGCCTGGCGTCGGCGCGCGACCGCTGCCAGGCAGCGGTGCCGGCCACCAGCAGGCAGCTGGCGGCCGCCCAGGCCAGCCATTCCACCCAGGGCCAGTCGGCGGGCGTCAGGGTGCGCCAACTGTGCAGGGGAAAGGGTTGGCTGACCGCGCCCAGGGGTTTATGCAGGTCGATTGTCAAACCTGGCGAACTGACGGCGGACTGGCGCGCCAGCAGCGTGAGCGGGCCCGTCCCCACATCCAGCGTCAGCATGGCCAGCGAGGGCGGGAAGTCGGCAGCGGGTATGAGTTGCCGGGCGTCCAGTAACAGGCTCCAGCCCGATGGGGCCACCAGCCAGTAGCGGGCCTCGTCCAACGGCAGCGTGACCGGCCGTCCCAGTTGCCGGGCCTGCTCGACCCTGGCCTCCAGGCCGGGCGCGGCGGCAGTGCTGCCCGCCCAGCCGTCGTTGCGCAGGTAGCCCAGTCCCAGCAACTGCGGCATGGATGGCTGCAGGCTGGGAAGGAGACGTTCGGGAATGGGCGGATGCGACAGCGCGGCCAGGGTGGCCAGCACCGCTTCGTGCTGCACGGTCTTCTGGCTGAGCATGCGCTGCGCGATGCTGGTGTCCTGGAAGAAACGCTCGTAGCGGTCGGCATGGTCCTGCCAGCCGATCCAGGCCGCAACGGGGCAGAACAGGACCAGCCAGAGCAGGAAAGTGCGGGAAATCGTCAGCGGCTTCACGGTCGACATCATGCCTTGCAGGCGCCGATTCCAGCCATCCGTAGGGCTACGGAGGCAGGAAGCGTGCAGCCGCCAGGCCGGGCGAGCGGCGTGCCAATGCATTGGCCCAGATGTGAGGTGTCGATCGCTTGCATCCGTTCAACCTGATTCCGGGCTGCGGGACGGCGCCGCCCGCGTCGTTGGTGACATGCCAGTCGAAGTGGCCTGGTCATCGATTGCCTCATCGCGCCATGCTGTGAGGTATGCGGAGCTGATCTACCATCTCCTTTGCGGTCGACAATCTCACCGAAACCCCTGGAGGTCTCGCGCATGACTGATCGTTACTCCTGGACCCGTGAGATCGCAGAAGACCGGGCCGCCGCCGGAGCTGCCCTGATCCCGGTCGAACTGCGGGAAATGATCGATGGCCTGGATACCGGCGCGGTCAAGCCTTTCTACGCCGCCGTGGCCAATCTTGCCTACTCGGCTGCCGATCAGTGTGAAGAGTATGACGGCTATTGCATTGGCCTGATCGACGCCGCCTACCAGCGAGGTGAGTTGGGAATCGTGGAGCGGGATGAACTGCGGGGTTTCATCATTTCCCTGTGCGCGGGGGTTCGCGAAGGCAAGGGGTGAAAAGGGGACGGTGAAGGTGCACCGGCGCGTGGATATCGCCCAAACTGCACGCGGTGGAGAGGGCCGTCTGCCAGGCCAGGCGCACCTTGTCCAGGACCCTGTCGGCCATTGCCTGGAACACACCGTGGCTGTACTCACCAACGGTGAACGCGCTCCACTGGAAGAATTCAAACAGATCACCAAGTACCTCTGACCAGCCATGTCCAGCTTTTCCGAACTGTTGCAGCAGGGCACGACCCATGCCTGGCTCTATTTCCCCAGTGCCATCCTCCTGGGGGCTTTGCACGGCCTGGAGCCTGGCCATTCGAAGACGATGATGGCGGCCTTCATCGTGGCGATCCGTGGCACGGTGAAGCAGGCAATCCTGCTGGGCCTGGCCGCGACCGTTTCGCATACCGCCGTGGTCTGGCTGGTCGCGCTTGGCGGCATGTACCTGGGCCAGAACCTGAACGCCGAGACTACCGAGCCCTATTTCCAACTGGTTTCTGCGGTGATCATCGTGGCCATCGCGCTGTGGATGCTCTGGCGGACCTGGCGCGGCGAGCAGATGTGGCGCTTCGAGCAGGGCGACGACCATCACCAGGATGATCATCATGACGAAAGCCGACGCATCGACACTGGCCATGGGCGCGTCGAGCTGTCGATTTTCACGGAAGGGGTGTCGCCACGCTGGCGGTTGAGCGTGCTCAGTGGCCACACCTGGGTGGCGGGCGAGGTGACCTTGCAGACCACTCGTGCGGACGGCCGCATGCGGCGTTTTACCTTCGCCGATCGGGGCGGCTGGCTGGAGTCCGTGGACGAGATACCGGAGCCGCATGATTTCAACGTGCGGCTGAGCCTGGATCATGGCAATCATTGCCACGACTACGACCTGGACTTCCGCGAACGTGGGCACGACCACAACCACGCCGGGATGGAGGGGCTGGAGCTATCGCTGGAGGGCTACCAGGATGCCCACGAACGGGCTCACGCCCACGATATCCGCAAGCGCTTCGCCAATCGGGACGTGACGACTGGGCAGATCATTCTGTTTGGCCTGACGGGAGGGCTGATCCCCTGTCCGGCGGCCATCACCGTGCTGCTGCTCTGCCTGCAAGTGAAGGAAGTCGCCCTCGGCGCCGTGCTGGTGCTGTGTTTCAGCATCGGCCTGGCGCTGACCCTGGTGAGCGTGGGCGTGGCGGCGGCCATCGGCGCACGACAGGCCTCCAACCGCTGGCCCTGGCTGGGCACTGTGGCGCGGCGCGCGCCCTATCTGTCCAGCCTGCTGATCATCGGTGTGGGCATCTATGTTGGCATCCATGGCTGGATGGGACTGAGTCGGTAGCCGTGTATGGATAGCGCTTTTCTATCCACCAGCGAGGCATTTGCAAGACACCGATGGTGGAAATCCCCAAAGGGATTTTCACCCTACGTGCCGATTGACACGGAATCTCCTCCAGTCGGTAGCCGTGTAGGGCGTGCTCCATGGTTTGCGCGGCTGATCGTTGGGTTTCGCTTCGTTCTAGCGGAACGCAGTCCGCACAGGCATTTCTCTCAGGCAAAAAAAGCCCGCCATGAAGGCGGGCCGCAAGCCGTCCAGCTGAATCGTCAGTAGTTGTCGCCCATGCCGTCGTCGATCTCGAGGCCCTTGTCGCGCATCTGCCTGATCAGGCCGGCGCGGGTGTCCGGCAGGTTGAGCAGGGCGACCTTGCGTACCGCCGCCACTTCTTCCTCGGTATAGGGCTGGTAGTCGTCCGGCATGCTCTTGCCGGCCATGCCGTCCTTGCGCAGCAGCCAGTTCAGCAGGTCGGCCAGCTGGGCGTTGTTCAGCGCCGACTGGGACATGCCCGGTACCCGCACGAGGAATTCGCGGCCGCCTTCGACCTTGAGGAAATTGCCGACGAAGTCCCTCATCTTCGGCGTGTCGTTGGCCTTTGATCCGCTGCCGTCGCCCAGGTGGCAGCCGGCGCACTGCAGCTGGTAGTTCACCGGAGTGCTGTAGCCGGCCTGGGCGATGGGCTTTTGCAGCTCCTCGTTACCCGGCGCGGGCTTCTGGGCCGGGTCCGGAATGGCACGGGCCAGGGCCGGGGGGGCCGCCATGGCGCATAGCAGTCCGGCAATCAACAGGTAACGCATGGCAGCCCTCCGGCAGGTCAGATCGCGACGCCGCGGATGATGGACACGGTGCAGTGGTAGATGTGCGACTTGGCCGCCAGGCACCAGTTGACGTCGTTGTTGTTGAACGGACGGTACAGCGGCTCCTCGCTGTCGTTGCGGGTGCAGGCGCACTGGGCGCAGCTGTGCTTACCGCAGCAGTCGTTGTAGGAAATGATGTAGTCCTTGCCATCGGCCGGGTTGCGGCAGGTGCCGATCCAGGTCACCTGGGAGGCCTCGGTGCCCGGCGGGCAGGAGGTGACCGTGCCGCCGCAGCAGCTGCACAGGAAGCCGTCGATGGAGCAGTAGCGCCAGTAGTCGCAGCTGTTGGGATCGCCCGGGTCACCGGCCTTGGGTGCTTCGGCAGCCAGGGCCTTGCTGGTGCGGTCGATGGGCAGCAGTACCGGCAGGGCGGCGCCGGCCACCATCAGCGAGCCGATGCGGCCGAGGAAGTTGCGCCGCGACGTGGTGTCGGCGACATGGCGCGTGGAGCGCTCGAACAGGCGGTCTAGCAATTTCATGGAGAGCTCCCTTCCTTAGTGGTTGTGCGCGCCGTGGGCGTGCGAGTGGTTGTGCAGGTACTGCTGCAGGGTTGCGCTGCCCAGGTGTTCTGCCTCGAACAGGCTGTCCAGGTGCTCGCGGGAGTTCACCAGACCCTTGGAGCGCAGCACGCCGGCCTTGTCGATCAACGCGGCATAGGGGAGCTTGCCGATCTGGTAGGTCATGCCCACTTCCGGGCCGACCACGTAGGTGGCGTTTTCCAGCTTGTGCTCGGCGATCAGTGCCTGCTGGGCGTCCATGTCGCCGTCGCTGACGTAGATGACCTCGAGGCGATCGGCCTGGTCCCTGGCGATGGACTTGATGGCCGGCAGCAGGGATTTGCAGATCGGGCAGGTGGGCGAGAGGAAGAACAGCAGCTGGGCTTTCTCGCCGGCATAGCCGAAGTTCACCGGGCGGCCGTTACGGTCGGCGGCGGTGACTTTCGGGGCTGGTTCGTTGACGGCCACGCCTTTGTCGACCATCAGCGCGCCGGCCGGGGCCAGGCGGCCGTGGAGCACGCCGATCTGGCGTACCAGGCCCATGACGGCGAAGGCCAGGGCGATCAACAGGCACCAGAGCAGGACGTTGGAAACGATCAGGGCTTCCATAATTCACCTTCCAATAAGTTTGAGCAGACGGGGACCGTTGGCCAGCAGGCCATCGGCGGCGGCATAGACGAGCAGGGCCACGGCGGCGGAGGCGATCACGACGAAACCGTCGAACACGCCCAGCTCGCGGCTGTGGGGGGCGAGGCTGGCGACCAGCGCCAGGCCCACCAGTACGGCGTTGCGTGCCAGCAGCACCGGGCGGATCGGTTGGGCCTGTTCGGGCCCGGCGCAACCGCAGTCGATGTCGCGGCGGCCGCGCCACAGGTTGATCGAGATGGCCCCGGCGTAGCCGGCCAGCAGGGCGGCCGCGGCCAGGGCCGCGACGTGGCGGCTGGCGGGCACCAGCAGGGCGAAGGCCACCGCCACTTCGACGAAGGGCAGGACCCGTGCCACCGGGCGCACCAGGCCGCGTGGCAGCAACTGGTAGTCCTCCAGCTGGTTGGCGAAGCGCGCCGGCGCACGCAGCTTGTGGGTCGCCGCGCTGGCCAGGATCACCGCGACCGCGAGGGCGGCGGCGATGACGAAGATGGGATCGGGTTGCATGGCTGCACCTCGTCAGTGGCTGAGGACCTGGATCGGCGTCTTGGCGATACGTTCCATGGTGCCGGTGTGCTTGCCGCTGGTCAGGTCGAAGACTTCCAGGCCGCCGCTGATGTTGGTGCCCAGCAGCAGGGGCTTGTCGTCGCTGGTGGCGTGCAGGCTCCAGATCGGGTTCGGCGCTTCCAGGGTGCCGATGCGCTTGTGGGTCTTGAGGTCGTAGATCCAGACGATGGGGCTCGGGTCTTCCCACTTCATCGGCTCGTGGGCGTCGTGCATCAGCACGTAGAGGCGGTTCAGCTTCGGCGCCACGGTGATCAGCTGCCAGCCGCCCGGGGCCCAGCCGGCCTTCTTCTCGGTGTCCTGGTCCACCAGTTCCCAGGCTTCGAGGAGCTTCGGCTCCTTGCCGGAGAAGTCGACGCCGCGCACGGTGCCGGTGGTGGTGACGAAGTAGTAGGTGTCGCCCACGGCGTAGGCGCGCTCCACCAGCTTCTCGGCGTTGGGGTCGAAGAAGCGGGTATGGGTGCGGGAGATTTCCTTGCCTTCGTCGTTCAGGGTCACCAGCTGCAGGTTGCCGTCGCCGCACAGGGAGGCGAAGGATCGCTTGCCCACCGGGTAGTTCAGCACGCAGCCGGGGATGGCGATCTCGCCGGCCACGGCCTTGGCCTTGGTGTCGACCACGGTCACCGAGGTGGACGGGGTGAAGTTGTAGACGTAGACGAAACGGTCATCGGCGCTGGCGCCCAGGGCGTAGCGCTGGGTCAGGGTTTCGGCGCGCTTGGTGGGGATCAGCACTTCCCAGGACGGCGACAGGGTGCTGGTGTCCCAGGCGGTCAGCACATCGGTGCGGGTGCCGCGGGTGCCGCGGGAATAGAAGAGATCGGCGGTGTACAACAGCTTGCCGTCGCGGCTCAGGGTGGAGGGCGCGGCGAAGCCGGTGCTGACCATGCCGAGCATTTTCTTCTTCTCCGGGTCGACCACGGTCACGCGGCCGGCGACGAAGTTCTCGAACTCCACGTCGACTATGTAGGCGCGGTGGGGCTCCGGGGGGTAGGGCAAGGTGGTCTGGCCGATGCCTGGATCGGCCGGCAGCTCGGCGCGGGCCGGGCCGAGGCCGATGAGCGAGACGCCCAGGGCCAGCGTTGATTGGGCGAGGATCCTGGTTATTCGCATAGGGGCGGCTCCCTGAATTATTGGTCTTTGTCGCGGGTGCAGGGCAGAAATCTGCAGTCCTAGTCTGCCTCTGGCTGCTGGCGGGGAGCTTGTTGTCCGTGCCAACCCCTTGTGTGCCCGTGCCACAAGTTGTGGCCGGCTGCCAACGTCCATGGGAAAGCTCGCCAGAAAGCATAGCTTTGCTGCGTCATGCCCAATGGTTACGCCGGGGGAGCCTGAGGTTCCGAACGCGATCCGGGGTGGGGTATGTCCCGGATATGGACTGGCGAGGTTCCGCAAGACCATCGGGCGGATGGCGGGAGAGGGGGGAGGGACGTTGTAGGGGCGAACTCATTCGCCAACCGGACCGCAGGTTCGGCCGGCAGGGCGTCGGGGCCGCTGCGCGACCCTTGGCGATTGAAATCGCCCCTGCAGGGTTGGACGGTAACCAGGATACCTGTTAGCCGGGGATGGCCATCAGGGCTTCCACCGCATCCTTGGCCCCCATGCGCTGCGCCAGCAGCAGCGGGGTGACGCCATCGGCGTCGCGGGCCCGGGGATCGGCGCCGCGCTCCACCAGCAGGCGGATCACCTCCACCCGGTTGAACATGGCCGCCATCATCAGTGCGGTCTTGCCATCCGGGGTGGCGCCTTCCACCTCGGCGCCGAACTCCAGCAGTAGTTCGATCATGGCCAGGTCGCCTTTGAAGGCGGCACCGGCGATGGGACTCTGGCCGGCGCTGTTGCGCAGGTTGGGGTCGCCACCGTGCTGCAGCAGCAGGCGGGTGGTGTCGAGGTGGCCGTGGTAGCTGGCCAGCATCACCAGGCTGTCGCCCTTGTGCGAGCGGATATTGGCCGGCAGGCCCTGGGCCAGCAGTTGGCCGAGGCGTTCGCTGTCGCCCGCGCGGGCGAGGTCGAGGACCTCTCGGGCGAAGGCGAGGGTTTCATCGTCCGGTCGTGGCTTCTGTTCCGTCATGTCGGCTCCCTGGTTCGGCTGGAAAACATGCTCTGCATGATAGGCAGCAGCGCCACAGCTGGTGAGCCAAGAGAATCTATCGGGCGCATTGCCGCATTCAGCTGGCGCTGACCCGCACCAGCTGCCAGGCGGCGAAACCCAGCAGCACTACTCCGGCCGTGCGGTCGATCCATTGCATGGTGCGGGCGTCCAGGCGGTGGCGAACGGTGGCCACCCCCAGGCTCAGCGCCAGCCACCAGAGGGCCGAGCCGCAGAAAACGCCCAGTACCATCAGCAGGCCGTCCGCACCCGACAGCGCCTCGCCGCCGGACAGGGTGGCGAAGATGGCGATGAAGGAGAGGATGGTCAGCGGGTTGCTCAGGGTCAGCAGGAATACCGACGCGAAGGCCGGCAACGCCCGTGTCGGATCCCCGGTCCCGGCAGCGCGTTCGGGTGGGGTGGCGCGCAGCATCTTCATTCCCATCCAGGCCAGGAACAGGGCGCCGGCCAGGGCGAGCGGGGTGGCCAGCGCGACGAAGGCGTGGGTGAGGGCGCCGATGCCGAAGGCGCCCAGCGCGCCGTAGCAGGCATCCGCCGCCGCCGCGCCCAGCCCGCTGATGAAGCCGATACGTGCGCCATGGCCGAGGCTGCGCTGGATGCACAGCAAGCCTATGGGGCCGACCGGGGCGGCTATGGACAGGCCGGTAAGGACGGACTTGAGAAACAGCAGGGCTTCCATGCAGGGGCTCCGGCGGCGATGGACATGGCCGACATTCTGCGCTGCACTGCCTTGGGCTTGAATGCAGGAACTACGGTTGTTTCCGATCAATGCCTGAAAAACTAACTAAATATCCGCTGGAGGCCTGATAAACATGGAGCTGGATGCGAAGTCCTGGAAAATCCTGCAAGCGGTACAGGCCGAAGGGCGGATTTCCCTCACCGATCTGGCGGCGCGGGTGGCGCTGTCCCTGCCGGCGACCTCCGAGCGCCTGAAACGCCTGGAAGAGGGCGGGGTGATCGAGGCCTACCGCGCCGTCGTGTCGGCGGAAAAGGCCGGCTACGGGGTGATGGCGCTGATCGGCATGACCACCCCGCAACCGGACAAGGCCCGCCTTATCGCCCAGTTGCAGCAGATGCCCGAGGTGCTGGAGTGCCTCCACGTGACGGGCCAGGATTCCTTCATCCTGCGCGTGGTCACCCGCGATATCCGCCACCTGGAGCGCTTCGTCGGCAGCATCAACCACTTCGGCGAGACCCGCACCTCCATCGTCATGTCGGCGCCGATTCCGCTGCGTGGGCTGGAGCCGCCTGGCGACTGACCCCAGGCGAAGAAGCGCAGGGCCTTGATGCCGTGGCTCCAGAGCGGCGCGTCCAGGGCATCCAGCCCGGCCTGGCCGGTGACTGGTCATTGGCAAGCCTGGCTGTTCGTCCTGGCCATGGCCGCCGGGATGCTCCTCTACGCAAGCCTGGAAGCCCGGCACAGGCGCTGACCTGGAAACTAAGCTGAATTAACCAGGATTGGAGTGCGTTTTATGAACCCGCGCGTGGAAGCCTTCTTCGACCCGGCTACCTGTTCCTACAGCTATGTCGTCAGCGACCCGGAGAGCCGCCGCTGCGCCATCATCGACCCGGTGCTGGACTATTGCGCCGCCAGCGGCCGTACCTCCCACGCCGGGGCCGAGCGCATCGCCAACCATGTGCGGGAGCAGGGCCTGGTGGTGGACTGGCTGCTGGAAACCCATGTCCATGCCGACCACCTTTCCGCCGCCGCCTGGCTCAAGCGTGAGCTGGGCGGGCAGTTGGCCATCGGTGGGCTGATCACTCAGGTGCAGCAGCGCTTTGGCGAGCTGTTCAATGCCGGCCGGGACTTCGCCACCGACGGCCGCCAGTTCGACCGTCTGCTGCACGACGGTGACCGCCTGGACATCGGCAACCTGGAGTTGTGTGCCCTGCATACGCCGGGCCACACCCCGGCCTGCATGACCTATGTGGTGGGGGATGCGGCCTTCATCGGCGACACCCTGTTCATGCCTGACTACGGCACCGCCCGCTGCGACTTCCCCGGCGGCGATGCCCGTTCCCTGTATCGCTCCACCCGGCGCCTGTTCGAGCTGCCGGACGCCACACGGCTTTTCCTCTGTCATGACTACAAGGCACCTGGGCGCGACGAGTACCGTTACGAAACCACGGTGGCCGAGCAGCGAGCACGCAATGTCCATGCCCACGAAGGCGTCGACGAAGAGACCTTCGTCGCCATGCGCACCGCCCGCGACGCCACCCTGGCCATGCCGGCGCTGATCCTGCCGGCGGTGCAGGTGAACATGCGCGCCGGCCAGCTGCCACCGGCCGAGGCCAATGGCATCCGTTACCTGAAGATTCCCCTCGACATGCTCTGAGGCGTCACCCCGCCAGCCCCAGCTCCTTGGCCCGGGCGATGGCCTGGGTGCCGCCTGGGGAGAAATCCTGCGGGGCCATCCTTGTAGGGGCGAATTCATTGGGTATGAACCTCGCTCCTGCAAATGAATCCGTTCCCATGGCAATGCGCCGGATTGCGCGGCTTCTTCCATGTCGGCCCTGCTCGCCCTTGCCGTGAGCCTGGTCACCAGCGTCCTCGTGCAGCCGCGCTTCGGCGCCGAGGAGGCGCGCCTGTCCATCCGCGGTTCCGCCCTGCAGCGCACCTTCCACGGCCGCGGCCTACTGCTGCCGAGGGCTACGCCATCCGGGGGCTGAAGGGCGGTTATCGGCCGATGGAAGGCCTGGGCTTCTTCGTGGAGGGACGTAACCTTTCCGATAAGACCTATGTCGCCACCACGGGGTTGATCGCCGACGCCCAGGGCCGGGACAGTGCCCAGTTCCTGCCGGGCGATGGCCGCAGCCTGTACCTCGGCCTGGAGTGGCGCATGTGACGGCCCCGCCGCAGGCCCCATTGGCCGGCGGCTCCACGCGGGAGAGATGCCGCCGATGACCAACCGTGCCCCTCGTGCCCGCCGGTGGCCTCTGCTGGGCGCCTGCCTCTGGCTGTTCCTGATGACCCTGTTCGGCGCCGAGGCGACTGGTGACGAGCGGCCGGGACTGGAGAACGCGCCCGACGAGGGGCGGGGGCAGGGTGCCATTGCGGGACAAACGGACCGGGGAAGCGGCGGCACGGGTTTATAATGGCGCTGCAGTACTTTGCGGAGTTCAAGCACCCCCGCCATCCTGTTGTTCGCGCTCGTGCCAACTCTGACGGACGATGGAGCCGGGCAGCCTCCTGAGGGGAGCGCTGGCCCGACACCCACCGGAGGAGAGAGGCGGCTCGCCCGGCCAACCCCGATCACGGCCAGCGACCCTGAATCGACATTTCAACTCCAGAGGCTTCTCAGGCCCCGTGGCCAGCCAGCCCTTGCGACAAGGGATCACGGACTCCCGCTCTCTCTGTTCTCCGCCCCGCCGGCCTCTGTGATGGGGCCTGACAGGAGGTACGGACATGAAAAGAACGATCGCCCTATCCATTCCCGTGCTGTTGCTCGCCGGAGCACTGTCTTCAAGCGCAGTGGCCGCGGACGGCGCGCTGATCTTCCGCGGCGGCATCGGCGTCCTGCCGGTATCCAGCGGGCAGGGCACCGAAGCCATCGCCACCGTGGTCAACCGCAACCTGGTGCGTGGCGTGCAGCCGGCCGGGCAGATCTGGGTCATTCGCAGGTTCAACGCCCAGGTGACCCCGACGGGTGACATAGTCGCCGTCGGCCGCGGGCTGATCCTCGGTGGGGGCAACAACATCGGCAGGGCCACCGGGCAGTCGGTCTTCGCCACCCTGTTCTGTGGTGCCGTGGAACCCTTCACGGAAAGCAGTACCAACCTGGTCGGCGTGCCCCTGAACGAAGAAGGTGACTTCGTGATCAGTGATGTGCTTGCACCGACTCCACCGGCGCCTTGTGACAGCCCTGTGCTGCTGATTCGCAATGCCGCCAACTCCAGCTGGTTCGCCGCGGGCATCCCGAGGGCCAGTATCCTGCCGGATGAGATGGAAGATGCCCTCCCCATGGAAGAACTGCCACCGGAAACACCGGAAACACCGGCCATGCCTTGAGGGGGTGATATTCCGGCCCTGCATCGATAACGCCCTCTCGCTTCGGGGAGAGGGCGGGGGAGCCCGCTCAGCGTCGCCCATCGCTGCCGCTCCAGCGCCCGGATATATTCCCCGGCATCTTCCGCCTCACATCACAGAAGGGGGGGCCGTGGACTACCTCGGCGCATTGCTGGCCATCTCCGGCATGCTGATCGAGCGGTTGCGCACCACGTTCCTGCAGGCTCTGCTGCAGAAAAGTTCATGCTGGCTACGTAGCCCGTAGGATGGGTCGAGCGGAGCGATACCCATGCGGCTGCCGGCTGATAGGTTTCGCAAGCTCAAGCCATCCTGTGATCCCACAGTACCTCTCCCGCATCGATTCCTGCCCCGGGATGACCCATGCTGGCTACGTAGTATTACGTAGTCGTGTTTCGTAGTTGTGCGAATGTCTCCGCGGGTGCTGGGCGCCGATAGTGTCGGCTGCCCTTATCCGGGCATACACAACTACAAAAAACGCCGCAGGTAACCGCCAGCGGCAGGAGACATTCAATGACCCAACTGGCTACCCGAATTGCCTGGTTCGCCGTTGCCCTGCTGGGCGCATTTGCGCTGGGTACAGTGGCGCTGCGCCGTGGCGAGGCCATCAACGCTCTCTGGATCGTTACTGCTGCAACCGCGATCTACCTCATTGCCTACCGTTACTACAGCCTGTTCATCGCCAACAAGGTGATGCAGCTCGATCCCACCCGTGCAACGCCTGCGGTGCTGAACAACGACGGTCTGGACTACGTGCCGACCAACAAGCACATCCTCTTCGGTCACCACTTCGCCGCCATCGCCGGCGCCGGCCCGCTGGTGGGCCCGGTGCTCGCCGCGCAGATGGGTTACCTGCCCGGCACCCTCTGGCTGATCGCCGGCGTGGTCCTGGCCGGCGCGGTGCAGGACTTCATGGTGCTGTTCCTTTCCAGCCGCCGCAACGGCCGCTCGCTGGGGGACATGGTCCGCGAAGAGATGGGCCGGATTCCGGGCACCATCGCCCTGTTCGGCTGCTTCCTGATCATGATCATCATCCTCGCGGTGCTGGCGCTGATCGTGGTGAAAGCCCTGGCCGAAAGCCCCTGGGGCATGTTCACCGTGATGGCGACCATCCCGATCGCGGTGTTCATGGGCGTCTACATGCGCTACATCCGCCCGGGCCGCATCGGCGAGATTTCCATCATCGGCGTGGTGCTGCTGCTGGCCTCCATCTGGCTCGGTGGCCAGGTGGCGGCGGACCCGGTGTGGGGCCCGGCCTTCACCTTCACCGGCGTGCAGATCACCTGGATGCTGATCGGCTATGGCTTCGTCGCCGCCGTGCTGCCGGTGTGGCTGATCCTCGCCCCGCGTGACTACCTGTCGACCTTCCTCAAGATCGGCACCATAGTCGGCCTGGCCATCGGCATCCTGGTCATCGCCCCCGAGCTGAAGATGCCGGCGCTGACCCAGTTCGTCGACGGCACCGGCCCGGTGTGGAAGGGCACCCTGTTCCCCTTCCTGTTCATCACCATCGCCTGCGGCGCCGTGTCCGGCTTCCATGCGCTGATCAGCTCGGGCACCACGCCCAAGCTGCTGGCCAACGAGACCCATGCCCGCTACATCGGCTACGGCGGCATGCTGATGGAATCCTTCGTCGCCATCATGGCCATGGTCGCCGCCTCGGTGATCGAACCGGGCGTGTACTTCGCCATGAACAGCCCAGCCGCGCTGGTGGGCACCGACGTCAACGCCGTCGCCGCCACTGTCAGCAGCTGGGGCTTCGCCATCACCCCGGAAGTGCTGCAGCAGACCGCCACCGATATCGGCGAGCACAGCATCCTCGCCCGGGCCGGCGGTGCGCCGACCCTGGCCGTGGGCATCGCGCAGATCCTCCATCAGGTGCTGCCGGGCGAGAACACCATGGCCTTCTGGTACCACTTCGCGATCCTCTTCGAGGCGCTGTTCATCCTCACTGCGGTGGACGCCGGTACCCGTGCCGGTCGCTTCATGCTGCAGGACCTCCTGGGCAACTTCGTGCCGGCGCTGAAGAAGACCGAGTCCTGGACCGCCAACGTGGTCGCCACCGCCGGTTGCGTGGCCATGTGGGGCTGGCTGCTGTACCAGGGCGTGATCGACCCGCTGGGCGGCATCAACACCCTGTGGCCGCTGTTCGGCATCTCCAACCAGATGCTGGCGGGTATCGCCCTGATGCTGGGTTGCGTGGTGCTGATCAAGATGAAGCGCCAGCGCTACGTCTGGGTCACCCTGGTGCCGGCCGTGTGGCTGCTGATCTGCACCACCACCGCGGGCCTGATCAAGCTGCTCGACCCGAACCCGGCCGTCGGCTTCCTGGCCTTGGCCAAGAAGTACAGCGATGCAGCCGCCGCCGGCCAGATCCTGGCCCCTGCCAAGGACATGGGCCAGATGCAGCATGTGATCTTCAATGCCTACACCAACTCGACCCTGACCGTGCTGTTCCTCTTCGTGGTGCTGAGCATCCTGTTCTACGCCATCAAGGTGGGGCGCAGCGCCTGGATGAAGTCCGAGCGCAGCGACAAGGAATCGCCCTTCCAGCCGATTCCGGACGCTTGAGGAGTAGCTGCGCATGTTCAATGACCTGAGCCGCATGGGTAAGTACCTCGGGCAGGCCGCCCGGATGCTGGTGGGCATGCCCGACTACGACAACTACGTCGAGCACATGCGCAGCAAGCATCCGGACAAGCCGGTGATGAGTTACGACGAGTTCTTCCGCGAGCGGCAGGACGCCCGCTACGGCGGCGGCAAGGGACGGCCCGTACGCTGCTGCTGAACCCGTCGATGCGGTAACCTGAGCGCCACGCATGCCGTGGCGCTCTTGTTTCCGCGCCTGCAACAGTTGCCATGTACCCGTAGGGTGGACATCGCTTTTCATGTCCACCATTCGTGGCCTGGCCGAACTCCGCTGGTGGACCGATGAAGCGTGGTCCACCCTACGCGACTGACTTTCGAGGATTGCCCCGATGTCTGCCCATCTCCCCATTCCGGTCACCGTGCTCAGCGGCTTTCTCGGTGCCGGCAAGACCACTCTGCTGAAACATATCCTCAAGGCCGAGCACGGCCTGAAGATCGCCGTGATCGAGAACGAATTCAGCGAGACCCCCATCGACAGCCAGTTGCTCGGCGATGAGCCGGTGCAGGTGATGACCCTGGCCAACGGCTGCGTCTGCTGCTCCATCCATGTGGAACTGGAAAAGGCGCTGTTCCTCCTGCTGGAACGCCTGGACGCCGGCGAACTGGCCTTCGACCGCCTGGTGATCGAGTGCACGGGCCTCGCCGACCCGGCACCGGTGGCGCAGACCTTCTTCGCCGACGAGGAACTCTGCGAGCGCTATGTGCTGGACGGCATCATCACCCTGGTGGATGCGGTGAACGCCGAACGCCACCTGCAGGAAACCATCGCCCAGGCGCAGGTGGGCTTCGCCGACCGCCTCCTGGTGAGCAAGCGCGACCTGGTGGACGAGGCGCATTTCGACGCCCTCTGCCAGCGCCTCTCGCGCATCAACCGCCGGGCGCCGATCCGCGTGGTGGACCACGGCCGCATCGACCTGGCCGAGCTGCTGGACGTGCGCGGCTTCAACCTCAACGCCGATGTCGGCCCGGCGCTGGCCCTGCGCCCGCTGGCCCCGGCCGGCACGCCCGACCGCATCGGCACCCTGGTGCTGAAAAGCGAGTGTCCGCTGGACATGGACAGGCTCAGCAGCTTCATGGAAGGGCTGCTGGAGGAACACGGCAACTCCCTGTTGCGCTACAAGGGTGTGCTTTGCATCGACGGTGAGCCCCGCCGCCTGGTATTCCAGGGCGTGCTGCGGCTCTACGGCTTCGACTGGGACAGCGAATGGGCCGATGGCGAGGCGCGGGAGAGCGTGATGGTATTCATCGGCGATCAATTGCCGGAGGAGAGGATCCGCGCTGGGTTCGAAGCGGCGCAGGTGTGAGGCCGCATTCGCGAATGAATTCGCTCCCACAGGAGGCGGGCGTGGGAACGTAGGATGTGGTTGAGCGAAGCGATACCCATCAACCCGGGTCCGCATGGGTATCGCTCCGATCGCGGAGCGCCGCCCGATCCATCCTGCAAAAGGAAAGCCCGCCGGATGGCGGGCCTCTTCGTCGGGAAACGCTTACCAGAGCGGCATCACGTAGCTGAGGATCAGGCGGTTCTCGTCGATATCGCTGGCGAAGTTGGAGCGCACCGTGGCGTTGCGCCACTTGACGCCGAAATTCTTCAGCGGCCCTTCCTGGAACACATAGGCGATGTCCATGTTGCGTTCCCATTCCTTGCCTTCTTCGCGATTGGCGCCCAGGTCGATGTTGTCGCCGGACAGGTAGCGGGTCATGAAGGTCAGGCCGGGAATGCCGAGGCTGGCGAAGTTGTAGTCGTAGCGGGCCTGCCAGGACTTCTCGTCCTTGTTGGCGAAGTCGCCGATCTGCACGTAGTTGACCAGGAAGGGGTCGGTGCCGTTGATGTAGGCGAAGCCGGTGTCGCCGCTCATGCTCTGGTAGCCGAGGCCGAAGGCGTGGCCGCCCAAGGCGTAGGTGAACATGGCGCCGAAGGCCTTGTTGTCGACGTTGCTGGTGCCTTCGTCGGTGGAGCGGGCGAAGCGCAGGTCGCTCTTGAAGGACTGCTTGTCGCCCAGCGGCAGCAGGTGCACGGCGCTGACATAGTGCTGCTTGTAGAAGTCGTCCAGTTCACCGTAGTGGTAGCCGGTGGTGAGGCTGTCGTTCCACTTGTAGCTGGCGCCGGCGAAGTTGAACGCATCGCTGGTGGTGCCCGGGCGGAAGCTGATGCCGCGGGCGCCGCCGTTGGCGATGGTCATGTCCTCGTAGTCGGAGGAGTCGCGCTGGTTGACCTGCTTGAGCTGGCCGGCGTCGAAGGTCAGGCCGGCGAGCTCCAGGGAGTTGAGCTGGCCGCCCTGGAAGGTCTGCGGCAGCAGGCGCGAGTCGTTGTACTGGACCACCGGCAGCTTGGGCAGCAGGGTGCCGACCTTGAGCACGCTTTTCGAGGCGCGCAGCTTGGCGGTGAGGCCGAGTTCGCCGTATTCGTCCTGGGCACGGCCGGTTTCGCGGTCGCGCTTGAGCAGGCCGGTGCCGCTGCGGTCGGGGCTGGAGTCGAGCTTGACGCCGAGCAGGCCGAGGGCATCGACGCCGACGCCGACGGAGCCTTCGGTGAAGCCGGATTCGTAGCGCAGGAGGAAGCCCTGGGCCCACTCCTCGGCCTTGGCCTGGGGCGCGTTGTCCTGGCGGAAGTCGCGGTTGAAGTAGAAGTTGCGCAGTTCCAGGCTGGCCTTGCTGTCCTTGACGAACTCGGCCTGGGCGGGTGTAGCGGCACCGAGGGCGGTGCCGGTCAGCAGGAGCAGGGAAGAATAGAGACGGTTATGACGGGGCATGTTCATATCTCTTGTTATTGTGGAAGCGGGTGAGCTGGCGAGCCGCAGAGGGGGCCAGCACAGCCGCGCAACTATTCACGGGCGAGCCGCCCATTGATATGCGCTGTTCTACCGACACCGGGTGCGTAGAACTACCGAGTTCCGGCTCGGCCGCGCGATGAAGTGAGTGACCATGCAACTCAAGTACAAGATCGTGACGCTCAGTGTCCTGCCGCTCATCGTTTCCGTGCTCTTCATCTGCGTCCTGGTCTTCGCCCAGAGCCAGAAGCTGGAAGAAGAGCAGGCAAGGCTGGTGGAGAGCAGCATCATGGCGGCCAAGAAGGCCGAGCTGAAGAACTACCTGGGGCTGGCCCTGAGCCTGATCGCGCCGCTGTACCAGAGCGGCCGCGACGACGAAGAAGCGCGGCAGCAAGCGCTGCGCATGCTGTCGCGGGCGAGCTTCGGCCTGGATGGCTACTTCTTCGTCTATGACCGCCACGGCAAGAACCTGATGCACCCCCGCCAGGCGAACCTGGTGGGCAAGGAGCTCATCGGCATGAAGGACAAGAACGGCCTGCCGGTGATCCAGGCGCTGCTGGAGAGCGCCCAGCGGGGCGACGGCTACCAGCTCTACACCTGGGAGAAACCGTCCTCGGGGCAGGTGACCGAAAAGCTCTCCTACGTGGTGATGCTGGACCGCTGGGGCTGGATGCTCGGTACCGGCATCTATATCGACGACGTCGAGGTGGCCACCCTCAAGTCCCGCCAGGAAGTGGCGTCGGGGGTGCTGACCACGGTACTGGCGATCGCCTCCTTCTCGCTGATCGCGGTGCTGGTGGTGTTTACCGGCGGGCTGATGCTGAATTTCACCGAGCATCGCCTTGCCGACCGCAAGCTCTCCGCCCTCAACCAGCGCATCGTCCACCTGCAGGAAGAAGAGCGTTCGCGGGTTTCCCGCGAGCTGCACGACGGCATCAGCCAGCAATTGGTGTCCATCAAGTTCCAGTTCGAGCTGGCCAGCCTGGAGCTGGAGAACGGGCAGGGCAGGGGGCTGGACAACCTGCGTGCGGGCACGGCACGCCTGGGCGAGGCCATCGGCGAAGTCCGGCGCATCTCTCACGACCTGCGGCCGTCGCTGCTGGACACCCTTGGCCTGTCGCCGGCCATCGACCAGCTGGTGCGCGAGTTCGAGCAGCGCACCGCCATCCGTACCCAGTACGAGCGCGAGCTGGACGACGCACAGGTCGACAAGGATGTATCCGTCACACTGTTCCGCATCATCCAGGAGGCATTGGCCAACATCGAGCGCCATTCCCGGGCCAGCGCCGCTATAATTTCGCTCTCCACATCGAAGCGTGCCATCGCCCTGCGGGTGGAAGACAACGGGGTGGGATTCGACCCCGGCCTGATGGACAGGAGCCAGGGAATCGGCTTGCGCAACATCAGGGAGCGGGTCGACCATCATCGTGGGACCTTCGCCATTTCCTCCTATCACGGCCGCACGGAGCTACAGGTCGAGATACCCGTGCAAAGAGCTTGAACGGCTCTCCCAGCAGCAGAACCAAGAGGCCGTGATGAGCTTTCCCCACCCCATCAGAATCGCGCTGATCGACGACCACGTGCTGGTGCGTGACGGCGTGAAAGCCCTGCTTTCGGCGATGCCGCATTTCGAAGTGGTGGCCCAGGCCGAGTCCGGCGCCGAAGCCCTGGAGCTGGTGGCTTCCACCGAGCTGGATCTGCTGCTGGTGGACGTCGGCCTCAAGGACATGAACGGCCTGGAACTGACGCGCAAGCTGTGCAGCCTGTATCCGGGCATCAAGATCTTGATCCTCAGCATGTACGACAACCAGGAATACGTGCGCACCTCCATCAACGCCGGCGCTTTCGGCTATGTGTTGAAGAACGCACCTTCCACCGAGCTTATCGCCGCCATCGAGGCCATAGTCGCCGGCGGCAGCTTCTACAGCCCGGAAATCGCCCGCAAGCTGGCCACCAATGTCCGCGACGAGAATGAACTCACCCCGCGGGAACTTCAGGTCCTCTCCATGCTCGCCAAGGGCCTGAACAACAAGGAAGTGGCCCGCGAACTGGATATCAGCGTGCGCACGGTGGAAACCTACCGCCTGAGCATCCGCCGCAAGCTGAACATCGACACCCCCGCCGCGCTGGTGAAGTACGCCCTGGAGCATGGGTTGATCTCGATCTAGGGGCAGGGCAAACCTTTGTAGTGGGAGATTCCATGTCAATCGGCGGGTAGGGTGGAAATCCCTTCAAGGATTTCCACCATCGGAGTTCGGCTGGGCCACGAATGGTGGATAGAAAAGCGCTATCCCCCTACATGGCTGACCCGCTTTTCTGTGGGGGCGAATTCATTCGCTAAAGGGCCGCGTAGCGGCCCCTTGAGTTGTCAGGGCAGGTCTTCGGCCTGCTTAGCGATTGAAATCGCCCCCACAGTCAAAGGCACAGCCGAGCCCGGCTGCTTAGAACAACACCATCTGCCGGTCGATCAATGAGCTGAAGTCATCGCCCACGAAGGGCAGGATCGCATCGGCCACCGGTTGCAGCTGGCGGGTCAGGTAGTGGTCGTAGTCGATGGCCGAACGGCGGGCTTCCAGCGGCTCGGGGCCGTTGACGGTGATCAGGTAGCTGATCCAGCCGCCGTTCTGGTATTGGCGCGGGCGGCCCTGGCGGTCGTTGAACTCGTCGGCCATGCGCGCGGCGCGGACGTGGGGCGGCACGTTGCGGGTGTAGTCGCCTAGCTGGCGGCGCAGGCGCTTGCGGTAGACCAGCAAGTCGTCCAGTTCGCCGGCGAGGGTCTGCCGCACGTATTCGCGCACGTAATCCCGATAGGGCCGGCGTTCGAAGATCAGCTGGTAGAGCTCCTGCTGGAACCGCTGGGCCAGGGGCGACCAGTCGGTGCGCACGGTTTCCAGGCCCTTGAAGATCATTTCCCGGCTGCCGTCCGGGCGCTGCACCAGGCCGGCATAGCGTTTCTTGCTGCCTTCCTCGGCGCCGCGGATGGTGGGCATGAGGAAGCGCTGGTAGTGGGTTTCGTACTGCAGCTCCAGGGCGCTTTCCAGGCCGTACTCCTGGCGCAGATGCTCGCGCCACCATTGGTTGACCTGCTGCACCAGGTGGCGGCCGATGCGCGCGGCCTCGTCCTCGCCATGGGGACGCTTGAGCCAGACGAAGGTGGAGTCGGTATCGCCATAGATCACGCTGTAGCCTTCGGCCTCGATCAGCTCGCGGGTGCGGCGCATGATCTCGTGGCCGCGCATGGTGATGGAGGAGGCCAGGCGCGGGTCGAAGAAGCGGCAGCCGCTGGAGCCGAGCACGCCGTAGAAGGCGTTCATGATGATCTTCAGTGCCTGGGACAGGGCCTTGTTGCCATCGCGCTTGGCTGCCTCGCGGCCCTGCCAGACCCGCTCGACTATGGACGGCAGGCTGTGTCGGCTACGGGAGAAGCGGGCGCCGCGAAAGCCCGGTACCGAGTGTTCGTCATCCGGCTGGCGCAGGCCTTCGATCAGCCCCACCGGGTCGATCAGGAAGCTGCGGATGATGGAGGGGTAGAGGCTCTTGTAGTCCAGCACCAGCACCGATTCGTAGAGGCCGGGGCGCGAGTCCATGACGAAGCCGCCGGGGCTGGCCTCAGGAAGCTTCTCGCCGAGGTTGGGGGCGACGAAGCCCTGGCGGTGCATCAGTGGCAGGTAGAGGTGGGTGAAGGCCGCCACCGAGCCGCCGCTGCGGTCGGTGGCGAGACCGGTGACGGTGGCCCGTTCGAGGAGGAAGTCGAGCAGCCCGGTCTTGTCGAAGATGCGTGTTACCAGTTCGCAGTCCTTGAGGTTGTAGCGCGCCAGGGCGGGCTTGTCCTCGGCGAACATGCGGTTGATCTCGTCCATGCGCTGGTAGGGCGTGTCGATCGCCTTGCCTTCGCCGAGCAGCGTCTGGGCGACGCTCTCCAGGCTGAAGGAGGGGAAGCTCCAGGTGGCCGAGCGCAGGGCTTCGATGCCGTCGATGATCAGCCTTCCTGCGGCCTCGGCGAAGAAGTGGTTGTTGCCGCTGCCATGCTCGCGCCAACCCATGGGATCGCCGCCGCGGCCAAGGCGCAGCGGGACTTTCAGTTTTTCGGCGTGGGCCTGCAGCACGCGCAGGTCGAACTGCACCAGGTTCCAGCCGATGATGGCGTCCGGGTCGTGCTCGGCCAGCCACTGGTTCAGGGCCTCGAGCAGCCCGGCGCGGCTGTCGCGGTAGTCGAGCTGGAAGTCCAGGGTGCCGGCATCGCCATTGGCCGGGCCGAGCATGTAGACCTGGCGCTGGCCGCAGCCCTCCAGGGCGATGGAGTAGAGTTCGCCGCGCTCGCTGGTTTCGATGTCCAGGGACACCAGTCGCAGCTTGGGGCGGTAGTCGGCAAATGGCTTGAGCTGCGCCTCCAGCAGCAGGCCGCTGGCATCGTGAGTGCCGCTGAAGAGGACCGGCGCCGTGATGAAACGCTCCATCAGGTAGCGTTCCGGCGGGCGTATGTCGGCCTCGAAAACGTCGACGCCGGCCTTGCGCAGCACCTTGTCCAGGCGCATCAGCTGGCGGTGCTGCCCGCAATAGAGGCCTAGCACGGGGCGGTGCTGGAAGTCGCAGAGGGCGAGGGGGCGCAGCTCCACACCCTGCTCGCCGCGCAGCAGGGCCTCCGCGCGTTCGCGCTGTTCGGCGGGGACGAAGGCTACGGACGTCTGGATGGGCAGGCGGACCTGTCGCGGACCGGCGTCGGTGGCCAGCCAGAATTCGACTTCCGTTCCCTCGGGCGTGTCCCGCCAGTGTCGGGTCAGGACGAACCCCTGCTGCAATTCCACCGCTGCAACCTCGTACTCGTGTGTCACCGGGCGATTCTACCCGTCATCCTGATGTCGCGCGCCCTGGGGCGAAGCGCTGGCCATACTGTCCAACTGACATGAGGAAAGTTATCTAAGCCATTGAATTGACAGTATACATTTTGTCAGGACAGGCTCATTTTTCCTGGCCAGGAGCAGGCCTTTTTCTTTATTCTCCGCGCCTTTGCACCTGCCCGGGAGACAACCATGCTGGACAATACCCTCGTACAACTCGAACAACTCGTCAGCGAACTGCTGGAACAGAACCAGGCCATCGCCGACGACAACGCGCGAGTCCGCGCCGAGCTGCGCAAGGCCCGTGAGGAGAACGACAGCCTGCAGCTGGCCATGCTGGAGCAGGAAGAGAAGAGCAACGCCACCGCCGAGCGCCTGCAGGCCCTGGTCCGCCGCGTCAGCGAGAGCCGCGCCAGCGCATGAACAACGACGGCATCCGCGTACTGCGCATCCTGGGGCGCGAGTACAGCATCAAGGCGCCACCCGGCGAAGAGCGGGTGCTGCAGGACGCCAGCGCGATGCTGCAGGCGGAGATCGCCGCCAACAAGAAGAAATTCCCCTACGTCACCGCCAGCGAGCTGGTGGTGCTTTCCGCGCTCAACCTCTGCGCCCGCCAGCTGAACGCCCCGGGCGCGCCCGTGGACGTGGCCGACGCCACGCAGCGCATCGCCGTGCTCAATCGGCGCATTCGCGAGCAGCTGGATTCCCAGGGCGATTGAGCCTGCGATACCGATCCACGGAAGATTGGTGTCGGGGCGAATTCATTTGAACTTGGGAAACCACGTCCTGAGGACGTGGTCATGAGTCAGCGGCTCTGCCTGTGACGATTCGAATGTCCGGGCTGGCAGGATGAAGCCGATGCGGTAGGGTGCGCCGTGCGCACCGGCGGTTTGACATGGTGCCGAAGCTGATCCCGGAATCGGTGCGCGCAGCGCACCCTACGGTCCAGGCCAGGCGAAAGGGGGCGGGCGGCGTTCCGCGAGCTTGCGATACCCATCGATCCGACAGCATGGGTTTCGCTCCGCTCTACCCATCCTGCGGGTTTGCAGGGTGCGCCAAGGGTGGAAATCCACGAGGTGGATTTCCACCGGAAGGCTCAGCGGATGACGCGCAGGATGTCGGCGCGGTTGATCTCGGTGCGACCGTCTTCGTACCAGGCCGGAATGGCTTCCTTGAGCAGCTCCTTGTCGCCTTCCAGCTTGAACGGCTGGGTGTAGCGCTTCTTGCGGTAGGCGTAGATGTAGTAGGTGCCGTCGCGATAGAGGATGCGGTCGAAGGTGTAGAAACCGATGTGCGAGCCGTTGCAGCGCGCGGTCAGCACCACGTCGCCTTCCTCGTAGGGCAGCGCGCCTTCTGCGCATTCATAGGTGAAGAACTCACGGACATCGTCCCAGGCCACGCCGTCGCTGCTGGACTTGAGGTGGTTGCGCGCCTCGTCCTCGGACTGCTGCGAGTGGTCGCTGTACCAGATGAACAGCGGGATGCTCTGGTTGGTGTCGTCGCCCAGCCAGCCTTCGCTGTCCAGGTATTCGGCGGTGCGCGCCAGGCCCGCCTGCATGCGGCGGTGGTTCTGCTTGTAGCTGTCCAGGGCGTCTTCGAAGGCCTGGGAGTGGTCGCAGGCCAGCACGCCGTCGACGCTCTTGAGTGCCAGGACCCGCGCCAGATAAGCGTCGTACAGGGCAGCATCGGTGATCAGGGTGCAGGTGTCACGCACCAGGCTCACGCCCACCTGGGTGAGGTTGGCGCTGCCGAGGATGACGACGTCCGGTTCGATCAGGTAGAGCTTCCAGTTGATGCTCGCCTGGTAGCGGAAGTCCACCGACAGGGCCAGGGCGGGGTTGGCCTCGTTGAGACAGTGCTCGATGAAGTCGGGGGAGGTCAGCGAGTTGATGGAGCCGACCAGGATGTCCAGCTGGTTGTCATTCTCGATCAGTTGGTCGATCAGCGGCTCGGTGCCGCTGGCGAAGGCGGAAACTATCGTGATCTTCTTTCCGCTCAGTTCACCCAGATAGCTTTCAAGGCTGTCTTCGTAATCCAGAATTTCCATACAGTCTCCAGCGACATCATTTTTGCAATTGCGCCATTTTCGCACAGGCAACGCCTTTGGCCAGTACCCGCAGCGTGCCGCGGGCCCGCTGCGGGTACTGTGACGCTCGACCTGTGCTCCGAAGCACGGGCTTCGGGGCCGGAGATGGTGTCCGAGGCGGCTTCAGCCGTTGCTTTCGGCGAACTCTCGCAGGGCGTCGCCGTCAAGGCGGTAGCGCACCCATTCGTCCTGGGGCAGGGCACCGATGGAGCGGTAGAAATCGATGGCCGGCTGGTTCCAGTCCAGCACGCTCCATTCCAGGCGGCCGCAGTCGTTGGCGCGGGCTTCGCGGGCGATTTCCCGCAACAGCCGACGGCCGGCGCCGATGCCACGCTGTTCCGGCGTGATGTACAGGTCCTCCAGGTAGATGCCGTTGCGGCCCAGCCAGGTGGAGTAGCTGTAGAAGTACACCGCGTAGCCGATCGGCTGGCCATGCAGCAGGCACATCAGTGCCCGGGCCGGGGCGTTGTCGACGAACAGGCTGCGATGGATGTCCTCGACGCCGGCCTTGACCTCATGGCCGGCTCGTTCGTAGACGGCCAGCTCGGTGATGAAGTCGAGTATCTGTTGAGCATCGTCAGGCCGGGCGGGGCGGATCTCGAGGGACACGGGGAATCTCCATGGGTAGATGAAGCGGCCATGCTAGTGCCTTCGCCCGGCGGCATGAAGCGATTTCCGTGCCGCAACCGCTAAGCTTTGACGGAAACCCGGCCTGCGGAGGGCGAGGGCGTGATCCTGTTGGCGAGTGTTCTTCTGGCCCTGCTGATGGGCTATGCCGTGCAGCGTGGCGGCACCTGCCTGGTGGCCGCGCTGGAAGAACTGGTGGGCAAGCACCGCTGGACCCGGCTGCGAGCCCTGCTGGAGACTTCCATCTGGGTGCTGGGCGGGTTCGTCCTGCTGCGTGCCTTCGATCGCTTGCCCATGGTGCCCATGGGCTATCCGCTGCACTGGCATGCCGCCCTGGGCGGGGCCTTGCTGGGTGTCGGTGCCTTCCTCAACGGTGGCTGCGCCTTTGGCGTGGTGGCGCGGATCGGTTCCGGGCAATGGGCCTGGCTGGCGACGCCGCCGGGCTTTCTCGCCGGCTTCGCCCTGGCCGGACGCAGCCTCGGCGTGACCTCGGCCATGCCGGTGGCGATCCCGGACTGGTTGCACCAGGTGCCCATCGGCCTGGTCCCGCTGATTCTCGCAGCGGTGGTGGCGCGCCTGGGCTGGCTGGCCTGGAACCGGCGCAACGGATCGGCCGGCGCGTCCATCTGGACGCCGCACCATGCCACCATCGTGCTCGGCATCGCCTTCCTGCTCCTGTTCGTCTGTGTGGGCGCCTGGGCCTACACCGACATACTGGCGGAGCTGGCCACGGGACGCTTCATGGAGCTGGGCCTGCGCGGCCTTCTGCTGCCGGCGATGTTCGCCGGGGCGCTCCTGGGCGGCTGGACGGCCGGGCTCTGGGAGCACCGCTGGCCCAGCCTGCGAGCCCTGTCGAAGTGCTTCTGCGGCGGGGTGCTGATGGGGCTGGGTTCCAGCCTGGTGCCGGGCGGTAACGACAGCCTTATCCTGTTCGGCATGCCGCTGCTCTGGCCCAACGCCTGGCTGGCCTTCGCCTGCATGTGCCTGGTTGTGGTGCTTACACTCTGGTTGGTGGGGCTGGGTAGAAGGGTGCTTCAGTGAGGGGCGTCCTGCTTTTGCAGGGTGGAAATCCTTTCGGGGATTTCCACCATCGGAGTCGTGGTCCGCCCAACTGGTGGATAGAAAAGCGCTATCCCCCTACACGCTGGTTGGCCGCGCTGGTCAAGCGCCGATGAAAAAGGCCCGGCGAATGCCGGGCCTGTTCAGCGACGGGTGCAGGTTCAGGCGGCGTGGCCGAACACCTTGCCCTTGGCCTTGCGCTCCACCTGCTGGCGGCAGGCTTCACCGAAGGCTTCGAAGATCTTCACCGAATCGGGGTTCTTCGCGGCTTGCCATTCCGGGTGCCATTGCACGGCGAAGAGGAAGGGCGAAAGGCTCGGCGCATGGATGGCTTCCACCAGGCCGTCTTCGGCGTGGGCGATGGCCTCGATGCCCTTGCCGAGGGTTTTCAGGCCCTGGCCGTGCAGCGAGTTGACGCGGATCTCGTCGGTGCCCAGCACCTTCTGCAGCCAGCTGCCTTCCTGTACGCGCACGCTGTGCACGGCGCTGTACTGGACGTCCACCGGATCCTCGGGGTTTTCGCGGTGGTCGTTGAAGCCGGGCTCGGCGTAGAGCTTCTGGTGCATATCGCCGCCCAGGGCGACGTTGATTTCCTGCATGCCACGGCAGATGCCGAAGATCGGCAGGCCGCGCTCGATGGCAGCACGAATCAGGGGCAGGTCGAAGAGGTCGCGATCCTTGTCCTGACCTTTCTCCGGGGTCAGGTTCTCCTGGCCGTAGAGGGTCGGGTCGATATTGCTTCCGGCACCGGTGAGGTATACGCCGTCCGCCATGTCGAGGTACTGCTCGAGGTCTTCGGTGCCGCAGCAGGTGGGCACGAGGACCGGTACACATTCGGAGATTTCCACCAGCGGGACGATGTACTTGTGGGTCATCACCTGGTAGTCGTGGCCCTTGCGTTCCTGGGCGCCCATGGACATCAGGACGACCGGTTTACGAGTGGTCTGTTTCTTATTGCCAATGTTGCTGTTGGACATATTTCACCTTGGGACAGGCTCAGCCTATCGTTGCTGTGCAGGCGCGCCGGTGAGGGTTGGCGCTACCTGAGGTCTCGAGCACTGCCGGCCATCGTCAGGGCGATTTCCGGTCGAAACCTGCCGTATAGCCTGCCAGAGCCGTTAAATATGTCAAACGAACCAGACGGAAAACGTAAAAAATAATGGCCGATTTTTATCGGATTTTCACGGGTAACTATTTGATAAATAAGGATAAATTGTACTAATCAAAAATATTTTCAGGTTCAGCATCTAAAACGAGTGTTCAGAATGCTGGACTTCTGCTCCTGATATCGAAAGCCCCGTCCTGGAGCATGCTCGCCTTGCCCCACCTGGTCAGCTCCGCCGCCCCCACCAGACACCACCCCGCGACTTCTGGCCTGGCTGCGCCTTTCATGCGATTTTCTGCGCGCATGAATCGCAAGGCAGCCCTTACATGAACAACCCTGCAATACAGCTTTTCTCCCGGCTCACCACCCTTGCCGCACTGCTGGCACTTGCCGCCTGCGGTACCCAGCGCCCGGAGGAACCGGTGCTGCGGCCGGCCGAGGTGCGGGCCAAGGTGGTCCGCCTGTTGCCGGCCAAGGTGCCGGACCGCCAGGGCTGGGCCGCCGATATCCAGGCCGCCTTCGCCGCCCGGGAGATCCGGCCCAGCGACAGCAACCTCTGCGCCGTGCTGGCGGTGACCGAGCAGGAATCCACCTACCAGGTGGACCCGCCGGTGCCGGGCCTGGCGAAGATCGCCCGCCAGGAAATCCAGCGCCGCGCCGGGCGCCTGCATGTGCCGGCGATCCTGGTGAATTCCGCGCTGAAGATCGAATCACCCACCGGCAGGAGCTACGACCAGCGCCTGTCGTCGGTGCGCACCGAGAAGGAGCTGAGCGCCATCTTCGATGACTTCATCGGCATGGTGCCCCTGGGGCAGCGCCTGTTCGGCAACTTCAACCCGGTGCATACCGGCGGTCCCATGCAGGTGAGCATCGCGTTCGCCGAGGCCAACGCGAAGGACTATCCCTATCCGGTCAAGGGTTCCATCCGCCAGGAAGTCTTCACCCGGCGTGGCGGCATGTACTTCGGCATCGCCCATCTGCTGGGCTATTCGGCCAGCTACCCGAAGCCCCTGTACCGTTTCGCCGACTTCAACGCCGGCTGGTACGCCAGCCGCAACGCCGCCTTCCAGAATGCCGTGAGCCTGGCTTCCGGCATTCCGCTGGCCCTGGATGGTGATCTGGTGATCCACGGTTCCAGCAAGGCCGGCTCCACGGAGCTCGCGGTGCGCGCCTTGCAGAAACACCTGGACCTCAGCGACTCCGCCATCCGCCGCGACCTGCTCGAGGGCGACCGGCTGGAGTTCGAGGAAACCCGCCTCTACGAGCGGGTCTTCGCCCTGGCCGAGAAGATCGAACGGCGCAAGCTGCCCCGCGAAGTGATGCCGGGCATCGATCTGAAAAGCCCGAAGATCACCCGCAAGCTCACCACCGAGTGGTTCGCCAAACGGGTGGACGAGCGCTATCAGCGCTGCATGAAACGCGCCTCGGGGAACTGATGCCCGTCCGCGCCGGCACCTGCGATCTCGTCGGCCACCAGGCTCTGGATGCGCCAGAGGTTGCGATCGCGGATGCCGTGCTCCTCCAGCATGGTGACGGTGCGGAACAGGTACTGGGCTGCCGAACCCCAATGGCCGGCTGCCCGTGCCAGCACATGGGCGACCCGGTCCGGCGGCAGCCTGCCGGCATAGGCATTGCCGTCGCGGGCGGCGACGAAGGCCAGGGCGCGCAGCAGCCCCTTGCCGGTCCTCACATCGATCCAGCGCGGTACGTTGGTGGGCGGGTTGGCGTCGATTTCACGGACCAGCAGTTGCGCCAGCTGTTCGGCGTGGTCCCGGGCCGGCAGCCGGTAGGCCACGCCCTGGCAGCTGCCGCCCCGGTCCAGGGCCAGCATCAGCGCTGGGAACTCCCGCGTGCCGCGCCAGCGCGTCAGCTTCAGGCAGAAGGAACGGTGCCAGCCGAAGGCCGTTGCGCGGCAGCTCTCGAGGAAATCGAACTCCGGGTTCCAGATCAGCGAACCGTAGGCGAACACCCACAGCTCGTCCGGCCGGTAAGCATCCAGGAGGGCATCGGCCATGGCGGCGAATTCGGCCTCGGTATGTTCCCGCGTGCCGGGCTCCGGGCCCGGGTCCGGCTCCAGGCGTTCAACCCGGGCAACCAGATCGGCGGTCAGCTTCCTGGCTCTGTAGGCCATCGTGGCTCCACCCCTTGCTGTGGCTGGATACTGGAGCCTAGCTGAGGCGGCGTGGGCGTCGGCGCCAGGCTCAGATCACTTGCGCATAAGGGTTATTTCGGCGCCGATGGGCCCGCGTGCATCAGGCAGCCGGCGGCGCGGCTTCGGCCTCCAGCTCCGTCCACAGCAGCCGCGCCGGCGCCGACAGCGGCGCCCCCCGGCGCACCACCGCCGAGAACGGCTCGCTGCGGGAACGCAGGTGCAGGGGCAGGCTGGCCAGGCTGCCGAGGTGGATGGCCTCGTCCGCCACTTCCCGCGGCATCAGGGCGACCAGATGCGGGTTGTGCCGCAGCAGCATCAGGGTGGTGAGGGTGGACGCGGTCTCCACGGGGTAGCGCGGGAACTCCAGGCCCGCCTGACTGAATTCCCGTTCCAGTACCAGGCGCATGGGCATGTTGGCCGGGTAGACCACCCAGGGGTAACCGGCCAGCTGTGGCAGCTCCAGGGGCTCGACGCCGGCCAGGGGATGGGCCGGATTGGCCACCACCCGCAGGGGTTCCTCGTAGAGCGGCAGGCAGTCGTAGGCATCCGGCCGCGGGCTGACACTGGTGCGGCAGATGGCGAGGTCCAGGCGGCCCTGGTCGATCAGCCCCAGCAGGCGCGCGCTGGTGTCCTCCACCACTTCCACCGCCAGTTCCGGCTGGGCGTCCCGCAGGCGTTGCAGGCTGCGCACCAGCAGCGGCACCGCGCCCATCACCGCGCCCACCGAGAGGCGGCCCCCCTGGCCCTGGAGGATGCCGAGCATTTCTTCCCGCAGGTGCGCAAGGTCGGTGTGGATCAGCCGCGCGTAGCGTATGGCGCAGCGCCCCAGGTCGTTGGCCTCCAGGCCCTGGCTGGTGCGGTTGAACAGGCGCATGCCGAAGGCGGTCTCGATCTCGTTCAGCGCCTTGGTGGCGCCGGGCTGGGTAATGGCTACCTGCTCGGCGGCCTTGTGCAGCGAGCCCTGTTCGTCCAGGGCGATGAGCAGCCGCAGCTGCTTCAGGCGCAGGCGGGATACCAGGGCTGGGAGGGAAGCGATCATAGGGGGGATGACCAAAAGTTATCGCGGGATCAGAAGCTCTCATTAGGCAGGCCGCCGGGGGATTCGTAAAGTCCCGGCCAACAACCCGCAACGAGAGTCATCGCCATGAGACTGATCCAGTTCGAGAGTGCCTGCGGCCAGCGCCATGTGGGCGTGATCGAAGGCGAACAGGTGCACCTGGTGCGCGGCGTCACCACCACCCGCGCCCTGGCCCTGGCCGCCATCGCCGCCGGCCGCGGCCTGCAGGAGGAAGTGCTGGCCCGCGGCAGCGAACCCGGCCCGAGCTACCCGGAACTCCTGGAGGCCGGCCGCGTGCTGCCGCCGCTCGACCACGAGGACCCGGCCCATTGCCTGGTCAGCGGTACCGGCCTGACCCACCTGGGCAGCGCTTCCACCCGCGACAGGATGCACCAGCAAAAGGCCCAGGACGAGGCCGCCATGACCGACACCATGCGCATGTTCAAATGGGGCGTGGAAGGGGGAAAACCCGGCGCCGGCAAGGTGGGCGCGCAGCCGGAATGGTTCTACAAGGGCGATGGCGGCATCGTCGTGCGCCCGGGTGCCGACTTCCCCGTGCCGGCCTTTGCCGAGGACGCGGGTGAGGAGCCCGAGCTGGTTGGCCTCTACGTAATAGGGGAGGACGGCCGGCCCTATCGTGTGGGCTTCGCCCTGGGCAACGAGTTCTCCGACCACGTCATGGAGCGCCGCAGTTACCTCTACCTGGCCCACTCCAAGCTGCGCTTCTGCGCCTACGGCCCCGAACTGCGGGTGGGCGAGCTGCCGGCGCACCTGGCCGGTACCAGCCGTATCCGCCGGGGTGGCGAGGTGATCTGGGAGAAGGAATTCCTCTCCGGCGAGGACAACATGTGCCACAGCCTGGAGAACCTGGAGTTCCATCACTTCAAGTACGCACAGTTCCTGCGCCCGGGGGACGTGCACGTGCATTACTTCGGCACCGCCACCCTGTCCTTCGCCGATGGCATCAAGGCCCGGCCTGGCGACAGCTTCGAGATCGAGATGGCCGAGTTCGGTGCGCCGCTGGTGAACGGCATCGCCCGCGAGGACGAACATCTGGCGCCCGGTGCCGTGGGCAGCCTCTGAGTCCGCTGCCCGCGCTTGTTAGCCACACGCCCAGGAGGTGCGTGCCTGGCGCGTTCCATTCATTTGCGGCTGCCGTTCGCGGCGGCCACCCTCAACCCACGAGGTCAGGGAGACGAGCATGACCGTCATCACCGGTTTCAACTTCATCGCCGGCGGCCGCAGCGCCGCCGGCAGCGTCACCGTGCAGAGCTTCGATGCCACCAGTGGCGAACCGTTGCCCCATGGATTCCACCAGGCTACCCAGGCCGAAGTGGACGCCGCCGCCCGCGCAGCCGAGGCAGCCTATCCGGCCTTCCGCAACCTGCCTGCCAGCCGCCGCGCCGAATTCCTCGACGCCATTGCCGATGAACTGGATGCCCTGGGCGATGACTTCATCGCCACCGTCTGCCGCGAAACCGCGCTGCCCGCCGCCCGCATCCAGGGTGAGCGCGGCCGCACCAGCGGCCAGCTGCGCCTGTTCGCCACCGTGCTGCGCCGGGGCGACTTCTACGGCGCGCGCATCGATCGCGCGCTGCCCGAGCGCAAGCCCCTGGCGCGACCGGACCTGCGCCAGTACCGCATCGGCGTCGGCCCGGTGGCGGTGTTCGGCGCCAGCAATTTCCCCCTGGCCTTCTCCACGGCCGGGGGTGATACCGCTGCCGCCCTGGCCGCCGGCTGCCCGGTAGTGTTCAAGGCCCACAGCGGCCATATGGCGACTGCCGAGTGGGTGGCCGACGCCATCGTCCGCGCGGCGGCGAAAACCGCCATGCCGGCGGGCGTGTTCAACATGATCTACGGCGCCGGCGTCGGCGAGTGGCTGGTCAAGCACCCGGCCGTCCAGGCGGTGGGCTTCACCGGTTCCCTGCGCGGCGGCCGTGCCCTTTGCGACATGGCAGCCGCCCGCCCGCAGCCCATCCCGGTATTCGCCGAAATGAGCAGTATCAACCCGGTGCTGCTGCTGCCCGAAGCCCTCAAGGCCGGTGGCGAACAGGTGGCCGCGGAACTCGCCGCGTCGGTGGTGCTGGGGGCAGGGCAGTTCTGTACCAATCCCGGCCTGGTGATCGGCATCCGCTCGCCGGAATTCAGCGCATTCCTGGAACGCTTCGCCGCCCTGATGGGCGACCAGCCGGCCCAGACCATGCTCAATGCCGGCGGCCTGAAGAGCTACTGCCAGGGCCTGGAGCACTTGCATCAGCACCCCGGCGTCAGCCACCTGGCCGGTGCGACGCAGGAAGGCAGCCAGGCGCGTGCCCAGCTGTTCAAGGCCGATGTGAGCCTGCTGCTGGAAGGGGATGAACTGCTGCAGGAAGAAGTCTTCGGCCCCACCACAGTGGTGGTTGAGGTGGCCGACAAGGCCGAACTTGCCCGCGCCCTGCAGGGCCTGCGCGGCCAGCTCACCGCCACCCTGATCGCCGAGCCGGCGGACCTCGCCGCCTTCGGCGACCTGGCGAGCCTGCTGGAGCAGAAGGCTGGCCGGCTGCTGCTCAATGGTTACCCCACCGGTGTGGAAGTCTGCGACGCCATGGTTCACGGCGGGCCCTATCCGGCCACCTCCGATGCGCGTGGCACCTCGGTGGGGACCCTGGCCATCGACCGCTTCCTGCGCCCGGTGTGCTACCAGAACTACCCGGACGCGCTATTGCCGGCTGCGCTGAAGAATGCCAATCCGTTGGGCATTCAGCGGTTGGTGGATGGGCAGAGCACGCGAGAGGCGATCTGAGGGATGTACCTTCAAGAGCGACGGAACTGACCAGGTGGGGTGCGCCGCGTGCACCAAGGGGTGAGCGAGGCGCAGGAGATGACCCCGCGATCGGTGCGCATGGCGCACCCTACGGTGGGGCGAGTGCCGGAGTTGCGTCCCAGGCGTCGCATGGAACGCGGCGCCGAAGCGCTTGAAGGCGTTCATCAGGCCGACGGCGAGCGCAGCGATACCCATCAATGGCGGTCGATGGGTATCACCGGCTCGCGCAGCGCCGTCAGCGCTCCAGCACGTAGCAGCCAGGCGCGGGGCAGAGGGGCGGATACTTGCGCGAGCCCAGCTTCTTCGGCGCCGGCAGGCTGTCGCCCGAGCGTTGCTGGATCCACTCGCGCCAATGGGGCCACCAGCTGCCTGCCTGGCGTTCCCCGGCATTCTCCAGCCAGGTTTCCGGATCTTCGGCGCTGGCGGGCGCCGCATAGAAGAACGACCTGGGATTGCCGGGCGGGTTGACCAGGCTCTGCAGGTGGCCGGCGTTGGACAGCACGTAGGTGGTGTCTTCGCCGAACAGGCGAGCCGTGCCGTAGCAGCCTTGCCAGGGGGTGATGTGGTCGGTGGTGCCGCCGATCACATAGGCGCCGACCTTGACCCTGGTCATGTCGATCATCTCGCCGGCGACCTCCAGGGTGCCCGGGTTGCTGTAGGGGTTCAGCTGGACCAGGTCGAGGTAGTCCGCGTGCAGTCGCGCCGGCAGCCGCGTGGTGTCGTTGTTCCAGGCGAGGATGTCGAAGGCCGGCGGCTTGTTGCCCAGCAGGTAGTTGTTGACCCAGTAGTTCCAGATCAGGTCGTTGGGCCGCATCCAGGCGAACATGCGCGCCATTTCCTGGCCGCTCAGCACACCCTTGCGCCGCGAGCTGGCCTTGGCCGCGCGCAAGGCAGCCGGTGTGGTGAAGAGCCCGAGGGTGGTGTCGTCCAGCGCCGACGGCATGTCGAGCACACAGACGGCCCAGTTGGTGTTGGCCACCTTGTGGCCTTCGTCCCGTGCCGCCAGCCAGCCCAGGTAGGCCGCCAGGGTGATGCCGCCGGAGCAGGAACCCCACATGTTCACGTCCGGGCTTCCGCTGATCTTGCGCGCCACGTCCACGGCCTGGTCGAGGCACATCACGTAGTCGGACAGTCCCCAGTCGCGGTGTTCGCTGGTGGGATTGCGCCAGCTGATGACGAACAGGTTCACGCCGCTGTCCTGAATCCACTTGATCAGGCTTTTCTCCGGCGACAGATCGATGGCGTAGTACTTGTTGATCTGCGGTGGCGACATCACCAGCGGCCGCGCATAAACGTTCTCGGTGGTCGGCGCGAACTGCAGGAGTTCGAACATCTCGCAGCGGAACACCACCTCGCCCTTGGCCGTGGCGATGTTTTCCCCCACCTTGAACGGCGTGCTGTCCACCTGTGCCGGGAGCCCCCGGTTGTTCAGCAGATCCTGGCCGAACTGGCGGATTCCCCTGGCCAGGCTCATGCCGCCGGTGTCCACCAGCTTGCGCAGGGCGACGGGATTGGTCAGCGGCGAGTTGCTGGGGGCTACCGCATCGGCCAGAAGCGACGCGACGAACTGGGCCCGGCTCTTTTCCAGGGGGGCGAGGTCGGTGGACTCGATGAAACGGGTGAATTCGCTCTGGCCGGCCAGGTAGTTCTGCAAAAGGGCGCGCAGCAGGAAGTTGGACTGCCAGGCCGGATCGGCGAAACGCTTGTCCTTCGGGTCCGGCGCAAGGCTGGAAGTGCCCCCGACTATGGCGCGCAATTCCTTCAGATAGCCGCCGAGGTGATAGCCGGCCTTGAGGGGCGACTTGCCCACGGCCTTGAGCAGGTAGCCGGCGGAGCTGGCGAGGTCGGCTGGGCGCACGCTGACCAGGGGGTTGCCCGCGAGCGTCTGGTTCGTCGCGGTGCCAATCAGCTCATGCTGCTGGGAATCACCTGGGAGATCGGCATCTTTGTCGCTGCGGCGGGCACGGCCTGCTGCCGGGCGTCGCTTGGCGGTGGTCGGCGTCTGGGGCGTTCGAGGGGACTTGCTCATGGTGATTCTTGTTTTTCCGGGGGTTTAAGGTGATACGCAGGCACATCGGTTCCCACCTATCGACGGCGGGGACGCGGCGTCGAGCGCCTGTCACGACAGGCACTCGGGGAAGGTCAACCAGGGACGGACAGGTCGTGGCGCCACGTCCCTGATTCGGACCCTGCGCCCGGGGGCACAGCATCCGAGCCCCGACCTGATCAGCGGAGCCGACGCTTGCATCATCCGGGCAGGAATCCCGCCTGTGATGAATGGGGTTGACTGTAGGCCGGTGGTTGGCGGGAAACCTTTCATCACGTGACAGAGGTTTTTCATTTCGTGACATCGGCTGGGTTTGCCGACGAAGCAACCAGGCGATCAGCGGGTCATGAGCCCGGGCCCCTTGTAGGGGGGCGCGTGCACCAGGTTGCAGGGGAGAATTCATTTGAACTTGGGAAACCACGTGCTCAGGACGTGGTCATGAGTCACCGGCTCTGCCTGTGACGATTGAGCTGCCCTGCTATCAGGATGACGTTCGTAGGATGTGGCGGGCGGCGCTCCGCTTGAGCGAAGCGATACCCATCGGCTCCAACGACAGCATGGGTATCGCAGGCTCAACCCATCCTACGTCGCTGAGTAGAGCGACATGCTTACTCGCGAAGGGCAGACCTGCGGCCTGCTTGGCGATTGAAATCGCCCCTACAGGAAGCCTTTCCCCACTATGCCCGGCTTGCGAACACCTGCGTCGCGCCCTGCACCTTGTTGGTGTACCAGATCACCCGGCTCACGCCCCGGGTGATGGCCACATAGGCCAGGCGCAGGCTTTCGTCCTGCATGGCCTGGTCGTAGCTGTTGCGGAAGAAGCCGGAGTGGGCGTAGAGGGCGTTGCGCAGCGGGTGTTTCTCCGGTGGTGCGCAGTCGTCGACGATGATCGCCACCTCCGCCTGCAGGCCCTTGGCGCGGTGGATGCTGTAGGCCCGCACCGCTAGCTGGGCGTCCAGCTGCGCCTGGATCTGTCGCAGTGGCTCGTTGCGCCGGCTGAGCACCAGCACCGCATTGCGGTCGGCGGCGGGCCGGCTGGCGACGTGGGCGCACTGGGCCTGGATTTCCTTGATCAGCTCCGGTAGGCGGGACTTGAGGTCGAAGCGGGCCACCAGCTTCACCCCGTGATCCCCCGGTTGCATGGCCTTGAACGCCTTGCTCGCCTTGGCCTGCTTGAAGGCCACGCCGGCCAGCACCGCCTCGCCATCGCGCAGCACCGGCTCGATGGAACGGTAGTTGGTTTCCAGCATCAGGACCGCGCTCTTTTTCGCCTTGCCCTTGCTGGGGAAGTGCCTGTCGAAGTCCATGAACAGCTCCGGCGAACTGCCGCGCCAGCCGTAGATGGACTGCCAGTCGTCACCGATGGCCATCAGGCTCACCGCCTCGCCCTTGCGCGCCAGGCCTCGGTGCAGGGCCTGCAGCCACTGGACGATCTGCGGCGAGATGTCCTGGAACTCGTCGATCAGCAAATGGCTGAAGGGCGCCAGGGATTCACCGGGAACGCCGTCGCCCTTGGCCAGAACCTCGCCCAGGCGGTGGAAGGCGGCATTGAAGGTCATCAGTCCCTGCTGTTGCAGCTGCGCCTCGAAATGCTTCCAGAACTGCACCAGCGCCTCGACGAAGGTGCGCTCCCGCGCCGAGCAGGCGAGGTCGCGAGCCTTCAGCTGGTCGAGGCGGATGCCGATGCACTCCATGAACCCGGCCTGTACGTAGAAGGTCTCGAACAGCGGCAGCGGGGTGAATTCGCCGGCGAGCTTGAAGCCATCCAGCGGCGCCTTGGGGATTCGCGCAACCTTGCCTTCGGCGGGAGCGGGCAGGGGCGGGAGATCCAGCAGGCTGTGCACCCGCTCGCGAAAGTCCGCTTCGGCCTTGTAGCAATCCTGATAGGCCTGCTGCAGCAGGCGTTGCTGGGCCGGGCGCAGGCGGCCGGCCAGCAATGGGTTGTCCAGTTCGCTCGCGCCGGCCTCGTCCAGTTGTTCGAACCAGCGCGGATTGCCCAGCAGGTCCCTGGCCAGGGTGCCCATGGCCGAATGGAAGGTGCGCACGCACTGGCGCGCCTGGGCGGCGTCGAAGGGAAACTGCCAGAAGGCCAGGACCTTGAGCAGCTGCTCGCGCAGTTGGGCGCAGGAGGCATTGGTGAAGGAAATGATCGTGAGCCGTTCCGGCGCCACACCCATGTGGCAGAGCATGAACACTACCCGCAGGACCAGGGTGGTGGATTTGCCGGAGCCGGCGCCGGCGAAGACGCGGGTCAGCGGCGCGCGGCCGAGGATCATCGCCCACTGCTCATTGGACGGCGGGCTGATCACCCCGGCCGCCACGGCCTGGGCCACGCGCTCGCGCATGGCCTCGGTCTGGGCGTCGGTCACCTTCATCCGGGCGCCCGCATAGATCCCTTCGGCGGCGCTCGCTCGGGGCTTGGCGGGGCCTTCGGCGGAAGCTTTCCCGGTTCCGCCGGCCTTGGATTTGCCGCTAGCCCCGGCGGCCTTCTTCGCCCGCTGCTTGGGTTTTCTCAGCTGCGCCGCCGCTTCGCTCTCGGCGCGCAGGTACTCGGTGGTGCGAGGGAAGTAACGCGCCAGGGCGCCGGAGAGCAGCGACTTGTAGCGTTTCACGGCAGACAACATGGAGCGATCCCGGTAACCACGACAAAGCGCGGAATCATAAGCGCTTTTGCGTGAAGACTGGATGATGGCGGATTGGTCATGGCCGCTATGCCCCCATCCTCCTTGTGGGAGCTAATTCATTCGCGATTGAAATCGCTCCCACAAGTCCGCGGGTCGTGGACTGGACAGTGATCTTCCGTCCAGCGGGCGGCCGGGCGGTTCAGGCCGGCGCGTGCTGCTGCCACCACTGGTGGATGGCCTTGGCCAGGGCCTCGACCGACTCGGTGCCGTCGAGGATCAGCGTCAGTGGTTCGTCCATGGGCGGCTCCAGGTCGGCGAACTGGCTGTCCAGCAGGCTTACCGGCATGAAATGCCCACGGCGCCTGGCCATTCGTTCGCGAGCAGCTTCAGGTGTGAGTTCGAGGTAGGCGAAACCCAGCGCTGGAATGGCGTGGCGCAGACCATCGCGATAGCTGCGCTTGAGGGCCGAGCAGGTGAGTATCGGATGCTCGCCGGCGGCATGGGCCTGCTGCAGCCGTTTCTCCAGGACCCGTAGCCAGCTGGCGCGGTCCTTGTCGGTAAGGGGCTGGCCGGCGCTCATCTTCTGGATGTTGCGGTCGGGGTGGAACGCATCGCCCTCGATCAGCCTCGCCCCGGAGCGCACCTCCAGCGCCCGCGCCACGGCGGACTTGCCGCTACCGGCAACCCCCATGATCACCACTGCGTTGATGGGCTGGTACATCGGGTTTTCTCCACTGCTGCTAGATAAAACGTTAGGCGATGGAGGGGAAAATGGCCCGTTATGAGGGGAAAACCCTGAATCGACAACGGATCGAGGCAGCCATGGACGGGCAGCCGAGCCTGCCGGGCGGTAATCCCGCGTCACGGTTCAGGGCAGGCGCAACGCCCCGCGCACCGTCCCGAGGATCATCCGTTTCATCAGTTCCTGCCCTTGCCCGCACGGCAATCCGCTGGCGTCCAGCCAGGCCGGCAGCTGGTTGAGCAGGGAAACGATGCTGGCCACCGCGCCGCGTCCGGCGGCGTCCAGGGGCTGGCCGGCCAGTTGCGCCAGGGGCTGCAGCAAGGCTTCTTCGTAGGCCTGGCGCAGCGCCCGGGCCTGCTCCAGGCGTTCACCGGAGAGGCGGCGGGCCTCCAGTTCGGCCAGACGGAAATGCAGGCCCATGGATTGGTGCAAGGCCAGGTGCGCATCGATCAGTGCGGCCAGGCGCGTGGCCGGATCGCGGTGACGGCGTGCGGCCAGTGTGGCGTTGTCCAGCAACTGTTCATACAGCTCCTCGATGAACTCGAAGAGCAGCGCTTCCTTGCTTTCCACATGGTGGTAGATGGACCCGGCCTTGATCCCCAGCTGCGCCGCCAGTTCGCGCATGCTGACCTGTCCGTAGCCCTGCTCGGCGAACAGGGCCAGCGCCAGGTGGCGGTTCTCCAGGTAGCGGGAGCGGCGGGCGGTGATGGCGTCTGGCATGGCGATGGCCCTCGCGGGTGGCTTGCCCGGCACTCTAGCCAGCGCCGCCGCCGGGGCCTAGGTCGAAAGCGCTCCGGTACTTTGGCGTTTTTTTCCATTGATCGCCCGCGGAGGCCGGAAGGTGGCGGGAGAGTTGTGCGTATACGAATTAATTGATTGAAGTTATTCGGATCGGGAGTAAACTCCAAGCCAAAGCATTCACCCAGGAGACGTCATGAGCATTCCCGCCAGCCATGCCAGTCCGGACCTCCAGAGCGGCGAAGCCGGCCGAGTGGCGCTGAAGTTCTTCTTCAACCTGATGGACAAGTGGGGTTGCACCAAGGAGCAGCAGCGCACCCTGCTGGGCTCCATCGGCAACACCACCTACTTCAGCTACAAGAAACTGCCCAGCGTGCGCCTGCCCCACGACACCCTGGAGCGCATTTCCTACCTGATGGGTATTCACAAATCCCTGCGCATCCTCTTCAGCAATCACGAGGAGCGCGCCTACGAATGGGTCCACAAGCCCAACAGCGCCGCGCCATTCAACGGCCGCAGCGCACTGGATTACATGCTCGGCGGCCAGGTAGTCGATGTGGCCGATGTCCGCCGTTACCTCGATGGAGTGCGTGGCTGATGACCCAGGAGCTCCTGGTGGAACGGATTCCGCAGTGGACCAGGGCCTATCGCCTGGTCAACAGTGCCTTCCCGCCGATTTCCGTGTTCGAGGACACCCTCGACCCCGATGACCTCGAGATCGCCTACGCCATCGAGGCCATGACCAACGACCGTCTGCGCGACCAGGTGGGCGAGATCACCCGCGTCGCCCCCGAGGACCGCGTCAGCGGCGCCGGCTCCACCGTGGTGATGGCGGTATTCACCCATATCGGCCGGGCCAGCCGCTTTTCCGACGGTTCCTTCGGCGTCTACTACTGCGCCAGTTCCATCGATGCCGCCATCGCCGAAACCCGCTACCACCAGGAGCGGTTCTGGCGCGCCACCCAGGAAGGGAGCATCGAAATCACCATGCGCTCCTACGTCAACAAGGTGGTGAACCCGATGCTGGATGTACGTGACCGCGTCGACCTGCACGACCCGGACCCAGCCACCTACGGCAGCAGCCAGGCCTTCGCCGGACTGCACCGCAATGCCGGCAAGTGGGGCCTGCTCTACAACAGCGTGCGGCTGCCGGGGCATGAATGCGTGGCGGCCTTCCGCCCGCCGGCGGTGACCCTGCCGGTACAGGGGCAGCACTTCCGCTACATCTGGGATGGCCGTACCCAGAGCATCTCCTGCGTGCTCAAGCTCAGCCCCGTGGGCTAACCGCCGCAGGTCTCCGCGATAAGCTCATCCACCACTGCCACCAGCGCCTGCTGGCGCGGCAGGCCGGCTTGCAGGGATTCTCGGTAGCGGAGCAACTGCCGGTCGGCACTGCTGCCATAGCGCAGGATATGCCGGCCCCGGACGAACGCATGGCCATTGCCTTCGGCTTCGGCACGCTCACCGAAGCAGGCATGGGCCTGGGCGAGCCAGGCGCCTGCCGAGAGGTTGGCCTCGCCCGAGGCGTCCAGATACATGCCGTGGATGCCGAAGCGCATCGCACGCCAGTAGTTCTCCTTCAACACCAGGCGTTGCACCAGGGAATCATCGGGGGCGTCGTCCTGGTCGATGGCCCAGGCCACCAGGGCGCGGAACAGGGCGACCACGCACAGGGCATCCTCCACGGACGGGCAGGCGTCGGCTGCCAGCAGCTCCAGGGTGGGAAAGCGCGACGAGGGCCGGATATGCCAGCCGAGGTCGCCTTCGCGGCGAATCGCCCCCGAGGCCATCAGCCACTGCAGGTAGGCGGCGTATGCCGGTTCGTCGGGGAAGTGCTCGGGAATGCCCCGGTGCGGCCACTCCGCGCAGACCGCCTGGCGATAGCTCATCAGCCCGGTCGGCCGCCCATTCCACAACGGCGAGGAGGTGCTCAGGGCGAGCAGCAGCGGGAGCCAGCCGAGCACCCGGTTCATCACCCGGACCCGGTCGATCCCGGCGGGCACGACCACATGGATGCGCATGCCACAGATCAGGCTGCGATGGGCGATCATCCGCTGGTCCTCGAAGAACGGCTGGTAGTACGGCTCCGCTGATGGCACCTGGAGATGCCAGGTGGCGAAGGGGTGGGTGCCGACACAGAGGGGCGCCAGCTGGAACTCCTCGGCCATGGCCGCCAGACGGGTGCGCCGTTCCAGCAGGCTGGCGCGGACTTCCGCCAGTTCCTGGAGGTTGGGTTGCACCATTTCCAGGCGCACCAGGCTCTGGAACATCTCCTGGCTGAAGCTGTCCTTGAAGGTGGATCGGGCCGCCTGGAGGAAACCCTCGGGCAGTTGCGGGGGCAGGTCCCGGCTGCGCTTATCTACCAGGAAATAGGTCTCTTCGACGCCGAAACCGGATGCGAGTGGGTCGTTGAGCATAGGGGCCGTCTCGATTGAGCCTACTGGCAAGTGACGTACCCACTGGCGAAGGTTTCAAGGACCGTTGGTCTGCAAGGGCGCTGCAACGGGGGCGTCATCTGCGGGGAGGAAGCTTTCCGATGAATAGCTGCCCGATGACATTTACGTGGCGAGTTTCCCTGCTAGGTTTTTCAGTCCGGCCACTCGATTGGTGAGAGGACTGAGAATGAATAATTTGATGCTTCGCCAGGTTGAGGACACCTTGAACAAGATGAGCGTCACCTTTCAGTTCGAGTGCTTGTGGGAGGCGGATGGCAGCTGCTCCATCACCCTTCGCAACCAGCACCTTGCAATTCCCCGTACCAAGGTGGCCGGCATCAGCCAGCAAGCGCTGCAGGACGAGTACAGTACCCAGCGGCTGGGTCTGGAACTGATGGACAGATTCCTGGACGACTGATGAAGCGGGTAGCCAGTCAGCCGCGGCTGCAGGTCCTGCACCAGCCCGCCGGCAAGAGTCCCAGGTCGGTCGAGCGTGTCGCGATCTTCATGGTGATCGGCATGTTCATGCTGGGTGTCTACGGCCAGTATTCGGGTCGAGGCCCAGGGGCCACCGCGATGCCCAGCCGGCCGGCCAAAACGCCGGTATTCGAATTCCAGCGCCTGAGCGGCAATCCCGCGGAGCGCACGGCCGCGTCCGGGCAGCGGCCGCAGCGGGAAAGTCGTTCCGGGCAGGGACAGCCGGCGCGGGTGCAGTTGTAGGGGCGAATTCATTCGCCAAGCAGGCCGAAGGTCTGCCCTTCGAGCCCGCAGGGGGACGCTGCGCATCCATTGGCGAATGAATTCGCCCCTACATTGATTAAACCACCAGACACCCCGGCACATGCCGGGTCCAGCCGCTGGCCTGTTCATAGGCGTGGGCCAGCTGCAGCACGGCCAGGTCCGCCTGGTGCGGGCCGATGATCTGCAGCCCCATGGGCAGGCCGCGGCTGTCGAAGCCCACCGGCACGTTGACCACCGGGCAGCCGGAGAGGGTGCCGGGGATCACCACTTCCATCCAGCGGTGGTAGGTATCCATGGCGGTGCCTGCGATTTCCTTCGGCCAGTGCAGGTTCTTGTCGAAGGGGAAGACCTGGGCGCTGGGCAGCAGCAGGTAGTCGTAGCGCTCGAACAGCCGGCAGATGGCGCGGTACCAGTCGGTGCGTGCGGCGGAGGCGCGGGATACATCCATGGCCGACAACGCGAGGCCGTTTTCCACTTCCCAGATGGCCTCGGGCTTGAGCTGTTCGCGCCTGGCCGGCTCGGTGTAGTGGGCACCGAGGGAGCTGGCCACCTGCCAATGGCGCAGGGTGCGCCAGGTGTCCCAGAGCCTGGCCATGGCGTAGTCCGGGCGGGCTTCCCCGATCGAGCAGCCCAGGGCTTCGAAGTCCTTGAAGGCGGTGCGGCAGAGCTCCAGCACGCCGGGCTCCATGGGCAGGTAGCCGTCGAAATTCCCCAGCCAGCCGAGGCGGGTGCCCTTGAACTCGCGTTCCAGGGCGCCGGTGAAGTCCTGGCCGCCCTCGGCGATGGACAGCGGCGCGCGGGTATCGCCGCCGGCCTGCACCGACAGCAGCAGGGCGACGTCGCGGGTATTGCGGCCCATGGGGCCTTCGTAGCCGAGCTGGTCGAAGAACAGGTCGGCGGCATCGTCGAAGGGCACCCGGCCCTGGGAGGGGCGCAAGCCGATGATGTTGTTGAAGGCCGCCGGGTTGCGCAGCGAGCCCATCATGTCGCTGCCGTCGGCCACCGGCACCAGGCGCATGGCCAGGGCCGCCGCCGCGCCGCCGCTGCTGCCGCCGGCGGTACGGCTCGGGTCGTAGGCGCAAGCGGTGGCGCCGAACAGCGGGTTGTAGGTCTGCGAGCCGAGGCCGAATTCCGGGGTGTTGCTCTTGCCGATGATGACGGCCCCGGCGGCTTTCAGGCGTTCGACCATGATGCCGTCGCGCTCGGGCACGTGGTCCCTGTACAGCGGCGAACCCAGGGTGGTGCGGATGCCGCGGGTCAATGACAGGTCCTTCACCGCATGGGGCAGGCCGTGCATCCAGCCCCGGTACTCGCCACGGGCCAGCTCGGCGTCGCGCTGGTCGGCCTTGGCCAACAACAGCTCGGTGGGCTGCAGGCTGACCAGGGCGTTGACCCTGGGGTTGAAGCGTTCGATGTGGTCCAGGTAGTCCTGCATCACCTCGCGGCAGGACACCTGGCGCTGGCGGATGTGCAGGGAAAGCTGGTGGGCCGGCAGTTGCACCAGCTCACTGATGGATTCTTTTTGACTGCTCATGGTTCTGCCTTGGGCAAACGGCGGGTTGCGGAAGGCCCCGCCCGCGTGGGCGGGGCCGGGCGCATCAGCGCATCAGGTTGGTCCAGACCCGGTCGGCCAGGCGGATGGCGCCTGCGCCGCAGGTCTTGCTGAACAGCACCTTGGTGCCTTCGGGGATGTGCAGCTCCGGGGCGTCTTTCAGGCTGGCGTCCAGGTAGGGCTCCACGCCCTTGACCGGGCTCTGGTGCTTGAGGAAGTTCTGGGTCAGCGCGGCGTTCTCCGGCTGGCTGAGGAAGGCGATGAAGCGCTTGGCGTTATCCGGGTTGCGCGCGCCCTTGGGGATCACCAGGTTGTCCACCCAGGCCATCACCCCTTCCTTCGGATAGAGGTAGCGCAGGCTCGGCTTCATCTCCCGGGCGCGCATGGAGGAGCCGCCCCAGAACAGCGACATGTCGATCTCGCCCGAGGCCAGGTTCTCGCGGATGGAGCCGGCCTTGGAGCTGTAGGTCTTGACGAAGGGCTTCTGCGCCTTGAGCAGGTTCAGCACCTGCTGCATCTGCTTGGGGTCTTCGCTGCACAGGGGGATGTTCAGGTAGACACTGGCGGCGTCTATCACCTCGCTGGCCGAGTCGAACATGTTGATCCTGCCCTGCAGCTCCGCCGGCGGCTGGAACAGCAGCGCCAGGCTGTCGGTCGGGCCCTTGTAGGTGGCGGTGTCCACCACCACGCTGGTGGTGCCCCAGATGAAGGGCACGGAATAGGCGCCTTCAGGGTCCCAGGTGGGTTTCTTCAGGTTGTCGACGATGCCCCCGTAGTAGGGTTGCTGGATCGGGTCGAAGCGCTCCAGCAGATTCTCCTGCACCAGGATCGGGACGAACTGGTGGGAGGGAATGGCCACGTCATAACCAGTGCCGCCCTGCTTGAGCTTGGCCAGCAGGGTCTCGTTGGAATCGTAGGAATCCACCGTGACCTCGATGCCGGTTTCCTTCTGGAACTTCTCCAGGATCTGCGGCGAGAAGTAGCCGCTCCAGCTCACCACGTTCAGTTGGCCGTCGGCCTGGGCGCCCAGGCTGAGGCCAAGCGCCAGGCCGGCGCCGAGGGTTTTCATCACTGCGTTCATGGGTTGGCTCTCCGGTTAGTGTTTTTTCTTGCCGAGCAGGTAGGACAGGGTCACGAACAGCACGGAAACCCCGAGGATCAAGGTGGAAACGGCGTTCACGTCGGGCGTCACGCCCATCCGCAGCAGGCCGAAGATGAAGATGGGCAGGGTGGTGGTGCCGGCCTGGGAGACCATCATCGAGATCACGAAGTTATCCAGCGAGACGATGAAGGCGAGCATCAGCCCGGAGACGATTCCCGGCATCAGCAGCGGCAGGGTCACCTTGCGGAAGGTCCGCCACTGGCCGGCGTAGAGGTCGGCGGCGGCCTGCTCCAGGGACAGGTCCATGTCGTCCAGGCGGGCGCGGATCGGCAGGTAGGCGAAGGGGATGCAGAACACCGTGTGGGCGATGATCAGGTTGCCGTAGCCGAGTGACAGGCCGAGGGTGGAGAACAGCGCCAGGGTGGCGACGCCGACCACGATCTCCGGCAGCACCAGGGGCAGCATGATGGCGCCGATGGACAGGCGCATACCCTTGAACTTCGCGCCCCGCGAGGTGCCCAGGGCCGCCAGGGTGGCGATGGCGGTGGCCGCCAGGCTGGCGCACACGGCGATCAGCAGGCTGTTGCCGGCCGCCTGGCGCAGCGCCTGGTTGGCGAAGGCGGCGCGGTACCAGTCGAGGCTGAAGCCGGTCCAGATGGTGGCCGACTGGTTGGCATTGAAGGACAGCACCACCAGCACCAGGATCGGCGCGTAGAGGTAGAGATAGAACAGGAAACTGAAGCCGCCGAAGCCTGGGAAATCCTGTACGCCCAGACGGGCCTTGCCGAACAGGCGCAGCATCACACACCTCCGCGCGCTTGGCGCTGGCGCTCGGCGCGTAGCGCATAAAGGGTCAGAACCAGCATCACCGCGGCCATCAGCACCAGGGACAGTGCGGCACCGAAGGGCCAGTTACGGGCATCGCTGAACTGCCGGAAGATCAGGTTGCCGAGCATCATCCTGGTCCCGCCGCCCAGCAGTTCCGGAGCGATCATGGCGCCGAGGCAAGGCACGAAGGTGAGGATGGCGCCAGCGAGGATGCCCGGCCGGGCGATGGGCAGCACCACCTTGCGCAGGGTGCGCCAGCGGCCGGCATAGAGGTCCTGGGCGGCCTCCAGCAGGCGCATGTCCATCTTCTCCAGGCAGGCGTAGATGGGCAGCACCACGAAGGGTGCGTAGGTGTAGACCAGTCCCAGCAGCACCGCTCCATCGGTGTAGAGCAGCTGCAACGGCTGGTCGATCAGGCCCAGGCCCATCAGGCCGCCGTTCACCACGCCGCTGCCGCGCAGCAGGAGGATCCAGGCGTAGGTGCGGATCAACAGGTTGGCCCAGAAGGGCACGGTGATCAGGAAGATCAGCAGCCCGCGCCTGTGGGCGGGCTGCATGGCCAGCCACACCGCCACCGGGAAGCCCACCAGCAGGGTGATGAGCGTGGTGGCGGCGGCGATGCCCACGGAGCGCAGGGCGATCACCAGGTAGGAGTCGGCGAAGGCCAGGCTGTCGTCCAGCTGGCGCTCGAACAGCAGCGACAGGTAGGACTCGGTGCTGAAGACGCGATTCACCCCGCCGTAGGGGTTGGCCTCCATCAGCGAGTAGGCGATCACGATCAGGATCGGCAGGATCAGGAACAGGCCGATGGCGGCCAGGGCGGGCGAGACGCCGAGGAAGCTCTGCATGGCCTGGCGGCGCGCCAGACGTGCGCCGGGCACAAGGGTTGTCGGGTTCATGGGAAGGGCCTCGTCGGGGTCAATCCAGCAGCACGCTGGCGCTGTCCGGGTCCAGCAAGAGGGCGGCGGACTCGCCGGGGCGGAAGCGCTGGCCGGCGCGGTTGGGCGTGCGCACGGTCAGACGGCTGCCATCGCCGAGGCTGACGTGGTAGTGCAGGTCGGTGCCGAGGTAGACCTGGTTGTCGACGCGGCAGGGGATGGCGCCGCTCTGAGCCGCCTCCACCAGGTGCAGGCGCTCCGGACGGATCGACAGGCAGACGTCCTGGCCGGGCTTCACGCCTTCGCGGGCGGCGGCGCGGAATGGCTTGCCGCCGGGGCCCTGGTAGATCGCCTGGCCGCCTTCCTCCTGCAGCAGGCGTGCCGCGATGAAATTGGTTTCGCCGATGAAATCCGCCACGAAGCGGTTGCGCGGCCGCTCGTAGATCTCGTCCGGCCGGCCCACCTGCTGCACCTGGCCTTCGGAGAGCACGGCGATGCGATCGGACATGGCCAGGGCTTCCTCCTGGTCATGGGTGACGAAGATGAAGGTGATGCCGGTGCGCGCCTGGATGCTTTTCAGCTCCTCGCGCATGGCCTGGCGCAGCTTGAGGTCCAGCGCCGAAAGCGGTTCGTCCAGCAGCAGCACCTTGGGATGCGGCGCCAGGGCGCGGGCCAGGGCGACGCGCTGTTGCTGGCCGCCGGAGAGCTGGCTGGGGCGGCGTTCGGCGAAGCGCTCCATCTGCACCATCGCCAGCATCTCGCGCACCCGTTCGGCCACCTGGGCGCGGCTCATGCGCTGGCCCATGGGGTGGGATTCCAGGCCGAAGGCGAGGTTTTCCGCGATGGTCATGTGGGGGAACAGCGCGTAGTGCTGGAACACGGTATTGACCGGGCGCCTGAAGGGCGGCAGGTCGGCGATGTTCTCGCCGTAGAGGAGGATTTCCCCGGCGCTGGGGAATTCGAAGCCGGCGATCATCCGCAGCAGGGTGGTCTTGCCGCAGCCGGAAGGGCCGAGGAGGGTGAAGAACTCGTTGTCGCGGATATCCAGGTCGACGTTCTTCAGGGCCACCGGCCCGTTCTGCGGATCACCATAGACCTTGCGGACCGAGCGAACCGACACCGCTGCCGTGGGCAACGGAACATGCACCGCATTCATCACTGCATCTCCTGTTCCCCGTGGTTCGGCTGGCCGCGCAGGCTGTCGGCCGGGCCCCGGTCCACGGGCTTTCGATTGTTGTTCTAGGCAGTCCCGGCAGTGGCCGGGCGTAACAGGGAGTAGATCGGGAGGTTGTTGTCGTTGGCTCCTCGGCACCGATCATCTGGCAGGGCATGCGGCCTATAAAGCTCAATTTTCTTACATGTGGTATTAAGAAAACTAACAGCCAGATAGGTCCGCGTGTTCCATGTCCATCCGTCGTCTGCCACCGCTCAATGCCGTGCGCGCCTTCGAGGCGGCCGCCCAGTTGGGCAGCTATGTCGCCGCGTCCAGGGCTCTGCACGTCACCCAGCCGGCCATCGGCCGTCATGTGAAGCTGCTGGAAGACTGGCTGGGGGTGCGGCTGTTCGAGCGCACCCCGCGTGGCGTCGAACTCACTCCGGCCGGACGCCAGTACCATGCGCGGATCAGCGCGGCCCTGGCGCAGATCGCCGATGCCGGAGACGAGGTGGCCCAGCAGGGCGCCGTGCGCTGGCTGAAGATCCTAGCCGTGCCGGCCTTCGCCAAGCGCTGGCTGACCCCCAGGCTGGAGGCGGTGAGCCGCATGCGACCGGGGCTGAAGCTGTTGATCGAGCCGAACTCCACCTTCACCGAGGTGGACGGGCGCAGCGCCGACCTGGGCATCGTCTACGGCATGCCCGGGCAATACGGCGGGGCCCTCGCCACGCTGTTGCGGCCCCGGGTCTTTCCGGTGTGCTCGCCGGAATACCTGGCTCGCGTCGGCCCGATCGAGCGGGTCGAGGATCTGGCCCGCCACCAGCTCATCCACTACGACAGCGAGTGGTGGAACCTCTGGTTCTCCCGCGTCGGTGTCGAGGTGCAGGTCAACCCCGATGTGCTCTACGTGAGCAACGACTATGTGCTGTCACTGGCCGAAAGCGGCCGTGGCATCGCCCTGGCCAACGAGGTGCTGGTGCGCAAGGAGCTGGAGGACGGTTCGCTGGTCAAGGCCGTGGATGTGGACGTGCCGCTGGAAAGCTACCAGCTGCTGACCCCGCCGGGGCGGGTGACGGCGGATGTGGCGTGGTTCCTGGAGTGGATTTCCGGAGCCTTGCGGGAGGAGTTCCCGGAGGGTTCTTCCGGGTAGGGGCGAATTCATTGGCGTGCCGCCATTGATGGGTTTCGCTTCGCTCTGGCGGAACGCCGCCCGCGCCATCCTGCGAACAGCCCGTGGGCTAGTTCGTAGGATGGGTGGAGCTTGCGATACCCATCAGCTTTGTCCGCATGGGTATCGCTCCGCTCCACCCATCCTACGAGGGGCTACTGCTCCGAGATACCCCACAGCGGTCACTGCCACCAACCCGCCAGCGCTTTCCTGTGCGCCTCATGGGCCGCTTCTTGTACGGTCGCCACGAAATGCAGGGTGGCGCCGGGCAGGCATTGGGCCAGGCGGGCCACGGACAGCGGGGTGAGGGCGCCGAGGCGGGGGTAGCCGCCGATGGTCTGGCGGTCGTTGAGCAGAACGATGGGCTGGCCGTCCGGCGGGACCTGCACGGCGCCCAGGGCGATGCCTTCGGAAATCATCGACTGGCGCTTGCAGGCAAGGGCAGGGCCGAGCAGGCGCACGCCCATGCGGTCGGCGCGGGTGTCCACCGTCCACTGGCTGTTGAAGGCATCGAACAGGCTCTGGCCGGAAAAGTCCCCGGCCTGGGCGCCGAGGATCAGCTCCAGGCTGGCTTCGCTACTGAGGTCGGGTATCCACTTGCGCGGCATGTCCCGCAACTGCCGGGCTTCGCCTTGCCAGCGCAGCCGGTCGCCGGCGGCCAGGGCCTTGCCGTCGGCATGCAGGCCGCCCAGTTCTTCCCTGGCTACCGTCGACAGGCTGCCCAGCTGGCGCTCGCCGTGGAAGCCGCCCGGCGCCGCGAGGTAGGCGCGGACGCCCTGGCGCGGGTGAGCGAAGGCCAGGCGCTGGCCGCTGCGCACCCTGAAGGCGCCCCAGGCTGGCAGTGGCTGGCCGTCGAGGGTGGCGCCCAGGTCGGCGCCGGCGATGGCCAAGGCGCCGTCGTGCTCACAGGTGAGGCTGAAGGCGCCCAGGCCGATTTCCACCACCACCGCATCCAGCGGGTTGCCCAACAGCCAGTTGGCCCAGCCCATGGACACCCAGTCCAGCGCGCCGCCCTGGGTCACGCCCAGGTGGCGGCAGCCGAAGCGGCCCTTGTCCTGGAGGAGGATGAAGGCTGTGCTTCTGTCGATGACGAGGCTCATTGGCAAGACTCCAGCGGGGTATCGTCGCCGCCCAGGCGGATGAATTCGGCGTGGTCGACGGGCTCGAAGCGCACCCGGTCGCCGGCCTGCAGCAGGCTGTAGCCGGGCAGGCCGAGGTCGAACAGGCGCACCGGCGTGCGCCCGAGGATGTTCCAGCCGCCGGGGCTTTCCACCGGGTAGACCGCCGTCTGCCGCTCGGCGATGCCGACGCTGCCGGGGGCGATGCGTTTGCGCGGCGTGGTCAGGCGCGGGGCCGCGAGGGCTTCCTCCACCAGGCCCATGAAGGCGAAGCCGGGGGTGAAGCCCAGGGCGAACACCTGGTATTCCCGCCGGCTGTGGCGTTGGACCAGCTCCGCCACGCTGATGTGCTTGCGTTGTGCCAGGGCTTCCAGGTCCGGCCCCACGCTGGGGTCGTACCAGGTGGGGATGACGTGGGTGCGGCCGCTGGCACGGGTCTCCGGGGTGAGGGCGGTCAGGGCGGTGGCGATCAGTTCGCGGGCCTGGCGCGGGTCCAGTCGCTGGAGGTCGTAGTGCAGCAACAGGGTGGTGTAGGAAGGCACCAGGTCCACCAGGGCTTCGCCGAAGGCCTCGCGCAACCGGGTGCCGGCGGCCAGCATCCAGGGCATGTTGGCTTCGTCGATGCGGTCGAACAGCCGCAGGATGAAGCTGTCGATGGCCGCCACTTCGATGCGCAGCTGCGGGGTGCTCATCGGGCCTCCAGTGCTTCACGTATGCGTTTGACCGCGGCCACCGACCCCGGGTTGTCGCCGTGTACGCAGAGGGTGTGGGCTTTCAGCGGCAACTCGCTGCCATCGCTGGCCCGCAGGGGTTCCCCACGGGCGAGGGCGATGGCCTGGGCCACCACCAGTTCCGGGTCGTGGTGCACCGCGCCGGGCAGGCTGCGGGACACCAGGTAACCCGCACCATCGTAGGCGCGGTCGGCAAAGGCCTCGAACCAGAGGGTCACCCCGTATTCGTCGCCGATGGCCTGGGCGACGCCGTTGTCGCGGGTGCTCATCAGCATCAGCGGCAATTGCGCATCGTAGGCGGCCACGGCGCGCATCACCGCGGCGAGGATGGCCGGGTCGCGCATCATGTCCTGGTACAGCGCGCCATGGGGCTTCACGTAGCTGACGCGGGCGCCCTGGGCGCGGCAGAGGCCGTCGAGGGCACCGATCTGGTAGAGCATCAGGTCCTCCACTTCGGCCGGGGTGCAGGCCAGGGAGCGGCGGCCGAAACCCACCAGGTCCGGGTAGCCGGGGTGGGCGCCGATGCTCACCCGGTGCTGCACCGCCAGGGCGATGGTGCGGCGCATGGTGCCTGGGTCGCCTGCGTGGAATCCGCAGGCGATGTTGGCGCAATCGATCAGCGGCATCACCTCGGCATCCAGGCCCATCTTCCAGGCGCCGAAGCTTTCGCCGATATCGCAGTTCAGTAGCAGTCTGCTCATGGTCAGTCCTTCAGGTAATGGGGTGCCCGGCTGCCGGCCAATGGCGCGGCAGCGGGTGGGTGCAGCTGAGTGGGATCAGATCTCGAGTTGCTTGCCGCGGGTTTCCGGCAGGCTGAGGGCGGCGAGGATGACCACCCCGTAGGACACCGCGGCGAAACCGCCGATGCCCACACCCAGCGGGACGTGCTGGCTGAGGATGCCGATCAGCATCGGGAAGAGCGCGGCGATGGCGCGGCCGATGTTGTAGCAGAAGCCCTGGCCCGAACCACGGATGCGCGTGGGGAACAGCTCGGTGAGGAAGGAGCCCATGCCGCTGAAGATGCCCGAGGCGAAGAAGCCCAGGGGGAAGCCCAGCCAGAGCATGGCGCCGTTGCTGACCGGCAGTTGGGTATAGAGCAGCACCACGATGAAGGAACCGACGGCGAAGAGGATGAAGTTCTTCTTGCGGCCGATCAGGTCGGTGAGGAAGGCGCTGATCACGTAGCCCACGTAGGAACCGAGGATCACCATCGCCAGGTAGCCGCCGGTGCCGAGTACGGTCAGGCCGCGTTCCGCCTTGAGGAAGGTCGGCAGCCAGGAGGTGATGGCGTAGTAGCCGCCCAGTGCGCCGGTGGTCAGCAGCGAGGCGCGCAGGGTGATGCTGAGCATGCCGGGCGCGAAGATCTCGTAGAAGTTGACCTTCTCGGCGCCCTGGTTGTGCTTCTGGGCTTCCTTGTAGATTTCCGGCTCCTTCACCAGGCGGCGGACGATGATCACGAAGATCGCCGGCAGCAGACCGAGCATGAACAGCGCGCGCCAGGCGTCTTCCGGCGCGAGGATACTGAACATCAGGGCGTAGAGCAGGGCGGTCATGCCCCAGCCGATGGCCCAGCCGGACTGCACCAGGCCCACGGCCTTGCCGCGATCCTTGGCCTTGATGACTTCGCCGATCAGTACTGCGCCGGCGGTCCACTCGCCGCCGAAGCCGAAGCCCATCAGGGTGCGGGCGATCAGCAGTTGTTCGTAGCTCTGCGCGAGGCCGCAGAGGAAGGTGAAGAAGGCGAACCAGAGCACTGTCAGTTGCAGGGTCAGCACGCGGCCGATGCGGTCGGAGAGGATACCGGCCACCCAGCCGCCGGCGGCGGAAGCGAGCAGGGTGAGGGTGTGGATCAGGCCGGCTTCGCCTGTGGTGATGCCCCAGATGGCGATCAGTGTGGGAATGACGAAACTGAGCATCTGGGTGTCCATGCCGTCCAGGCCGTAGCCTATCTTGCAGCTCCAGAAGGTCCGTCGTTCCTGCTTGCTGAGGGCCCGGTACCAGCCGAAATGGCCGCCTTGGTCGAGGTCCAGGCCGCCCGCGTGGGTCGCTTGTTTTTCCATGGGGTTCTCCGATCGCTGTTCTTGGCGTTGTATGAGCATTCGGCGGATGCGGAGTCGGCGCCCGCAGCCTGTGGGCGGATTCTTGTGTCGGGATCGCAACAGCGTCCAACTAATTAAACCGGCCGCCGGGGATAAGAAATTCCGATACCCGGCCTCTGTCGCGAGAACTGGAAATGCCCGCGGCCGAAGGACCGCGTTCGTCGTTCGCCGCCCCATCTGGCACAGGAAGTGCTTGAATCTACTGTATCTTTTCCCTTTTCGTCCTGTTCGACCCCTGCGCGCTGGAAACCGCCATGAACCTGAAGTTCCTTGAAACCTTCGTCTGGGTAGCCCGCCTGAAAAGCTTTCGCCTGACCGCCGAGAAGCTCTTCAGCACCCAGGCGTCCATCTCCAGCCGCATCGCGGTGCTGGAAGACGAACTGGGCGTGAAGCTGTTCGTGCGCGATTCCCGCGGGGTGACGCTGACGCCGGAAGGGCACAAGGTGCTGGAATATGCCGAACAGATGATGGACACCATGCATGCCCTGAAGCAGGCTATCGATACCAGCGCCGCCACCCAGGGGCGCATCCGCATCGGCGCCATGGATACGGTGATCCACACCTGGCTGAGCCCGCTGGTGTCCAGGGTGAACGAGCTGTACCCGGCGGTGGAGATCGAGCTGATGGCCGACACCGCGCGCAACCTCTCCGAGCAGCTGCAGAAGGGCTATCTGGACCTGATCTTCCAGACCGACCCGCTGCGCCACGAGTCGGTGCTCAACCTGGAGCTGGGCTGCTATCCGCTGTGCTGGATCGTCTCCACCGGTTCCATCTATCACCGCGACTACGCTTCCCTGGCCGAGCTGGCCCGCGAGCGGGTGGTGACCTTTTCCAAGCATTCGCGGCCGCACCAGGATGTGCTCAGCCTGCTGCACGCCAATGGCGTGGCGTCCCCGCGTCTGAGCTGCGTGAACTCGGTGGCGGCCATGACCCGCCTGCTGCGCGACGGTTTCGGCATCGGCGCCTTGCCGCCGGCCCTGGTGAGCCAGGAACTGGAACGGGGCGAACTGACCATCCTGCGTATCGGCCCCATGCCGCCGAGCCTGCCGGTGGTGGTGTCCTGGCGCGGCGGTACCGGGCTGGAGCTGGTGGACCAGGTGGTGGACCTGAGCAAGGCGGTGGTGGCGCACTACGCCGAGAACGTGGGCAAGGAGCGCTTCCTGCCCGCCGAGCTGAAAAAGGGCGAAGGGCGCCTGCGGCCGCTGTGATTCAATTTTCCCGATGCCCGGCCCCGGAAAATTATTGTTGGACGGCCTGGCCGCCGCGCCCCTAAAAAACCCGAAACAACGACCGGAGCCGGCCCATGACCCCGCCTGACCTGCAGCAACTTGCCCAACTGTCCCCGCGCGAACTGCGCCGGCTGATCCGCCGCGGCGATTACAAAAGCCACACCAGTGGCCTGGGCCAGCGCCACCTGCAGGCCAATATCGTGATCCTGCAGAAGTCCTGGGCGGACGAGTTCCTGCGCTTCTGCGTGCTCAACCCGCGCTCCTGCCCGCTGCTGGATGTGACCGAGCCCGGCTCGCCGTACTTCGAGAAGCTGGGTGTGGATGTGGACGTACGCAGCGATGTACCGCGCTACCGAGTCCATCGGCGGGGGCGGGACTTCGAGGAAGTGACCGATATCGGCGAGCTCTGGGAGGCGGACTTCGTCGCCTTCGCCATCGGCTGCTCCTTCTCCTTCGAACAGGCGCTGCTGGATGCCGGCATCCGTCTGCGGCATATCGAACTCGGCCGCAACGTCGCCATGTACCGCACCGCCATCGACACCCATCCGGCCGGGCGCCTGGCGGGCAGGACGGTGGTGTCCATGCGCCCGCTGAAGGCGGCCGACGCCGTGCGCGCCATCGAGATCACCGCACGCTTTCCCATGACCCACGGCGCGCCGGTGCATATCGGCGACCCGGCGCTGATCGGCATCCGCGACCTCGCCGCCCCGGATTACGGCGACCCGGTGCCGGTGGCCGAGGATGAGATCCCGCTGTTCTGGGCCTGCGGCGTCACCCCGCAGGCCGTGCTGGCCGAGGCGGAGCCCGAGCTCTACATCACCCACGCGCCGGGGCACATGCTGGTGAGCGACAAGCTGTACGGGGAGGTGTGACGGGAGTGGAGCAGCGCTGTCGATGGGGATCGCTGCGCTCCACCCATCCTATGGTCAGGACCGGTCAGAACCGCTCTGTCGCGCCGAGGTAGCGCCACTGCCCGACAGGCACCTTGCCCATGGGCACGCCGCCGATACGGATGCGCTTCATGCCCACCACTTCCAGGCCAACAGCGGCGCAATAGGTGGCGATCAGGCCTGGCTTCGGGTTCTTCAGGGCGAAGCGAAGGTGGGTTTCGTTCTGCCAGCTGGCCTTGACCGGCGGCAGCTCCCGGTTCCTGACCCGGACACCGCGCTTGAGGCGGTCCAGCCCGTTCTCCAGCAGGGTGCCGGTCACCTCCACCACATACTCCTGCTCCAGCCTGGCAGCGTCTTCGTTCAGTTTGCGCAGGGCGCGCCAGTCCTGGGTGAGCACCAGCAGGCCGCTGGCGCCGGGCTGCAAGGGCAGGGTGCTGGTCAGGCGGGCGAAGTGGCTGCGGAGCAGGCGCACCTCGGCGCGGTCGTCCGGCCAGTGGCTTTGTGGCGACAGCAGGCCCTGGGCGGCGTCCAGGTCCAGCCCGGCGGGCTGGTTGAGCAGCAGCGTCATCGGCTCCAGTGGTGCCGGCGTGGCGCCGGGCAGCAGGGCCACGGCCTGGTCCGCGACCTTGAACTGGGGCTGCTCGATCACCTCGCCGTCCACCGTGACCCAGCCACCTTCGATGTACAGCTCCGCCTCCCGGCGTGAACAGCCGGTCAGTTCGACAACACGTTTGGACAAGCGGATGGGATCGGTCATGGGAGGCGCCGCGAGAGAATTTGGGGGCGCAATGGTAAACCCATTGCAGGGGTGACCGCTGCCGGGACTTTTCCGGCCGGTGGGCCGTTGATCCGCCGTCGCCTTCCCCGACAGCACCGGTCGCCACCCGCAGGCGGGTCCATTTGTCTCTGGAGGTGGGTTCAGGCCTGTGGCGCCTTGGTCGCGGATTCCTTCGCCAGCTTGTCCACCGCTCGTTGCAGGCGCTCCAGGTCGTCGCGCAAGTGGCGCAAGGCTTCGCCACGGTCGTGCAGCACTTCCTTCACATAGCAGTGACCGGTCAACCCGCGCAGCAGCAGGGCGGCACCGAGCCCGATGCTCCAGAGACCCGACAGGCCGCCTCGGTGGTACCCGTGCCGCGCCATCAGCAGGCCGCTCAGAATCGAGCCGGCCCGTTCCCAGCCGTGGACGTTCGGCTCATACGCCGGGCCCACGATCCGCCATTGGTTGTCCATGCTCGGTATCCTCCCGCGTTGGTTTGACACTTGACCGGCCTCGGGCGACGCGCGTTCAGCCACTGGGATGAGCGGTCAGCTGCGGGCGTGGCCTTTCGCGGCTTTCTTGCCATGACTCAGCAGGTACAGGCTGAGGATGAGTCGGGCCGACACCAGGGACAGCAGCCCCAGGATGCCGAACGCGATGATCAGGGTGACGCCGCCACGGGTGGCGGTGATCTCGGAAAACACCGCAAGCCCCACGGCCATCAGGAACATCACCACCCCGAACCATTGCACCGCCTGTACTCCACGGAAGATCGGCGACTGCCGGACCTCGCGCAGGAGCCGGCTGTATTCACTTTCATCGGCCATGCTTGTGTCCTCGGTAGTTCGAATGGCGACCGGGCGGCAGAAGTCCCCGGTTGGTCCAGAATGCATGGGGCAGAGGAGGGCAGGAAGATGGGCGACAAACGGGCGACCGCGCTTTGGGGCGAACCACCGGGCGTGCGGATTCGCCGAGGGCGGGTGGCAATCAACCTCGTCCGCGAACCCTGACGCATCCACACCAACTCCAAGGGGCCGACCATGGCATTCATCGACGACCTGGCCTTCCTGCTGGCCTTCCTCACCACCATCGCCTGCGGGCTGATGGGCGGGCTCTTCTTCGCCTTTTCCAACTTCGTGATGCAGGCGCTCGCCCGCATCCACCCCGAAGCCGGCATCGTCGCCATGCAATCCATCAACCGGACGGTGCTCAACCGCTGGTTCCTCGCCCTCTTCATGGGTACCACCGGCGCCTGCGCGCTGCTGATCCTCTATGCCCTTACCACCTGGGAGATGCCCGGCACCTTTTTCCTGTTGCTGGGCAGCCTGCTCTACCTGCTGGGCAATTTCACGGTGACCCTGGCCTGCAACGTTCCGCGCAACAACGCCCTGGCACGGTTGGACGCGGGGAGCCCGGAGGCGGTCGCCCCCTGGCGCCGCTACGTGGAGCAGTGGACGCGCTGGAACCACGTGCGCACCGGCACGGCGCTGGCGGCCGCGGGGCTGCTGATAGTGGGGATGTGCCTGATGCTGACGGTGGATTGACGGGCGAGGGGAGGCCGTCCATCCGCGGCGATTTTCCCGCCATAATGGCGCCCCTTTCCCATCTCCTATCGAACAGGCGGGCCCCGATGTCTTTCGTCGAGCTCTTTCTCCTTGGCGTTCCCGCCGTGTTGCTCACGGGCATTTCCAAAGGCGGCTTCGGCGGCGCCCTGGGCGGCATCGCGGTGCCGCTGCTGGCGCTGATGATGCCGCCCACCCAGGCGGCGGCCATCATGTTGCCGATCCTCTGCATGGCGGATATCACCGGCTTGCGCCGCTTCTACGGCAAGTGGGACGTGCGCAACCTGAAGATCATGTTGCCCGGCGCGTTGCTTGGCGTGCTGGCGGGCACCCTGAGCTTCGGCCTGCTCAGCGAGCGGCTGATCGGCCTGATGATCGGCGGCATCGCCATCGCATTCTTCCTGCTCAATGTGCTGAACGCCGCGGCGGCCCAGGCGCCCAGTGAACCGAAGGTGGCCAGGGGCACACTGCTGTCGGGCATCGCCGGCTTCACCAGCTTCGTCGCCCATGCCGGCGGCCCGCCGATCATGATGTACCTGCTGCCGCAGCAGATGGACAAGGTGCGCTACGTGGCCACGGTCAACTGCTTCTTCCTGCTGACCAACGCCATCAAGCTGGTGCCCTATGCGCTGCTGGGGCAGTTCACCACAACCAGCTTCACTGCCAGCCTGGCCCTCGCGCCGGTGGTGGTGCTCGGGGTGTGGCTGGGCATCTGGTTGCAGAGCCGAGTCAATCACAGCTGGTTCTACCGCATCGCCTGGGCGGGGCTGCTGGTGACGGGCGTGCAGCTGATCGTGCAGAACAGCTAGACGCCGGCCTTCAAGCGGGGCTAGGGTTGCAGCGCTTTTGACCCAGGGAAGAAAGGAGTTCTACCCATGAGCGATTCCATGCGACTGAACAAGGCCAACTGGGACGAGCGCGCGCCGCTGCACGCAGCGTCTCGGGAGTACGGGGTGGAGCGCTTCGTCGCCGAGCCCGGCTACCTGTCGGAGGTGGTGCGCTTCGACCTGCCGCGCCTGGGTGACATCGCCGGCCTGAGCGGCGTGCATCTGCAGTGTCATATCGGCACCGACACCCTCTCGCTGGCCCGGCTGGGCGCGCGGATGACCGGCCTCGACTTCTCGCCGGCCTCCCTCGAACAGGCACGCCTGCTGGCGCAGCGCTGTGGGGCGGAGATCGGCTTCGTCGAGTCCGACGTCTATGCCGCCGACCAGGTGCTGCCGGTGGGCGCTTTCGACCTGGTCTACACCGGCATCGGCGCCATCAACTGGCTGCCGCGCATCGATGACTGGGCGCGGGTGGTATCCGCCCTGCTGAAACCCGGCGGACGGCTGTTCATGCGCGAGGGGCACCCCATGCTCTACGCGGTGAACGAGGCGCGCGAGGATGCCCTGGTGATCGAGTACCCCTATTTCGAGCGAACCGAGCCAACGGTGTGGGACGACGACAGCAGCTATGTGGAAACCGACGCCAGCCTGACGGCGACCCGCACCCATGAGTGGAACCATGGCCTGGGCGAGATCGTTTCCGCGTTGCTCAGGCACGGCCTGCAGCTCACCGCACTGGAGGAGCACGACAGCCTTCCCTGGGAAGCCCTGCCGGGGCAGATGGTGCTGGATGAGGTGGGGGAATGGCGGTTGAAGCGGGACCGCTGGCGACTGCCTCTGAGCTACACCCTGCAAGCGGTGAAACGGGGGTAAGGCGGATCGGTCGTCTGCCCGGAGATAAAAGAAGCCGTCACGGCGCATGCAGCTTACGGGGGGAGGTGGCGGCCGTGACGGCTCTAACTGTCCTTTGCAAGGGGACGAACTTACGTTAGTCGAGGCCCGGCGCTGTCGCTGCGAAAACCACGGCAATATCCGACTTTGGTGTAACACCGTTTGTCGCCTGATCGGGAAGGGCCGGCCTGCTGCCGGCGATGCCGAGGTTCCGCCAGCTCGCTGCAATTTCCCGCGAGCCCTGGCTTACGGCCTGCCAGGGCGCCTGCTATAAGTCTGGGAGGTCAGGGGGGAGGCGCCTATGGACGTTGCGGCAATCTTGGGGCGGGTGATGGGAAAGGACGAGGTCGCGCCCACTGCGCAGTTCAATCTGCTGCGCTGGTTCTCCCTGATCAGCCTGGTGATCATCGGCACCGTGGCCATTGGCATTGGCACCGTTTCCACACGTTTCCTGGTGAGCGAAAGCCTGGAACGGGACGCCATGCTCTCGGCGCAGTTCATCCAGACCCTGGCCTTGGGCGAGATGCGCCATCACGGCCTCGAGGGCATGGAAATGGGGGATGCGCTGGTGCCACACCCCTACGGCATGCTTTCCAAGGGGGCGGCGGAGAGCCGGGAGCGCGCCCGTTCGGAGTTCCTCGACCACCTCTCGCACCTGCCGGACTCCCTGTTGGCCACCATCTACTCGCCGGACCGCACCGTGGTCTGGTCCACCAATCCCGGCCTGATCGGCCAGCGGATCGACAACGACGATGCCCTGGACGAGGCCTTCGAGTCGGGCGGACACGTCTCGGCGGAGTACAGCGAGGTGGAGGAGGGCAAGGTGGAGCAGAAGTTTCTGCGGGCGCCGAAAATATTCTTCATCGAGAACTACATCCCGCTCACGGATGCCCAGGGCCATGTGATGGCCATGGTGGAAATCTACAAGGAACCGGTGGACCTGATCGATCGGGTCAACCGCGGCTATCGGATGATCTGGCTGGCCACGGTGGTCGGCGGCGTACTGATCTACTTCGGCCTCTACTGGATAGTCCGGCGTGCCTCGTTGCTGCTGGCGGCGCAGCAGAACCAGCTGGTGGCCAACCGCACCTACGTTGGCCTGGGGGAGATGTCCTCGGCCGTGGCCCACAGCCTGCGCAATCCGCTGGCGTCCATCCGTTCCAGCGCCGAGCTGGCCCAGGAACTGGAGGGGCCAGCGGCGCGCAAATGCATCGACGACATCATCACCCAGGTCGACCGCATGTCCGCCTGGGTGCGCGACCTGTTGCTCTGCCTGCGGCCATTGCAGGGTGATTCGGAGCAGCTGGACCTGATTGAAGCGGTGCGTACCACCCTGGGCAACTTCGACCAGCAACTGGCGAAGTCGAAGATCGAAGTGGAATTCGGCGATGCGGCGGTGCCCTGGGTGGTGAGCCATCAGCTGCTGCTGGCGCAGGTGCTCAACAGCGTGATCGCCAACGCCATCGAGGCCATGCCCGATGGCGGCCGCCTGGGCATCCGTGCCACGCCGGACGCCAGCGGCCGCTGGTTGCACCTGTCCATCCAGGACAGCGGCAAGGGCATGTCGCGGCAGCAGGAGATGATGGCCTTCAAATCCTTCTACACCACCAAACAGGGTGGCCTGGGCATCGGTCTGATCATGGTCAAGCAGATCATGGAGCGCTTTGGCGGCAAGGCCAGCCTGACCAGCCGGGAGAACCAGGGCACCAATCTGTGCCTGAGTTTCAAGGTGGCGGACCAGGCCGAATGACGGATCAGCCGCTACTGGCCTTCGCCCTGCGGGCCGAAGGCTTGCCCTGGGAGGTAGGGCGGACAGCGCCTTTCTGTCCACCAGCGAGACCCGGCCGAACGCCCATGGTGGATCGATGAAGCGTGATCCACCCTACGGACTACGGACGGGGGCTTCCTTGTGGGGGCGAATTCATTCGCCATGCAGGCCGAAGGCCTGCCCCGGGA
>NZ_JBHSOU010000077.1:0-40167 GCF_042656385.1 Pseudomonas sp. GCM10022186
CCCAGGCCGTTGCTCACGCATTCCTGCATGGCGTCCCAGAGTTTCAGCAGCCCGGCGCGGATCTCCGCCTCGCTGCGCCAGGCCTTTTCGTTGGCCAGCATCAGTTCGGAGACCCGCAGCTGGTGCTGCCGGCAGAGCTGCAGCAGCTCCTCGGCGCTGGAAAAATCGTAGGGCAGTGCGGTGGCGTCCTGGTCCAGCTGGCCGGCTTTCGCCTGCGCCTCGTCGACCACGAAGCCGCCACCGATGGAGTAGTAGGTGTCGCGGTGCAGTTCGCCCGCCTCGCCGAAGACGATCAGGGTCATGGCGTTGGGGTGGTAGGGCAGGTTCTCCTCCAGCAGCAGCAGGTCGCGCGCCCAGTCGAAGGCCACCGGCTGCGTGCCGTCCAGCAACAGCTCGCGGGACGCCTGCAGCGCTTTGACGCGCGGGGCGATCTGCTTCGGGTCGATGCGGTCCGGCCATTCGCCCATCAGCCCCATCAGCGTCGCGCGGTCGGTGCCGTGGCCGACGCCGGTGGCCGACAGCGAGCCGTACAGGCGCACCTCGACGCGTGTCACCTGCGCCAGCAGGCCGCGCTCGCGCAGCGCCGCGGCGAACAGCGCCGCCGCGCGCATGGGGCCCACGGTATGCGAGCTGGAGGGGCCGATACCGATCTTGAACAGGTCGAACACGCTGATAGCCATGCCGGTTCCTCGACGGGAATCAATGTGGGAAGGATTTGTGGGGGCGAACTCATTCGCCATGCAGGCCGGCAGGCCTGCCCTATTGGTGATTCTCCCGATCCGGCCCCCGGAAAATCTGTCCGTATCCGACCCGAAAATGCACCTGCCCACCGCCCTCGCCCACAGAAAACGGGGATCAAGCTGTGGATAAGCTGTAGAGCCCCTGCCCGGCCCCAGGCCAGCCGCCGCCTCCGCTCGAATGGTCATTTTCTGAGCCATTTCAGAGGCTTGCCGAATGGGCTGTCCCCGGAATCTGTGCAACGGCTTGTGGATAAGGTGTGGGCGCCCGTCCAGGGCCCAGGCAACGGGCGTCTTCGCACGAACCGATCAAAAAACGAACAAACAATTAAACGCGCGATTAAATTTTGTAACCCGCGCCGCACCTGGCGTTCGCCACTGATATAAAGGATTTTGTTCAAATATTGACCAGCCTGGAACCCGGCGTTTTCGAGCAGTCATGAACGCGAAGGAATCCCCATCCAGCGCGGATGCCGGTGTTCTGCACCCGACACGAGGCAGCCTGACATGAGCGACACCCTGACCTACCGCGGCGCCGTCTATCCCTGGCATTGCGATCACATGGGCCATATGAACGTGATGTGGTACGTCGGCAAGTTCGACGAAGCGACCTGGCAGCTCTTCACCCTGCTGGGCCTTGCCCCGTCGCGGCTGCGGGAGGAAAACGCCGGCATGGCGGCGGTGGAACAGCAGATCGAGTACCGCCGCGAACTGCACGCCGGCGACGTGGTGTCCGTCCACTCCCGGGTGCTGGAGGTAAAGGACAAGTCCGTCCGTTTCCGCCACGAAATGCGCAACGACGAAACCGGCGAGATAGCCGCTGTCACCACCCTGGTGGGCGTGCACCTCGATACGCAGGCACGCAAGGCCCGCGCCTTCCCCGCGGATTTCCGCGAGCGCGTGCGGGCCTGGTATCCCGCCGGGTGATGCCTATCCCCACAATGCGTGGACCGTCCTGTGGACAAACTGTGGGGTCGGCCGCGCAGCCCTTGTGGTGCCTGGGCCGCCGCCATCTGATCAAGAAACGATCAGCCGTTCAGCTGACTCAGGCAGGACTGGGAAACCTTCAGCAGGCGCTGGTGGGTCTGCTCGGGTAGCGGGGTCTTCTGGGTCTTCAGCTCTTCCAGCTCGGAGGTGCTGAACTCGGTGCTGACCTTGTCCGCAGCGCAGCTGCAGTAACGCTGCAGCTTGTCCGCGGAGATACTGGCCTGTGCGCTGCTCTTGCACTCCTGGATGAAGTGCTCGCGCTCGCCGCTGGGCCACTGCGCGGCAACGGCCGGCAGGCCGATCAGCAGGGGAGCGAGTAGTGCAATGAGGGTCGGGTAACGCATGTCGTTTCCTCCTTCGGGAAAGGCGCGCTCTTGAGTTCTGAGGCAGCCGCTCCAGGTGGAGTTCCCTTTCTCTGATCACGCGCCGCTGGCAGAAAAGGATGTCGCCATGAGCGAATCCCGAGACTGCAACCTGGCGTAAAGTTAGGCCCCATACGCCTGTGCCTGCAGGCGAACGGACAAAAGGACCAGGACATGACCGACCAGACCCAGCAATTCGCCAGCGACAACTACTCCGGCATCTGCCCGGAAGCCTGGGCCGCGATGGCCGAGGCCAATCGCGGCCATGAGCGAGCCTACGGCGAGGACCAGTGGACGGCCCGCGCCGCCGACCACTTCCGTCAGTTGTTCGAGACCGACTGCGAGGTCTTCTTCGCCTTCAACGGCACCGCCGCCAACTCCCTGGCCCTGGCTTCGCTGTGCCAGAGCTACCACAGCGTGATCTGCTCCGAGACCGCCCACGTCGAGACCGACGAATGCGGCGCGCCGGAGTTCTTCTCCAACGGTTCCAAGCTGCTGCTGGCGAAAACCGCCGACGGCAAGCTGACCCCCGAGGCGATCCGCGAAATCGCCTTGAAGCGCCAGGATATCCACTACCCCAAACCCCGCGTGGTCACCCTCACCCAGGCCACGGAAGTGGGCACCGTCTACCGCCCCGAGGAAATCCGCGCCATCAGCCAGGTGTGCAAGGAGCTGGGCCTGAACCTGCACATGGACGGCGCGCGGTTCGCCAACGCCTGCGCCTTCCTCGGCTGCTCGCCGGCCGACCTGACCTGGAAGGCCGGGGTGGATGTGCTCTGCTTCGGCGGCACCAAGAACGGCATGGCGGTGGGCGAGGCCATCCTCTTCTTCAACCGCGACCTGGCCGAAGATTTCGACTACCGCTGCAAACAGGCTGGCCAACTGGCGTCGAAAATGCGCTTTCTCGCCGCCCCCTGGGTCGGCCTGCTGCAGGATGGCGCCTGGCTGCACTACGGCAACCACGCCAACGCCTGTGCACAACTGCTGGCCGAGCTGGTGGCCGACGTCCCCGGCATCAGCCTGATGTTCCCGGTGGAAGCCAACGGCGTGTTCCTGCAGATGTCCGAGCCGGCTCTGGAACACCTGCGCGACAAGGGCTGGCGCTTCTACACCTTCATCGGCGCCGGCGGCGCCCGCTTCATGTGCTCCTGGGACACCGAGATGGACCGCGTGCGCGAGCTGGCCGCGGATATCCGCGCGGCGATGGGGGCATAGAGCCAACTCCTCTTCCCTGTAGGGGCGATTTCAATCGCCATGGGCTGCGCAGCAGCCCTGCAGGACTCGACAGGGCAGACCTTCGGCCTGCTTGGCGAATGAATTCGCCCCTACAGGGTTTCCCCCAATTTGCCGCCTTACCCCCGATTTCCGTGGACCAAGCTGTGGACAATCTGTAGAGCCCAGGCTGCGGCCCACGCCTGCCGCGGCTTTCCGCCCATTGGATATTTCCTGATCGATTTCAAGGACTTGGCCTTCTTTCTCACAGAAGCTGTGCAGCGAAAGGTACACAAGCTGTGGAAAAGTCGCTGAAGCCCTTGTCTCACCTGCGATACACCCTTCTGCTTGTTTTTTGATCACCTATCAACGGAGGGTCTCTTACCCCCAATAAAAGTGGATAAGTCTGTGGAAAAGCTGTGAAGCGCCCTGTACAACGAAAACCGCGCCGTTCCTGGCTTTCAGCAAACTTCATGCAGAAGAGGCCCCTCTCGCCGAAAACTTGCGCACAAAATCCGTTCACATCCCTGTGCATAAGACGTTGGTAAACTGCCCTAGGCCAATAACCACGCCCTGTACAGAGCCCCGCTCATTTGCCGATCAACCCGCTTTTTGTCGCCTGCCATTGCCTGAAACAGCCGGAAGGCGGTGGAAAAGTGCACCTTTACTCACAAAGCCGGTGGAACCTTCTGTGGACAAGCTGTACAGACCCGTTTCCGCGCCAGGACTGGCGCGGCCTGCCTGGACTTGTTCATTTTTCGAACGATATCAACGAGTTGCAGCAATCTCGGCGGTTCCGGGGCAGGTACGGGGTGCCTGCCTATACTGGAAACACCCCAGTGCGCGGAGGTGCTCATGGCGAACTACTCGGTGGAATCCATTCGAACGATCGCCCTGGTCGGCCAGGGCGACAGCGGCAAGACCAGCCTGACCGAAGCCCTGCTGCACCGCAGCGGCGCCATCCCCAGTGCCGGCAGCCTGGAACGCGGCGACACGGTGTGCGACTTCGACCCGCTGGAGCGCGAGTACCACCACTCCCTCGCCTCCGCCCTGGCCCACTGCAGCCACGCCGGCGCCGAGCTGAACCTGATCGACACCCCCGGCTACCCGGACTTCATCGGCCAGTCCATCGCAGCCCTGGCGGCGGTGGAAACCGCGCTGGTGGTGGTCAACGCGCAGAACGGCATCGAGCTCAACACCCGCCGCATGATGAACCTGGCGGCCGAGCGCGGCCTGTGCCGCATGCTGGTGGTGAACAAGATCGACGCCGAGCGGGTGGACCTCCCCGCCCTGCTGGCCAACCTGCGGGAGGCCTTCGGCAAGGAAGTGCTGCCGCTGAACCTGCCGGCGGACAATGCCAGCCGCGTGGTCGACTGTTTCTTCGCCCCTGATGGCGAGGCCGACTTCTCCTCGGTGGCCGATGCCCACCAGGCCCTGGTGGACCAGGTGGTGGAGGTGGACGAGGAGCTGATGGCGCGCTATCTGGAGCAGGGCGAGATCGCCCCGGCGGAATTGCACGAGCCCTTCGAGCGGGCACTGCGCGAAGGGCACCTGATCCCCCTCTGTTTCACCTCCGCGCGCACCGGTGCAGGGGTCGACGAACTGCTGGATATCCTCGCGCGGCTGGCGCCCAACCCGACCGAAGGCAATCCGCCGCTGTTCCTCAAGGGCGAGGATGCGGACGCCAAGGCCTTCCGCTCCAGGCCGGACCCGGAGCAGCACGTGCTGGCCCATGTGTTCAAGGTGGTGATCGACCCTTTCGTGGGCAAGCTCGGCATCTTCCGCGTGCACCAGGGCACCCTGGTCCGAGACATGCAGCTGTTCGTCGGCGACGGCCGCAAGCCGTTCAAGCTCGGCCACCTGCTGCGCCTGCAGGGCAAGCGTCATGAGGAGGTGAGCCGGTTGATCCCCGGCGACTTCGGCGCCCTGACCAAGGTGGACGAGGTGGAGTTCGACTCGGTGCTGCACGACTCCCATGACGAAGACCAGATCCACCTCAAGCCCCTGGATTTCCCCGCGCCCATGCAGGGCCTGGCCATCGAGGCCAAGCGCCGGGGCGACGAGCAGCGCATCGCGGAGGTGCTGAACCGGCTGCAGGCCGAAGACCCCTGCGTGAAACTGGACTACCAGGCCTCGACCCAGGAGACCGTCCTGCGCGGCATGGGCGAGTTGCACCTGCGCTACCTGCTGGACCGCATCACCGGCACCTACAAGCTGGAGGTGGAGACCCGCCCGCCCAAGGTGCCCTATCGCGAGACCCTCGTCCGCCCCGCCGAGGGGCACAGCAGGCACAAGAAGCAGACCGGCGGCGCCGGCCAGTTCGGCGAGGTATTCCTGCGCATCGAACCCCTGCCCCGGGGGCACGGCTTCGCCTTCGCCGACGAGGTGAAGGGCGGCGTGATCCCCTCCCAGTTCATTCCCTCGGTGGAAAAGGGCGTGCGCTCGGTGCTGGCCTGCGGGCCCCTGGCCGGATTGCCGGTGGAGGACGTCAAGGTCACGGTCCACGATGGCAAGCACCATCCGGTGGACTCCAAGGACATCGCCTTCCAGGCCGCCGGGCGCAAGGCGATGCTCGACGCCCTGCGCAGCGCCGGCGAAGTCGTGCTGGAACCCATAGTCTCAGTCGAGGTGACTGCGCCGGAGAACAACCTGGGCGATATCACCACCGACCTGATCGGCCGCCGCGGCCAGGTGACGGGCACCGAGTCCCTGTCCCAGGGGCTGGCCCTGGTCTACGGCCAGGTTCCCCTTGCCGAACTGGATGGCTATGCCGGCCGCCTCAAGGCCATCACCCAGGGCCATGGCGCCTTCAGCATGGTCCTCAGCCATTACGCCGCCGCGCCGCAGGATGTACAGCAGAAGCTGGCCGGGGCCTACAAGGCAGTGCAGGAGGAGGATTGAGCCGGACGCCGGGGCAATGTTCCTGTAGGGGCGAATTCATTCGCCAAGCAGGCCGAAGGCCTGCCCAATGGAGCCTCCAGGGGGCAGCTGCGCTGCCCTTGGCGAATGAATTCGCCCCCACAATGAAAAGCCCTCGCACTCAGGGAATGCGGTATCGCCGCCCGCGGCGATTGAAATCGCCCCTACGCCAACCCCTCCGCCTTCAACGCCTCCTGCACGGCCGGACGGGCCGCCACGCGGCTCTGGAATTCCTGGAGATCCAGGCAATCGGAGATATCCATGTTCAGGAATCCCGCCCAGTTGGCCACGGTGAAGAGGTAGGCATCCGCCGCGGTGAAGTCGTCGCCGGTCAGGTACTGGCGACCGCGCAGTTGCTCGGAAGTCCACTGCAGGCGGCGGTGGGCCATGCCTGAAAAGATCTCCTTGGCCTTGTCGTCCAGCATCGGGTTGAACAGGGCGCCGAAACTCTTGTGCAGCTCGCTGGTGATGAAGGACTGCCATTCCATCACCCGGTAGCGCAGCAGCGAGCCGGCGGCGGGCATCAGGTCGGTGCGGCCGGCCTGGTCGCACAGGTACTGGCAGATCACCGGCCCTTCGGTCAGCGACTGGCCGTTGTCCAGCTCCAGCAGGGGCACGTAGCCCTTGGGGTTGAAGCGGTAGTAGTCGTCACCGCTGGTGGTCTTGTGGTCGCCCAGTTCGACCTTCTCGAGGCTGAAAGGCTGGCCGATCTCGCGCAGGACGATGTGGATGGCGAGGGAACAGGCCCCGGGGGAATAGAAGAGTTTCATCGCATGGACCCCTCTGGCAGGACGCAAGGAACCGGCGCTGGCAGTGCCGGCGGGAGGACAACCTGGTCAAGCATAGTGGGTTGCCCCCACCAACAGTGGACCAGCTTGTGGAAAAGCTGTTCGTCCCTGGTGCTTGCCCAGGCCCTGCAAGGGCTGCCGAGGATTGGTGATTTTTCCAGCGATTTCAGCGAGTTGCACACAGCAACTGTGCAAGGCAGGGTCCACAAGCTGTGGACAGATGGCGCCAGCCCGCGGCGGGCGCGAGCTGGCGGGAGGTGCTCAGAAAACCATCAATAGTCGATGGATACGTCGCCTTTGGGGACGCTGCAGCAGGACAGGATGTAACCCTCGGCCACATCTTCGTCGGTGATGCCGCCGTTATGCTCCATCTCCACGTCGCCGGAGGTCTTCATCACCTTGCAGGTGCCGCAGATGCCCATGCCGCAGGCCTTGGGAATATGCAGGCCGACCTTGGCGGCAGCCGCGTGCACGGTCTCGCCGGGGGCGATGTGGATGCTCTTGCCGGTGCTGGTGAACTCCACCAGGTTCATGGCGCCGGCCGGCACTTCGGCGGCCGCCTCGGCCGCTTCGGCGGCATGTTCCCTCACCTCTTCGCGGATTTCCGGCGGGGTCGGGCCGAAGGCCTCTTCGTGGTATCGCTCCATGTCGAAGCCTGCAGCTTCCAGCAGACGCTTGACCGCCGACATGTAGGGCGTCGGGCCGCAGCAGAAGATCTCGCGCTCCATGAAGTCGCCGGCGATCAGGTCGAGCATCGCCCGGCTCAGGTAGCCGCGATAGCCGGACCAGGTCTCGCCGATCTCGTACTTCTCGCAGATCAGGTGCAGCTTGAAGTTCTCGATGCGCGAGGCCATGTGGCGCAGCTCGCGGTGGTAGATGATGTCCTTCGGCGTGCGCGCGCTGTGCACGAAAATCATGTCAACCGCGCCGTTGGTATCGAAGAACCAGCGCGCCATGGACATCACCGGGGTGATGCCGACGCCGCCGGAAAGGAACAGGACCTTGTCCGCCGGGAAGTCGATGGCGTTGAACCGCCCCACAGGGCCGTGCACCGGCAACACGTCACCCTCCTTGAGGTTGTCGTGCAGCCAGTTGGAGACCTTGCCGCCCGGCACGCGCTTGATGGTCAGGGAGAAGCTGTAGGGCACCGAGGGCGAGCTGGAAATGGTGTAGGAGCGCATGATCGGCTGGCCGTCGATCTCCAGTTCCAGGGTCACGAATTGCCCCGGCTTGAAGAAGAACACCATCGGCTGGTCGGCCATGAAACAGAAGGTGCGCACATCCCAGGTTTCCTGGATCGCCTTGACGCAGCGAACCATGTGCCGGCCGTTGGTCCAGGTCTGGGTCGTGATGGGATTGAGGAAGTTATTGGTCATGGACGCTGCTCCGCGCGGCCGGAAATCGGCCTATTGCGATGGATTGTGAATAACGCAAAAACAGCCCATTTACCTGTCTGCGACATTCACATGCTTATCGCGACCTGCCAGCAACCACCGGGCCTCCCCCGTCGGAAACGGATGCCCCCATGTCGCCCGCAGATAAGGTCGTACCTCCCCGCGCCAGCACACTGAATCCCAGCCGAACCACAAGGTTTTCGAGCGAGCCACCCTCGCCCCCGCAACCGGGCAGCCATTCGGCAGGCAAGAAACGAGGGCAGGTCACGCCGCCTTGCGTGACAACCGAAACAGCCACTTTTTGCGGCGGTCGCGAATGCGACCAGCCATTGAGGAGTTACCGATGGACGTCACTTCCACCCTGAGCCTGGGCGATCCGCTTCAACCCGCACGCAAGGCCACGGCCGAAATGCTCCGCGAGCGCGACCACAGCTTCTCCCTGCCGCAGCCGTTCTATAGCGACGAGCGCCTGTTCCAGATCGACATGCAGGAGATCTTCCACAAGGAGTGGCTGATCGCCGGCATGACCTGCGAGATCCCCGCCAAGGGCAACTACCTGACCCTGCAGGTCGGCGACAACCCGATCATCGTCATCCGTGGCGCCGAAGGCCAGATCCATGCCTTCCACAACGTCTGCCGCCACCGTGGCTCGCGCCTGTGCGTCAGCGACAAGGGCAAGGTCGCCAAGCTGGTCTGCCCCTACCACCAGTGGACCTACGAACTGGACGGCCGCCTGCTGTTCGCCGGCACCGAAATGGGCGCCGATTTCGACCTCAAGGACTACAACCTCAAGCCCGTGCACGTGAAGAGCGCTGGCGGCTACATCTTCGTCAACCTGTCGGAAAACCCGCCGGCCATCGACGACTTCCTCGCCACCCTGGCCCATTACATGGAGCCGTACGACATGGAGAACACCAAGGTGGCCGTGCAGACCACCTTGATGGAAAAGGCCAACTGGAAGCTGGTGATCGAGAACAACCGCGAGTGCTACCACTGCAATGGTTCGCACCCGGAACTGCTGAAAACCCTGCTGGAATGGGACGACGTCACCGACCCGCGCGCCAGCCAGGCGTTCAAGGACCAGGTCGCCGCCTGCACCAAGGCCTGGGACGAAGAGAAGATTCCCTACGCCCACGCCAGCTTCGGCCTGCGCAACCGCATCGTGCGCATGCCGCTGCTCGACGGCACCGTCTCCATGACCATGGACGGCAAGCAGGGCTGCAAGAAACTCATGGGCCGCATCAAGAACCCGGACCTGGGCTCCATGCGCATCCTTCACCTGCCCCACGCCTGGAACCACTGCATGGGCGACCACATGATCGTCTTCACCGTGTGGCCCATCAGCGCCCAGGAAACCATGGTCACCACCAAGTGGCTGGTGCACAAGGACGCCGTGGAAGGCGAGGACTACGACGTCGCCCGCCTGCGCGAGGTCTGGGATGCCACCAACGACCAGGACCGTCGCCTGGCCGAAGAGAACCAGCGCGGCATCAACTCCACCGCCTACCAGCCGGGGCCCTACTCCAAGACCTACGAGTTCGGCGTGATCAACTTCCTCGACTGGTACAGCGAGCGCGTGCTCAACAACCTCGGCGACACCCCGGCCACCAAGCTGCGCCAGGTAGGCGCCGAGTAAACCCAAGGGAGGCGAAGCCATGTCCCCGTGCCTCGGCTTCGCCATCCTGCTGACGCTCTACGGCCTAGCCGCGACGCTCCTTCGCGCCTGGTACGACCGCACACACTGAGGTCCCCTCGAGGACCACCCTCGCCCCCGTCGGGATGTCGGCCCCGGCGGGGGCTTTTTTTGCGCGCCCGCCGGCGGCTCGGACGCTCGAGCCGACAGCATGGGTTTCGCTCCGCTCGCGGAACGCCGCCCGCCCCATCCTGCGAACTGTGGTTACGCCCCGAAAAGAGCCATTATTTCGCCATTATCTGAACTGGGATTATTCCTACATCTTTTAGGAATCATCAGTTCAACGCTGAAGAAAATTCGCTATTTACTTACAGAAAGCTGCGTACGAATCGCTCGCGACTAACGGGAATTTTCCGAGTGATAACGAAGCTATTCACCGAATTGAAAGGAAGCTTCCTACAAACCCAGCAAACAAGAGAGAAAGCTCTATGAAAGGGCCTTCCAAGTGCCGGCCAGATGATGGCAACGCATTGCAAAAAGATGCCATTTTGATATCAATCTGATGTCACGCCGGTTTGCTCAAGGCTCACCTCCGGGATCCCCGCAGGCATGAACAGCCAGGCAGCCGAGACGATGTAAGCCACCAAGGAGAGCGGAAGATGAAAATCAACAAGATTGCAGCTGTGGTTGGTCTGGTTATCGCTTCGTCGGGTGTTCATGCAAATGGGTCGGGTAGCATCAGCGGCGTCATCCACTTCACCGGGGCGATCGTCGTTGGCGCCTGCGACATGCCCGCTTCGGAATGGTACCGCCACGCCGGGCGGGACAACGGCACCAGTCCGAAACAGGCCGGCCCCGTGCCGCCGTGGAGCAACCTGTGCGCCGGCATCGTCGATACCTCCTCCATCACGACGACCGCCGTCGCGCACAACGGCAAGATCGTCACCGTCACCTTCAACTGACACGCCTGGCTCACCGCCAACTTGTAGGATGGGTGGAGCGGAGCGATACCCATGCGGACAGGGCTGATAGGTATCGGGCTACTGACTCGGACTCCGTAGGGGAGGATGTCGCTTTTCACATCCACCAGCCTCGATACCGTGGGAGCGATTTCAATCGCGATTGGCCAGCGAAGCTGGTCCCGGTGCTTACCGGGCGGACCTGCGGTCCGCTTTCGCGAATGAATTCGCTCCTACAGGTGCGTAGGTTGGTGCGGGCCGCGGTGGTCCGAGAAACGTAGCCCAGATGAAATCCGGGCTACGGAACATCGTAGGGTGGACCACGCTCCACCGGTCCACCATCCCCGGTTCGGCCGGACTCCGCTGGTGGATGTAAAAATCGACATCCACCCTACGAACTCCACCGCACCGGTCGACTCCGTCGCTCCATCCAGACAACTTGAGTCGTCATAGCCAGAGGCTGGTGACTCATGACCATGCCCTCAGGACCTGGTTTCCCAAGTTCAAATGAATATCGCTCGATCGCACTAACAGTGGACTGACCAGTTGCAAGTCCCATATCAGACTATCCAAGCCCCCAACCAAACTTCTCGGGCAACGCCAAACCCGCAGGAAACTTCCTACACATACTGACAAAGTAAATCAGGATACCGGAGAAGGCTGCACCGGGACGGCAAAAACATTGGCGCCCGTTTATCTCGGCACTTCCGGACAGCCCGTGAAAACTCAATCAAAGAAAACAGCGACAACCTTGTAAGCATGCCCTTACATGGAAGAGAGAGCGGGCCGATAGCGCCGAAAAACGCCAATAAATTAACTTTGCCGGGCATTTCGATGCAGCACTTTTCATATCTATGGAGATTCACATGAAGAAGTTTTCCCTCGCCGTCCTGGCCATGTCCGTCATCGCCGCCAGCGGTTCCGTCTTCGCCGAGGATCCGCCCGCCCCGCAGGCCACCCGTGCAGGTGGTGGCCAGATCAGCTTCACCGGCGTGATCAACAACGACGCCTGCTCCGTCGAAGGCAGCACCGGCAAGGAAAAGGCCATCGCGGTTGACATGGGCAACATTTCCATCAAGGACATGGGCACCGACACCGCTCCGACCGCTGGCCGCCTGTCGGCCAACGACATCAGCCTGAAGCTCAACTGCAACGCCGGCACCAAGGTTTCCATGACGTTCGACGCCAAGAACGGTGGTTCCGGCGTCGTCAACGGCAAGAAAGTCCTGAAGCTGGAAGGCTCCGGCGCCGCCAAGAACGTCGGCATCGCCATCCTGGACCGCGACGGTAACATCATCGACCTGAACACTGAGGCCAAGATCGAGAGCACTCTGAACGGTGGCGACGCCACCCTGACCTTCGCCGCCGCCTACGTGACCACCGCCGATCCGAAGACCGCCACTCCCGGTGACGGTAACGCCACCCTGCCGTTCATCCTGCACTACGAGTAAGCAGCCGACCTGCTTCCATGACTGGCGGGGCCTCCGGGCCCCGCCTCCTCTACGCAATCCAGTGGTAACAGTTATGGCCCTTCGCAAGATCTCCGCCTGCCTGGGCGTCCTGAGCCTGGTGCTCGCATCCCATGTGTCCGCCGGAATATCCCTGAGCGCCACGCGTATCGTTTTCAAGGGCTCCGAGAAAGAAGCCAGCATCATGGTGCGCAATACCGGACAAGCCGCACTGGTGCAGTCCTGGCTCGACAGTGGAGACGACTCGGATACGCCGCCGCCCCTCGCCGTGACACCCCCGCTTGCCCGGATACCGGCGAACGAACGACAACTGCTGCGCATCCTCTACGAAGGCAGCGGCCTGCCCAGCGACCGTGAGTCGGTCGTCTGGCTGAACGTGCAGGAAATTCCCCAGGCCGTGCCGGGGAAGAACATCCTGCAACTGGCGGTCAACCAGCGGATCAAGGTGTTCTTCCGCCCGGCCGGCCTGGCCGGCGATGCCCGAGTGGCGCCGGAAGAGCTGCGCTGGACCCTGGAAACCCGCGGCAACACGGCCGAGCTCAAGGTCAGGAACCCGAGCCTGTATCACGTTTCCATGTCCGACGTGCGCCTTGGCAAGGGTGAAGCCGTGGTGGACTCGACCATGATCGCGCCCGGGCAACAACGGTCCTTCACCGTCAAGCAGGTGCCCGCCACGCACGATCCGGAGCTGAGGTTCTCCGTCATCAACGACTACGGAGCGCAGGTGCCCTACGCCGCAAGGCTCTCGACCGGCAACTCCGAGGGCGTCACGGCACAGCGGTCCGAGCAAGCTCTGTAACAGCACCATAACAATCCCAAGGTTCATCTCCGGCAGGCGCCGAGCGCCCCTGCCCGGCCCTCTTCATGCCTGTCGGAGGTGAACCTGACTTTTTGCAGGCGTTGAGAAATGAGCATTTGGCCTGGTCACTCCACTGGACTGGGTAGACGGACGGCTCTGTCTGCCATTCCTCCCAGTAAACTCGCGTTAGCCATTTCCCTGGCTCTTCCCAGCCTGGCGCTCGGAGCCGAAGCCCCGGTAGCGCCACAGGCGAGCGACCCACAGGCCGAAGCGTTCAATACCTCCTTCCTGAAGGGCGCGCCGTCGCCCGTGGACCTGCAACAGCTGCTGCGCGATAACAGCACCCTGCCCGGCGTCTACCGCGTCGACATCTATGGCAACCAGGTGCTGGTGGGGCGCCGGGACATCGAGTTCGTGCGCAACCCGCAAACGGGCGCGGTCGAGCCCTGCCTGCACTACGACATGCTCGAACTGCTGGGCATCGACCTGGCCAAGCTGGTGGAGCAGGGCAAGCTGCGGCCGGAGGCACCCCAGGCCTGCTACGACCTGCCCGCGCTGATCGACCAGGCCACCCTGCGCTACGAGCCGACGCGCCTGCGCCTCTACGTCAGCGTTCCGCAGGTAGCCATGCTCCGGGGCCGACGCGGCTACGTCGACCCCGCGCTCTGGGACAACGGCGTCACCGCCGCCTTCATCAACTACCAGCTCAACGCCAACCGCAACAAGGACGACTACGGCCGCCAGACCGCCAACAACCTGGGCCTGCGCAACGGCTTGAACCTGGGCGCCTGGCGGCTGCGCAACGAATCCAACTACCGCACCGGTACTGGCCGCAAGAGCAAGTTCACCAGCAACCGGACCTACCTCCAGCGCGATATGACCAGGCTGAAGGGTCAGTTCACCCTGGGCGAGATCTACTCCGACGCCGACCTGTTCGACAGCGTCCGCTACCGGGGTATCAAGCTGGCGTCCGACGAGGGCATGCGGGCCGACAGCGAACGGGGCTATGCGCCGGTGATCCGTGGCTTTGCGGAAACCAACGCCACGGTGGAGATTCGCCAGAACGGCTACGTGCTCTACTCCACGACCGTGGCCCCCGGCCCCTTCGAGATCACCGACATCTATCCCACCGGGTCAAACGGCGACCTGGAGGTGGCCGTCATCGAGGCGGATGGCCGCCGCCGCGTCACCAGGCAGGCCTTCTCCAGCCTGCCGACGATGATCCGCGAGGGGCAGCTGAAGTACAGCGTGTCGGGCGGCCAGTTCAACAGCAACACCGACGGCCTCAAGACCCCGAACTTCGTCAGCGGCACCATGACCTACGGGGTGAGCAGCAACCTCACCGGCATCGCCGGTGCCCAGGCGACCCAGGACTTCAACGCCGTCGCCATCGGCGCCGGGCGGAACACCACCATCGGCGCCTTCTCGGTCGACATGACCCACTCGTCCAGCCGGGTTCGCGGGCTCTCCGCAACCGGCAACAGCTTGCGGGCGCTGTACGCCAAGACCTTCACCGGCACGGACACGAGCTTCACCCTGGCGGCCTACCGCTATTCCACCGAGGGCTACCGGACGCTCTCCGACCATGTGCAGGAACTGAGCGATGGCGTCAGCTACGCAAGGGGCCGGTCGAAGATCCGTACCGACCTGACCGTCAACCAGAGCCTGGGCAACTACCGTTACGGCACCCTCTACATCAACGCCAGCGATGAGCGCTACTGGAACCGGGGCGGCTCGCGGAGCCTGTCCGCCGGCTACTCCAACAGCTGGAGGGACGTCACCTACAACTTCAGCGTGTCCCAGACGCGCAATCTCGGATCGTCCCACCAGTCGAGCGACAGGGATACCCAGCTCAACCTCTCGGTGTCCTTCCCCCTGGGATCGTGGTCCCGCGCCCCTCGCGCCTACGTCTCCACCAGCAGCCAGAAACACAACGACAGCACCCAGGCAGGCGTGAACGGCTACCTGTCCGAAGACAGCGACACGTCGTACTCGGTACAGGGCAGCCACAACAACAACAGCGGCAGTGCCGGTTCCGCCAGCCTGCACAGCCGCACCTCCTTCGCCGACGTCGGCCTGGGCTACAGCAAGGGGCGCGGCTATACCTCCGAGAGCCTCACCCTGGCAGGCTCGGTGGTGGCCCATGCCGGTGGCATCAACCTGGGCCAGCCCGTGGGCGAGACCTTCGCGCTGGTCGAGGTGCCCGATATCCCGGGCGTCGGCATCAGCAACTACAACAGCGTGAGCACCGGCTACAACGGCTATGCGGTGGTGCCCAACGCCCAGCCGTACCGGACCAACTGGATCACCCTGGACACCCGCAACCTGGGCGGCGGCATCGAGATCGAGAACGCGACCCAGCAGGTCGTCCCACGGCGAGGCTCGGTGGTGCGGGCACGGTTCGAAGGGAAGAAGGGCCGTCGCGTCCAGTTCGAGCTGTTCGACGCCCAGCAACAGCGCATTCCCTTCGGCGCCTCGCTGGAGGATGCCACCGGCAAGCAACTGGCGATCTCGGACCCGAGCGGGCGGGCGCTGGCATTGGTGGAAGAGGACCAGGGAACGCTGGTCATCAAGTGGTCAAGCCAGCAATGCTCGGCCACCTACACCCTTCCGCCGGAAAGGCCCGCGAACTACGAACGCTACCGGCTCGTCTGCGCGCAGGGACCGCTCTGATCGAAACGGCGCGCGGGACCGCCAATCCGGACATCAGCCTTCCGGACGCACCGCCAGATCGTTGCGCCGGGCGAACTCGATCAGCTCGAGCAGGGAGTCCAGGCTGAGCTTCTGCTGGATTCGCGTCTTGTAGGTACTCACGGTCTTGTTGCTGAGCAGCATCCGTTCCGCGATTTCCTTGTTGGAGAGCCCGGAGGCCAGGTACTGCAACACCATCAGCTCCTGGTTGGACAAACGCCCCACCAGCTCGGCCTCGCTGAGCGCAGGAGGCTGGTTGCCGCCCATGGACATGGAGGGGAACAGGGTGAAACCCGCGCTGATGGCGTTGATGGCGGTAATCAGGTTCTGCAGGTCCTCTTCCTTGCTGACGAAGCCCTTGGCGCCGGCCTGGAAACAGCGTTGGGCAAAGCTGTCGGCCGGCTGGGCGGTGAGCACCAGCACATGGCTATCGAGACCCAGGGCACGGATGCGCGAGATGACGTTCAGGCCATCGAGCCGTGGAATGCCGATATCCAGGATGACGATATCCGGCTCGTGCTGACGAATCAGCTGCAAGGCATCGACGCCATTGTCGGCCTCGCCAACGACCACCATGTCGTTGCGCTCCAACAGCATGCGGACTGCCATGCGGATGACCGGATGATCGTCGACTATCAGGGCACTTCTCATTTCGACCTCGAAGCCAGTGGGACCGGGCATCCTTGACGCAGCCCGCAAAGGTGACGAAACAGCGTCACCGGTGAATTTTCCTACAAGATCACAGGAGACGTCTCCTAGATGAAACCTCCTGACGCTGAGTAACTTGGCCGGGATACCTATTCCTGTCGAGCCCTCCCCATGAAAAACCTGAGCATCCTGGTGCTGGAAGACGAACCCTTCCAGCGCCTGGTCGCCGTCACCGCCCTGCGTCAACTGGGGCTGGGGCGCATTCACGAAGCCGCGGACGGCGCCGATGCCCTGGCCGTGCTGGACGCCTGCGGCGGCGTCGACATCGTGCTCTGCGACCTGCGCATGGCGGGCATGGACGGCCTCGAGTTCCTGCGCCGCGCCAGCCAGTCGGGGCTGGTGCGTTCGGTGATCCTCAGCAGCGCGGTGGAACCGGAGCTACGCCAGGCGACCCACGCCCTGGCCCGTTGCCTGGACCTGGAGTTCCTCGGCGACCTGGGCAAGCCTTTCGATCTCCAGCGCGCCGGCCAGATGATCGAACGCCACAAGCGCCTGCAACCGACGCGCCCGGTCCCGTCCGTGGACCAGGAGCCGCCGATGCTGGACGAGATCCTCCTGGGCCTGGAGCAGGGCGAGTTCGAGGCCTGGTACCAGCCCAAGGTGCATCTGCAAAGCGGCGCGCTGCACGGAGCGGAGGTCCTGGCCCGCTGGCGCCACCCTCGGCGTGGCGTACTTTCGCCGGGGCAGTTCCTGCCGGCGATGGAAGCCCATGGGCTGATCGACCGGTTGTTCTGGCAACTCTTCCAGCAGGGGTTGGCGCTGCAGCAGGAGCTGGCCCGCAACGGCCGGCAGGTCAACCTGGCCTTCAACCTGCAACCCCATCAGTTGGGCGGCAGCGATATCGCCACGCGCGTGGGGCAGGTCCTGGAAGAAGCCGGCCTGCCGGGCGAAGGCCTGACCTTCGAACTCACCGAGACCGGCCTGCTGGAGGCGCCGGCCGCCAGCCTGGAGAGCCTGGTACGCCTGCGCCTGATGGGCTGCGGCCTGGCCATGGACGACTTCGGCGCGGGCTACTCATCCCTCGACCGCCTCTGCGAGCTGCCCTTCAGCCAGGTCAAGCTGGATGGCGCCTTCGTTGGCAAGCTGCAGAACCAGCCCCGTAGCGGCGCCATCATCAGCAGCGCAGTGGCCCTGGCGGAGGCGATGGACCTGAGCCTGGTGGTGGAGGGGGTGGAAACCGCCGAACAGCGCGAGCGTCTGCTGTCCCTGGGTTGCGAGCTGGCCCAGGGTTTCCTGTTTTCCCGTCCCCTGGACCCTGAAAGGTTCCGCGCCCTGTTGGCGGAAAGCACCAAGGGTCAGTGATCCCCCTGGGCCATCCATTCCGTCAGCCCCCGCTCCAGTTCCAGCATCGCCTCGCGCACCCCCTCTGCGCCCGCCCGCAATTCGACGGGCACTGGCGCCGCGCCCTTGCAGGCCTGTTCCAGCCGGTTGCAGGCGGCGATGAGCAATTCCGCCCTGACCACCCGCGCCGCGCCCTTGAGGCGGTGAGCGAGTTCGGCGAGCCCCGGGGCGTCATCCCGCTCGGCAAGCTGGACCAGGGGCTCCAGGTCGCGTCGATTGGTATTGAGCAGTTCCGTCACCAGGTTGCGGATCAGGCCCGGGTCTCCTCCGGTCAAGGGTGTCAGCGGTGCCAGGTCGAACAGCTGCGGGCCGGCTTCCAGTTCCACGCCGCCCCCGCTCAGCGTCTCCGCGGACGGCTCGCCACCGGCCAGGCCGAACAGCTTCTCCTCCAGCACATCGAGCCCGATCGGCTTGACCAGGCAGTCATCCATGCCGGCCTGGATGCCCCGCTCGACTTCTTCCTGCTGGGCGTCGGCGGTCAGCCCGAGGATCAGGGTCGGCGCCAGCCCGTCCGCCCTCTCCTGTTCGCGGATGGCACGGGCGAGGTCGGCGCCGTTCATCCTCGGCATATGGCAGTCGGTGGCCACCACGTCGAAATGCCCGGACTGCCAGGCCGCCAGCGCATCCACGCCGTTTTCCGCTTCCACCACCTCGTGTCCGAGGTGGTCCAGCTGCTGGGCGAGGATCTGCCGGTTCACCGGATGGTCGTCCACCACCAGTACCCGCAGCCGGCGCCTTGCGTCGCTCCTCGCCGGCGCCGGGGCGTCCGGCACCGCCACCGGGTCGAGACGGTGCAGACGCAGCTCCACATCCACCCGGGTGCCCTGGCCGGGGACGCTGGAAAGGGTCAGGCGGCCGCCCATCATCTCGCAGAGTGAGCGGCAGATGACCAGCCCCAGGCCCGTCCCCTCGGTCTGCTGGAAGCCCCGTTCCACCTGGGCGAAGGGGCGGAACAGGCGCGCCTGGTCTTCCTCGGAGATGCCGATGCCGGTGTCTTCCACGCGCAGGCTGACCCGCAACATGCCCGGTTCCGGCTCCTCGCCCTCGATGTGCACGCGAACGCTGCCTTCGCGGGTGAACTTGATGGCGTTGCTGACCAGGTTGGAGAGGATCTGCTTGAAGCGCAGGCCGTCCACCAGCACATCGCCCTGGATGCTGGAGTCGATCTCCAGGACGAGGTTCAGGCGCTTCTGCCGCGCCAGCCCGTCGAAAACCCGAGCCACGGACTCCACCAGCTCCCGCAGGTTGGCCCGGCTCGGTGCCAGGTTGAGGCGGCCGGACTCGATCCTGGCGATATCGAGGATGTCGCCGATCAGCTCCAGCAGGCTGCGCGCGGAACCGTAGGCCACTTCGATGCTGGCACGGTCGATGGGCTGGTCGGCGGCACGCTTGAGCGCCAGCTCCAGGATGCTGATCACCGCATTCATCGGGGTGCGGATCTCGTGGCTCATGGTGGCGAGGAAAGTGGTCTTGGCGCGGCTGGCCGCATCCGCCAGGTTCTTCGCCTCCTCCAGTTCCTCCACCAGGCGGCGGTGCTCGGTGATATCCAGCCAGCCGCAGATCACGCCCTTCACCGCACCGAGGGAATCCCGGAAGGGCTGGACCCAGTGGTCGATCCAGAGCTCGCGCTCGCCCAGGCGTATCGCGTGCACGCCCTGGATCATCCGCCCTTCGGCCATGGCCTGCAGGTACAGCCGATGGAACTCCGGCGCTGCCTCGAACGCCGCCGGCGGCAACTCCAGCGCGGTCCGGCCGAGCACATCAGTTGCCGAAAGGCCGAGATTGTCCAGATAGCTTCGGTTGCAGGACAGCATGCGCCCCTGGGCATCGCGCACGTACAAGGGCGGCGGCATGCTGTCGGTCAAGGTCTCGATGAAGCGCAGTTCGTCGCCGAGCTCCTGCTCGGCCTGCTTGCGCCGGAGAATCTCGCGCCGCTGGTACAGGACCCAGGCCAGCACCGCCAGCACGACCAGGGCCGCCCCCATGAGGATGCGCTGGATGAGCACGTCGTAGTCGCGCCAGGTCTGCGGGCTCATGCCCGGCGTACCCTGCCAGTGGCTGATCATGGCGTTGAGCTCCCCCGGCGGGAGCCTGGCCAGGACCTTGTCGATGATCGACTGCAGTTCGCCGTCGGCCCGGCGAACGGCGAAGTTGGCGCTGGCCGGGTCGATCTTCGCCAGCGCGGCGATCGCCAGCTGGCCGTTGAACAGGCGCGGAATGTAGTAGCGCGCCATGGGCATGGTAAGCAGCGCGTAGTCCACCTCGCCCTCGTTCACCCTGTTCATGGCATCGATCGCGGAGTCGAACTCGACGAATCGGGCCCCCGGGTACGCGGCGCCCAGTTCCTTCTCGGCCATATGTTCGCTGACCAGGGCCAGGCGCAGCCCGTCCGGCCGGTCGGGCGGCGGGTCGGCATCGGTGCGGCCGACCAGTACGAAGGGATAGCGGATGATGGAGCGGGAGAATCGCAGCGACTTCTCCCGCTCCCCGCTCGGAACCATGATGGCCAGCTCCGCCTCGCCCTGTTCCAGGCTCTCGATCTGCCGGGAGACGCTGCCCGCGCGGGTGACTGCCGTGAAGCGCAAGCCGGTCTGCAGGGCCACCACGTCCAGCAGGTCGACGAAAAAGCCCCGCAACTGTCCGGCTTCGTCGAAAAAGGCCCCCGGCGCCATGTCGTCGTCTATCACCAGCCGCACCAGCGGATTGTCCTTCACCCACTGCGCCTCCACCGGTGACAGCAGCAACGGCTCGCTGAGCGGCATCAGGCCGCTGCCCACCTGGCTACGGACGATATCGTCCAGCCAGGTCCGGCCCGAGGCCTGCAGGGCGCCATCGAGCCCCCGCAGCAGCGCTCCGTCGTTCGCGCGCAGGATGAAGCCCAGGCTGGTATCCGCCCCTTCGGGAAAATGGTCGAACTTGAGCATGCCATCGAAGGCACGGTTGAGCCGGTAGGTAACCGCCAGGAAACTCCCCAGGACCAGGTCGGCCTGGCCGAGTGCGGGCAGCGACATGGCCTGATCGATGGACGCCGCCTCCACGGGACGCGCCGCCGGGTAGAGCCGGGCGAGGAGCGGCGCGAGATCCGGCGTCAGCGCAACCCGCACTCCCGCCAGGTCCTGCGGCAGGTCGCCCGCACCCTCATGGCGCCGGAACAGCGCGAGGCGGTCGCGGACCAGCGGGCGGCTGTGGACAAGCGGCAATCCGCCGCCTTCCCCGGCCGAACCCACGAGCATGTCCACCTCTCGCCTGAGCAGGGCATCGAACAGCGCCTGCCGGTCCGGATACTGGCGCAGGCGGATCTGCATGCCCAGGAGCTGGCTGACCAGGGCGGTGACATCCGCGACTATGCCTTCGTAGGCCCCGTCACGCTGGCTGATCTCCATTGGCTCGACGCCCTGGGCGGTGATGCCCATCACCAGTTCGCGCTTCTCCCGCAGCCAGAACCAGTCGTCCTCGCTGATGGCAAGGCCCTGGTGATCCACCACCAACGAACTGGACAACACGCGCGCGGAGGCCTGTGGTTCGGCACCCAGCGGCGCCACGGCGAGCAACAGCGAGGAAAGCAGGCAGGCGGACAGCCGGACGGGAGAGATGCGGGGCACCGAGCCGATCCACCTCGTAGGCAAACGCAAGAAAAACATTGGCCATGGTCCCTGATCGATGTGAGCCAGCATCTAGCGGCTGACTCATAACCTACACACCTTGTAGGAAACTTCCTAGCTGACTAATTGCGGGTCAGAGCGGAAATATACTTGCGGCTCCACTTCGATGCTGATTGCCAACGCGCACTGTCGATGGATCCGGGGCTGAACTCGGACACAACATGGAATTTTCTCGTCAAGTTTCTGAATTGCCCCAATTGAAATTGGCTCGATTCTGACGAAAAAGAACCATCAAATCCAACTTGATCGAATATCAGGTTCGTTCCGCTCAATTACCCGGAAAAGTTCGCGACAGCTCTCGGCATCGAGTCATCCGAACGCCCGGCGAAACTTCTCAAGGAGACTAGCTGCGCGTCTTGAGCATTGGGGACGATGAAACAAGGAGAACCAACAGATGAGTAAGGTACTGCTGATCGATAACCAATCGATTACCCGCTTCGCCACCCGCGTACTTCTGGAACGTGAAGACTATGAAGTGGTCGGAGAAACGGATAGCGGTGTCGAAGGTCTCAGCCTCGCCCGCTCGTTGCGACCCGACCTGGTCATCCTGGACATTGCGATTCCCAAGCTCGACGGACTGGAAGTACTGGGACGCCTCAGTGCCATGGATGCCAACCTCAAGCTGCTGGTGCTGACCTCGCTGCCCGCTCCGCTCTACGCCAATCGCTGCCTGCAGGCAGGCGCCACCGGCTACCTGTCCAAGCAGGAACCCGCGTTGAGCCTGATCTCCGCGGTGCGCTCGGTGCTGTCCGGCTACAGCCTGTTTCCGAGCACCGTCTACTTTCCGATTTACGGAGCAGCCGGCGAGCGTACCGACAATCACCTGCTGGACAGCCTCTCCGACCGTGAGCTGGCGGTGCTGCAGAACCTCGCCAGCGGCAAGAACAACAAGGAGATCGCCGAGCAGCTGTTCATCAGCCACAAGACGGTCAGCACCTACAAGTCGCGCCTGATGGACAAGCTGAACACCCGCAACCCGGTCGACCTGATCGACTTCGCCCGGCGCTATGCGATGCCTGGCATGTGATCGGCGCCGCACGGCAGGCGCAGGGTCCGGGAGAGCCAGGCGCACAGCCGATCATGGAGCTGGTCCACTTCCGGCACTTGTCCGATTCCGCGCAGGCAGCCGTGGACCAGCCCCGTCCCCATCCTGTATTCCACCGCCACGCCGTCGTCGGCCAGACGCTGCGCATAGATGGCACCATCGTCATGCAGCGGATCGAACTCCGCCACCGCGACGAAGGCCTCGGGCATGCCCCTGAAGTCCCGCGCCTCCAGGGGCGAAGCCAGGGGCCGGCGCCGGTCGGCCAGGTCCGGCAGATAGGCGGCCAGGCAGGCCTCCAGGTCCTCCCCGCTGAGTAGCGGGGCATCGGCCAGCGCCCGGTGGGAGGGCAGCGGCAAGGCGCTGAGCGCCGGGTAGATCAGGGCCTGGGCGCAGGGCAGCGCCTCCCCGGCCTCGCGCAAGGCGAGGCAGAGTGCGACGGCCAGGTTGCCACCCGCGCTGTCCCCCATCACCGCCAATCGGCTTCCATCCAGCCCTGAACGCGAAGGCTCCAGGGCGCGCCAGGCCTCCAGGCAATCCTCCAGGGCGGTGGGGAAGGGATGCTCCGGCGCCAGCCGGTAATCCACCGCCACCACCGCCAGCGGCAAGCGGGCGGCCAGCCGGTCGCAGAGGAAAGCGTGGGAATCCAGCCCGCCCAGCATCCAGCCACCGCCATGGATGAACAGCACGGCGGGCCAGCCGCCGTCCGGGGCCGGGCCGGCGGGCCGGTAGAGGCGCGCCGGTACCCGCCCCAGGCGCAGGGCCTGCCACTCGACCGTGGCTGCCCGGGGCGGCGTGAAGGCGCGACAGAGGGCGTCATAGGCCGCACGCGCCGCGACCATGCCCGTCCCGTCGGCGGTGAACGCCTGGCTGCGGGCAACGAATCCGGCCATGGCCGGCGACAGTGGATAGGTGGCGGACACGGCTCTGCGCCTCAGCGCCCGGGCAGGCCGATCACCCGCCCGACATGGCGAGGTTGCGGCAGCCCATCCTGTTCGGCGGCGATGCCACGGATACGCTCGGCCACCGCCTCGGAGAAGGGCGCCGAACGCCCCGCCGCACTATCGATGTTCATCAGCATCTGCTCGCTGGCCGCCAGTTCCGTGGCGTCTCCCGGGTAGTGCAGGCTGTGGTGGATGTGCAGGCGCTTGGCATCGACGCCCAGCAACTGGGTACGCACCTCCACCTGGGCCCCCAACTTCACTTCCGCCAGGTAGTTCAGGTGGCACTCCAGGGTGTAGAGGGTGTGGCCGGTCTCGGCGCGCCCGGCCTCGTCGAGGCCGATGACGTCCATCAAGGCGTCGGTGGCGTAGCTGAAGATCAGCAGGTAGAAGGCATCCCGCAGATGGCCGTTGTAGTCCACCCAGTCGGCGGGGATGGTGGTGCGGTAGGTGGTCAGGGCGTGGCTCATGCAGATACTCCCAGCGAGGCACCCTCTCCCCGACCCTCCCCCTGAAGGGAGAGGGCCGGGGAGAGGGTCGGGAAAGATCGAGGTTAGTCGGCGAAGGCGAAGCCGTGTTTCCCCTTGGTGTCCTTGATGGCACCGAGCACCGCCAGCAGGCAATCGTCGCGGTAGCGTTCCAGCTCGGCGATGCTGCGCGAGCCCTGCTGCTCGGACGTCCCTTCCACCACCCGGTCGATCAGCGTCTCGGTGAGCTCCGGTGCCGGCAGATAGGTCCAGGGCAGCTGCAGGGCCGGGCCGAACTGGGCCATGAAGTGGCGCATGCCGGCATTGCCGCCCGCCAGGGTGTAGGTGAGGAAGGTGCCCATGAAGGACCAGCGCAGTCCGGCGCCGAAGCGGATGGCGTCGTCGATCTCGCCAGTGCTGGCGACGCCGTCGTTGACCAGGTGCAGCGCCTCGCGCCACAGGGCTTCGAGCAGGCGGTCGGCGATGAAGCCCGGCACTTCCTTGCGCACATGCAGCGGACGCATGCCCAGGGCGGTGTAGACCTCGATGGCGGCCTGCACGGCCTCGGGCGCGGTCTTCTCGCCGCCCACCACTTCCACCAGCGGCAGCAGGTAGACCGGGTTGAAGGGGTGCCCGACCACGCAGCGCTCGGGATGGGTGGCGTCGGCATAGAACTCGCTGGGCAGGAGGCCGGAGGTGCTGGAGCCGATGATCACATCGGGCCGGGCCGCCGCGCTGATCTTCGCGTGCAGGTCGAGCTTGAGGTCGAGGCGCTCCGGGGCGCTTTCCTGGATGAAGTCGGCGTCGCGCACGCATTCTTCGATGGTCTCGACGAAGCGCAGGCGCTCCTGGGAGGCGCCGGGGGCCAGCCCCTGCTTCTGCAGCGCCGGCCAGGCGTTGGCGATGCGCGCGCGCAGGGCGGCTTCGGCGCCGGGCGCGGGGTCCCAGGCGACGACATCGAGGCCGTGGGCCAGGGCGCGGGCGATCCAGCCGCTGCCGATGACGCCGCTGCCGAGGGCGGCGAAGGTCTTGATCTGGGTGACGAAGGACATGGGGGGCTCCTGATGGGCGAATGGTTTTCAAACCCCCTCTCCCACCTGTGGGAGAGGGTTGGAGAGAGGGCCATGCGCGGGCCTGGTCACCCTCTCCCCCGGCCCCTCTCCCTGAAGGGAGAGGGGAGAAATCAGCGGCGCTTGAGCTTCATCTTTTCGCGGCCTTCGGCCGGGCTCAGGGCACGGCCGCCGAGGCGCTCGATGATCTCGATGGCGCGCTCCACCAGTTGGCCGTTGCTGGCATGTACGCCGCGATCCAGCCAGATGTTGTCTTCCAGGCCCACCCGGACGTTGCCGCCCAGCAGCATGGCCTGGGCGACCATCGGCATCTGCGAGCGGCCGATGCCGAATCCCGCCCAGGTGATGCCTGCCGGCAGGTTGTCGGCCATGGCCTTCATGGTGGTGGTGTCGGCCGGCGCGCCCCATGGGATGCCCAGGCAGATCTGGATCAGCGGGTCTTCCAGCAGGCCTTCCTTGAGCATCTGCTTGGCGAACCAGAGGTGGCCGGTGTCGAAGATCTCCAGTTCGGCCTTCACCCCCAGCTCGGTGATGCGCTTGGCGCCGGCGCGCAGCTGGGCCGGGGTGGAGACGTAGATGAAGTCGCCGTCGCCGAAGTTCAGGGTGCCGCAATCCAGGGTGCAGATCTCCGGCAGCAGTTCCTCGACATGGGCCAGGCGCTCCAGCGGGCCGACCAGGTCGGTGCCGGTGCCGAATTCCAGGGGCTGCTCGCCCTTGCCGATCTCCAGGTCGCCACCCATGCCGGCGGTGAGGTTGATGATGATGTCGGTGTCGCTCTCGCGGATGCGTTCCACCACCTCGCGGTACAGGGCGACGTCGCGGCTCGGCTTGCCGGTCTGCGGATCGCGCACATGGCAATGGGCGACGGTGGCGCCGGCCTTGGCGGCCTCGATGGCGGCGGCGGCGATTTCCTTCGGGGTGACCGGAATGGCGGGGTGCTTGCCGACGGTATCGCCGGCGCCGGTGACGGCACAGGTGACGATGACTTCGTAGTTCACGGTTGTTTCATCCTTCTGCGAGGCGATCGGAGACCGTGCGCGGGCAACCCGCGCACCGGAGGTTGCGTGGAATCACTTGAGCGAGGCGAGGGCGCTGTCGACGCCGTTCCTGCCGTCGAAGGTGGTGACGCCTTCGAGCAGCCGGCGCATTTCCGCGGGGTTGTCCTTCAGCCATTTGCGCGCGACGTCCCTTGCGTCCTGGCGGGCCATGATCGGCTCCATCAGCGCGCTTTCCTGTTCCGTGGTGAAGGTCAGGTTGGTGAGCAGGCGATTGACGTTGGGACAGCGCTCGGCGAAGTCCGGCGCGGTCACGGTGGAGACGGACGCCGCGCCTTCGTTGGGACCGAAGACGTCCTGGCTACCGGTCAGGTAAGTCAGTTTCATCTGGATGTTCATCGGGTGCGGTTTCCAGCCGACGAAGACGATGGGTTCCTTGCGCTTGGCGGCACGCCCCACGGCGGCCAGCATGGCCGCTTCGCTGGACTCGATCAGCTGGAAGTCGCCCAGGCCGAACTGGTTGGCCTCGATCATCTTCTTGATGTTCGCATTGGCGCCGGTACCGGGCTCGATGCCGTAGATCTTGCCGTCCAGCTGATCCTTGAATTTGGCGATGTCGGCAAAGGTCCTGAGCCCCTGCTCCGCGGCGTAGGCAGGCACGGCCAGGGTGGCGATGGCGTCCGGCAGGCTGGGCCGTTCGAACACCTTGACCTGACCCTTGTCGAGGAACGGCTTGATGTTGTTGTCCATGGCCGGTTTCCAGTAACCGAGGAAGAAGTCGATCTGCTTCTTGTCGATGCCAGAGAAGATGATTTGCTGCGATGCGGTGATCTGGGAGGTCTTGTAGCCGAGACCATCCAGCAATGTGGCGGCGACCGCCGTGGTGGCGACGACATCGGTCCAGCCAACCACCCCTATGCGGGCTTGCTGGCAACTGGCGTCTTCGGCGGCGAGTGCGGCGGTGGTGGAAAGGGCGAACAAACAGCAACCAGCGAAAGCGGTGAGACCTTTCATCGATACTCCCCTTGCAGCCATACGGTTATGTACTTGTTGTTCAGGAGCCGGGGGGCGACTCCTTCCGTTTTCGGGCGCCACGACAACCCGATGGGCAAACATTACGCAGCGAGAAAACCGCCGATTCGAACTAAAACGACTACCTGTTGAACAGGAACGACCACCTTTCTTGCACTACGCGGCTCAGTGTCTTTTAGTGGCTCATCCTCCTGGCGGAAAGCGGCCATGCCCCAGACCTTCAGCTTCCTCCTGCTGCCGGGTTTTTCCATGATCGGCCTGATGTCGGCGGTGGAACCGCTGCGGGTCGCCAATCGCTTTCGCGGCGAGCTGTACCGCTGGCGCCTGCTCAGCCTGGACGGCGGGCCGGTGGCCGGCAGCAACGGCATGTCGCTGAACGTGGAGGGCGGCCTGGATACCCCGCCCGAGGGGGATTGCCTGTTCGTGGTGGCCGGTTTCGAGCCCCTGGCCCACTTCGGTCCGCGCCTGGCCCACTGGCTCCACCGCGCCGAGCGCGAGGGCCTGCTGCTGGGCGGGATAGATACCGGCAGTTTCGTGCTGGCCGAGGCGGAACTCTTTTCCCGCCAGCGCCTGACCCTGCACTGGGAGGCCATCGAGGCCTTCCAGGAGCGCTATCCGGCGCTCAGCGTCACCCAGGAACTCTTCGAGATCGACGGCCGGCGCATCACCAGCGCCGGCGGTACCGCCAGCCTCGACCTGATGCTCACCCTGATCGCCCGCAGCCACGGCGAAACCCTTGCGCTCCAGGTATCCGAGCAGTTCGTGCTGGGGCGCATCCGTACCCAGCAGGACCACCAGCGCATGCAGGTGGCCAGCCGCTTCAATGTGCACAACAAGAAGCTGGTGCAGGTGATCGGGGAAATGCAGCGGCACAGCGAAACGCCGCTGAGCTCACGGGAACTGGCCGAGCTGGTGAGCGTCACGCCGCGCCAGCTGGAGCGGCTGTTCCGCCTGCACCTGAAGGAAACGCCGTCGAACTTCTACCTCGGCCTGCGCCTGGACAAGGCCCGGCAGCTGTTGCGCCAGACGGACATGAGCGTGCTGGAGGTGGCCCTGGCCTGCGGCTTCGAGTCGTCCTCGTACTTTTCCCGCAGCTACCGGGTGCGTTTCGCCACCTGCCCCAGCCAGGACCGGCATGAGCATCCGGATCAGGAGCCCCATCGCAACACCGGCTGAAAGGACGCGAGATCTGTTGTAGGGGCGAATTCATTCGCCAAGCAGGCCGCAGGTCTGCCCTGCAGTCCTGCAGGGGGCAGCTGCGCTGCCCTTGGCGAATGAATTCGCCCCTACAGGTATTCCGCCCCGCAGTGGCGCCTACACCGCCCTCCCCTGCTCCGCCAGCGCCGCCTGCACCAGCGGGTGCAGGCATTCGCCACGGTGCTCTACCTGCCAGGCCATCAGCTCGATGCGCATGGCAGGGGTCCAGAAGTTCTGCAGGTGCTGGCTCACCCCGTGCACGGCCTGGTCGCGATCCGGTTCGGACGCGAAGAACTGGGCGATCTGGTTGGCCATCTTGATCAGGTTTTCGGTGCTCATCGACGTACCTCGACTTTTTCCGTTCTGCGGCGTTCCTTGAGCAAGCGCCGCTGTTCGTCACTGAACTCTTGGTAGCGTTTCTGCCATTCGGAGGGTTGGTAGACCCGCGAGACTTCCACCGCCGTGACCTTGTATTCCGGACAGTTGGTGGCCCAGTCGGAGTTGTCGGTGGTGATCACGTTGGCTCCCGACTCGGGGAAGTGGAAGGTGGTGTAGACCACCCCGGGCGCCACCCGCTCGCTGACCTTGGCACGCAGCACCGTCTGCCCGGCGCGGCTGCCCACGCCCACCCAGTCGCCTTCGCTGATGCCACGGCTCTCGGCGTCGGTCGGGTGGATCTCCAGGCGGTCCTCCTCGTGCCAGGCGACGTTGCTGGTGCGCCGGGTCTGGGCACCGACGTTGTACTGGCTGAGGATGCGCCCGGTGGTCAGCAGCAACGGATAGCGGCTGTTGACCTTCTCTTCGGTGGGCACGTAGCCGGTGAGCATGAAGCGCCCCTTGCCGCGCACGAACTCCTCGATGTGCATGGTCGGGGTGCCGTCCGGCGCCGCCTCGTTGCAGGGCCATTGCAGGCTGCCGTGGCGGTCCAGCGCGGCGTAGCTGACGTTGTGGAAGGTCGGCGTCAGGCGGGCGATCTCATCCATGATCTCGGACGGGTGCCTGTAGTCCATCCTGTAGCCCAGGGCGTTGGCCAGCAGCTGGGTGGCTTCCCAGTCGGCCTTGCCGCCCAGGGGGTCCATCACCTTGCGCACGCGGGAGATGCGCCGCTCGGCATTGGTGAAGGTGCCGTCCTTCTCGAGGAAGGAGCTGCCCGGCAGGAAGACGTGGGCGAACTTGGCGGTCTCGTTGAGGAAGATGTCCTGCACCACCACGCATTCCATGGCCGACAGGGCCGCGGTGACGTGCTGGGTGTTGGGATCGCTCTGGGCGATGTCCTCGCCCTGGCAGTAGAGCGCCTTGAAGGTGCCGCCGAGCGCCGCCTCGAACATGTTGGGAATGCGCAGGCCCGGGTCGGGCTGCAGGGTCACGCCCCAGGCCTGTTCGAACTGGTGGCGCACCGCGTCGTTGGAGACGTGACGGTAGCCTGGCAGCTCGTGGGGGAAGGAGCCCATGTCGCAGGAGCCCTGGACGTTGTTCTGCCCGCGCAGCGGGTTCACCCCCACCCCTTCGCGGCCGATGTTGCCGGTGGCCATGGCGAGGTTGGCGATGCCCATCACCGCGGTGCTGCCCTGGCTGTGCTCGGTGACGCCGAGGCCATAGTAGATGGCCGCGTTGCCGCCGGTGGCGTAGAGCCGCGCGGCCGCGCGGATGTCAGCGGGCGACACGCCGCAGACCGGTCCCAGGGCTTCGGGCGAGTTTTCCGGTTTGCTGACGAAATCTCGCCAGCGGGCGAAATCGGCCGCTTCGCAGCGCGCGTCGACGAAGGGCTGGTTGACCAGGCCCTCGGTGACTATCACATGGGCCAGGGCATTGAGCATGGCCACGTTGGTGCCCGGACGCAGCGCCAGGTGCAGCTCGGCGCGGGCGTGGGGGGAATCCACCAGGTCGATGCGCCGCGGGTCGATGACGATCAGCCGCGCGCCCTGGCGCAGCCGGCGCTTGAGCTGGGAGCCGAACACCGGGTGGGCGTCGGTGGGGTTGGCGCCGATCACCAGCACCACGTCGGCCTGCATCACCGAGTCGAAGCTCTGGGTGCCGGCGGACTCGCCGAGGGTCTGCTTGAGGCCATAGCCGGTGGGCGAATGGCAGACGCGGGCGCAGGTATCCACGTTGTTGTTGCCGAAGCCGGCACGCACCAGCTTCTGCACCAGGTAGGTCTCTTCGTTGGTGCAGCGGCTGGAGGTGATGCCGCCGATGGAATCGCGCCCGTACTTGAGCTGGATGCGGCGGAATTCGCCGGCCGCGTAGTTCACCGCTTCCTCCCAGCTGACTTCCTGCCAGGGGTCGCTGATGTGCTTGCGGATCATCGGCTTGGTGATGCGATCCGGGTGGGTGGCGTAGCCCCAGGCGAAGCGACCCTTGACGCAGGCGTGGCCGTGGTTGGCCTGGCCGTTCTTGTCCGGGACCATGCGCACCAGCTGGTCGCCCTTCAACTCCGCGCGGAAGGAGCAGCCCACGCCGCAGTAGGCGCAGGTGGTGATCACGCTGCGTTCCGGCTGGCCCATTTCCACCACGCTCTTCTCCATCAGGGTGGCGGTGGGGCAGGCCTGCACGCAGGCACCGCAGGACACGCATTCGGAGTCGAGGAAGTTCTCGCCGCCGGCCGCCGCCACCCTTGAGTCGAAGCCGCGCCCGCTGATGGTCAGGGCGAAGGTGCCCTGGGTTTCCTCGCAGGCACGTACGCAGCGGTTGCAGACGATGCACTTGCTCGGGTCGTAGTCGAAGTAGGGGTTGGAGACGTCCTTCTGCTCATCCAGGTGATTGGCGCCCTCGTAGCCGTAGCGCACTTCGCGCAGGCCCACCTGGCCGGCGACGGTCTGCAGCTCGCAGTTGCCGTTGGCCGAGCAGGTCAGGCAGTCCAGCGGGTGGTCGGAGATGTACAGCTCCATCACATTGCGCCGCAGGGTGGCGAGCTTGGGCGTCTGGGTGTGCACCACCATGCCCTCCGCCACCGGGGTGGTGCAGGAAGCCGGGTAGCCGCGCATGCCGTCGATCTCCACCAGGCACATGCGGCAGGAACCGAAGGCTTCCAGGCTGTCGGTGGCGCAGAGCTTGGGAATGGTAGTGCCGAGCAGCGCAGCGGCGCGCATCACCGAGGTACCGGCGGGCACGCTGATCTCGCGGCCATCGATGCTCAGGCTGACCTGCACCTCGCTCTCGCGGGCCGGGGTGCCCAGGTCGATGTCGCTGGCGGGGTCGAAGATGTTGATCATTGGTCAGCCTCCGAGGTCTCCAGACCGAAGTCGGCGGGGAAATGCTTGAGGGCGCTGGTCACCGGGTAGGCGGTCATGCCGCCCAGGGCGCAGAGCGAACCATAGGTCAGGGTGTCGCAGAGTTCCTTGAGCAGGATCACCTGCGCGTCCCGCGCGGCGGCATCGGGCGCCGCCAGCAGGCGGTCAACCACTTCCACGCCCCGGGTCGAGCCGATCCGGCAGGGGGTGCACTTGCCGCAGGATTCCTCGGCGCAGAATTTCAGGGCGAAGCGGGCCATGTGCGCCATGTCGAGGGTATCGTCGGCCACCACCACACCGCCGTGGCCGAGCATCGCACCCATGGCGGCGAAGGCCTCGTAGTCCAGCGGCGTGTCGAACTGCGCCGGCGGCACCCAGGCGCCCAGCGGCCCGCCCACCTGGGCGGCCTTCAGCGGCCGGCCGCTGGCGGTACCGCCGCCATAACCTTCCACCAGCTCCCGCAGGGTCAGGCCGAAGGCCCGCTCCACCAGGCCGCCGTGGCGGATATTGCCGGCCAGCTGGAAGGGCATGGTGCCCAGCGAGCGGCCCATGCCGAAGTCGCGGTAGAACTGTGCGCCACGGGCGAGGATGATCGGCACCGAGGTCAGGGTGAGCACGTTGTGCACCAGCGTCGGCAGGCCGAACAGGCCTTGCAGCGCCGGCAGCGGCGGCTTGGCGCGGACCACGCCGCGCTTGCCTTCCAGGGAGTCCAGCAGGGCGGTTTCCTCGCCACAGATATAGGCGCCGGCGCCCACACGGACGTCCAGGTCGAAGGCGCGGCCGCTACCGAGGACATTGGCGCCGAGATAGCCAGCCTCGCGGGCGATCTCGATGGCGGCACGCAGGGTCTGCACCGATTGCGGGTACTCGGAGCGGACGTAGATGTAGCCCAGGGTCGCGCCGACGGCGAGGCCGGCGATGGTCATGCCCTCGATCAGCAGGAAGGGGTCACCCTCCATCTGCATGCGGTCGGCGAAGGTGCCGGAGTCGCCTTCGTCGGCGTTGCAGACCACGTATTTCTGTGCCGCTTCGGCGCCACGCACGGTGCGCCACTTGATGCCCGCCGGGAAGGCCGCGCCGCCACGGCCACGCAGGCCGGAATCCAGCACGGCGGCGACGATCTCGTCGCCGCTCAGGGAAATGGCGCGTTGCAGTCCTTCGAAGCCGCCATGGGCCTGGTAATCCTCCAGGGACAACGGCCGGGTAATGCCGGCGCGGGCGAAGAGCAGGCGCTGCTGGCTCTTGAGATAGGGAATCTCCTCCACCAGACCCAGCGCCGCCGGATGGGTGCCGGCATCGCCGGTGAGGGCATCCAGCAGGGCGGGAACGTCCGCGGGCGTCAGCGGGCCGAAGCCCAGCCTTCCCTGTTCGCTATCCAGCTCCAGCAAGGGTTCCAGCCAGTAGAGGCCACGAGAGCTGGTGCGACGCAGCTCGATGGGCAGTTGCCGGCGCTCGGCTTCACGCACCAGGGCCTCGGCCAGGTCGTCGGCACCCACGGCGCGGGCGACGGAATCGCAGGGGATGTACAGCTTCAGCATGAGCCCTCCTCCAGGCAGCCTTTCACCAGCGCACTCAGGCGCTCGGGGGTGAGCCGCGCATGCAGCTGGCCGTCCAGCTCCAGGGCCGGCGAGCAGGCGCAGGCGCCCAGGCAATAGACCGGCCGCAGGCTGATCCGGCCATCGGCGCTGGTGCCGTGGTCGTCCAGTTCCAGCTGTTCGCGCAGCTGCGCGGCCAGGCGCTCGGCGCCCATGCTCTGGCAGGACTCGGCGCGGCACAGGCGCAGGGTATGGCGTGCCGGCGGCGTGGTGCGGAAGTCGTGGTAGAAGCTGATCACCCCGCGCACCTCGGCGAGGCTCAAGTTGAGGGCATGGGCGATCTCGGGGATGGCGATATCCGGGATATACCCGGCGCCTTCCTGGATGGCGTGGAGGATCGGCAGCAGGGCACCGGGGGTGTCCTTCTCGCGTTCCAGCACGCTCTGGATCAGGGGCAGATGAAGCGTCTCATCAGACATACAGCGTTCCTCACGGTCACGGACAATTGACCGGTGCCGGTCGTCCGGAGGTCGTCGGCTGCGGCTCACCCGCCACGTCACGGATGCGTGGCCTCGCTGGCGGCCGTCCTTGTGCGCCCCGGCTGGGCGTCTTCGCGCACTTGTAGGGGCATTTGGGGAGCTTGCCATCCCCGCCATTCGGAGATTGCACCCCAGCGACCCTGCGCATCCTGAAACCGACCTTGGGCCGCGGGGCGCAGAAATCGGCGCTCGCTCCTTCTTTATAGGCGGTTCGGGCGCGGGTTGGGGAGGGGCGGACCTGTGGTTGGCGCTGGACTACCTGTAAGGGCGAATTCATTCGCCAAGGGCAACGCAGTTGCCCCCTGCAAGGCCGAAGGGCGGACCTGCGGCCCGCTTGGCGATTGAAATCGCCCCTACAAGAGCCCGCGTCACGCCGTGGCGAACCTCACTTCCGAACCCCGCTTGCCCATTCGCGACCGGCTTGACGCTTTCGGCAATACCCCGGTCGCTTTTGCGCGATAGCGCCGAATTCCCCGGGGATATGCTCCCCTCAAAGCGCCGGCAGAAGATTCGGCGCATGCATAACAGGGGACAGCCTGATGAGCCCAGCCGAACTGCACGCCGACAGCATCGTCATCGACGGTCTGATCATCGCCAAGTGGAACCGTGAACTCTTCGAAGACATGCGCGTGGGCGGCCTGACCGCCGCCAACTGCACCGTGTCGGTCTGGGAGGGCTTCCAGGCGACGGTGAACAACATCACCGCCAGCAACAAGCTGATCCGCGACAACAGCGACCTGGTGATCCCGGTGCGCACCACCGCCGACATCCGCAAGGCCAAGGAACTGGGCAAGACCGGCATCATCTACGGCTTCCAGAACGCCCACGCCTTCGAGGACCAGATCGGCTACGTGGAAGTGTTCAAGCAGCTGGGCGTGGGCATCGTGCAGATGTGCTACAACACCCAGAACCTGGTGGGCACCGGCTGCTACGAGCGCGACGGCGGGCTCTCCGGCTTCGGCCGCGAAATCGTCGCCGAGATGAACCGCGTCGGCATCATGTGCGACCTGTCCCACGTCGGCTCCAAGACCTCCGAGGAAGTCATCCTCGAATCCAGGAAGCCGGTCTGCTACTCCCACTGCCTGCCGTCCGGCCTCAAGGAACACCCGCGCAACAAGTCCGATGAAGAACTGAAGTTCATCGCCGACCACGGCGGCTTTGTCGGCGTGACCATGTTCGCCCCCTTCCTCGCCAAGGGCATCGACTCGACCATCGACGACTACGCCGAGGCCATCGAGTACGTGATGAACATCGTCGGCGAAGACGCCATCGGCATCGGCACCGACTTCACCCAGGGCCATGGCAAGGAATTCTTCGAGTGGCTGACCCACGACAAGGGTTACGCCCGCCGCCTGACCAACTTCGGCAAGATCGTCAACCCGCTGGGCATCCGCACCGTGGGCGAGTTCCCCAACCTCACCGAGACCCTGCTCAAGCGCGGCATGCCCGAGCGCGTGGTGCGCAAGGTGATGGGCGAGAACTGGGTCCGCGTGCTGAAGGACGTCTGGGGCGAATAACCGCTCTTCCCCCCTCTCCCTCCGGGAGAGGGGCCGGGGGTGAGGGATGTAATCCCGCTCGCAACCCCACCAACCCTCACCCCAACCCTCTCCCAGAGGGAGAGGGGGTTAATTCGGCCCGCAGCCGGGCCCAATCGAATTCCGGAGCTAGAACAACATGGCCAAACACGCCCCCGAACTGCCCATCGAAGTCGACAGCGAAACCGGTGTCTGGACCACCGACGCCCTGCCGATGCTGTACGTGCCCCGTCACTTCTTCGTCAACAACCACATGGGCATCGAAGCCGAACTGGGCCCGGAGCGCTACGCCGAGATCCTCTACAAGGCCGGCTACAAATCCGCCTGGCACTGGTGCGAGAAGGAAGCCGAATGCCATGGCCTGGAGGGCGTGGCGGTATTCGAGCACTACATGAAGCGCCTGTCCCAGCGCGGCTGGGGCCTGTTCCAGATCGAGTCCATCGACCTGGACAAGGGCACCGCCGAGGTGCGCCTGAAGCACTCGGCCTTCGTCTACGTGTACGGCAAGGTGGGCCGCAAGGTCGACTACATGTTCACCGGCTGGTTCGCCGGCGCCATGGACCAGATCCTCCAGGCCCGCGGCAGCAGCATCCGCACCGTCGCCGAGCAGGTGTACAGCGGCTCGGAAGAAGGCCACGACGACGGCCTGTTCATCGTCAAACCTCTGTAAGGCGAGGCTAGGGCAATGGCATTCGAAGCAATGTTCCAGCCGATCCAGATCGGCAAACTCACCATCCGCAACCGTGTACTGTCCACCGCTCACGCCGAGGTCTATGCCACCGACGGCGGCATGACCACCGAGCGTTACGTGAAGTACTACGAGGAGAAGGCCAAGGGCGGTATCGGCCTGGCCATCTGCGGCGGTTCGTCCGTGGTCGCCATCGACAGCCCGCAGGAATGGTGGAGTTCGGTGAACCTGTCCACCGACCGCATCATCCCGCACTTCCAGAATCTGGCCGACGCCATGCACAAGCATGGCGCCAAGATCATGATCCAGATTACCCACATGGGCCGCCGCTCCCGCTGGGATGGCTTCAACTGGCCGACCCTGATGTCGCCATCCGGCATCCGCGAGCCGGTGCACCGCGCCACCTGCAAGACCATCGAGGTGGAAGAGATCTGGCGTGTGATCGGCAACTACGCGCAAGCTGCCAGACGCGCAAAGGCGGGCGGCCTGGACGGCGTCGAGCTGTCCGCCGTGCACCAGCACATGATCGACCAGTTCTGGAGCCCGCGCGTCAACAAGCGTACCGACGAATGGGGCGGCACCTTCGAAGGCCGCATGAAGTTCGGCCTGGAAGTGCTGAAGGCCGTGCGCGCCGAAGTCGGCGACGACTTCTGCGTCGGCATGCGCATCTGCGGTGACGAATTCCACCCGGACGGCCTGTCCCACGAGGACATGAAGCAGATCGCCAAGTACTACAGCGACACCGGCATGATCGACTTCATCGGCGTGGTCGGCTCGGGTTGCGACACCCACAACACCCTGGCCAACGTGATCCCCAACATGAGCTACCCGCCGGAGCCCTTCCTGCACCTGGCGGCGGGCATCAAGGAAGTGGTCAACGTACCGGTGCTGCACGCGCAGAACATCAAGGACCCGAACCAGGCCACCCGCATCCTCGAAGGCGGCTACGTGGACATGGTGGGCATGACCCGCGCCCACATCGCCGACCCGCACCTGATCGCCAAGATCAAGATGGGCCAGGTGGACCAGATCAAGCAGTGCGTCGGCGCCAACTACTGCATCGACCGCCAGTACCAGGGCCTGGACGTGCTCTGCATCCAGAACGCCGCCACTTCCCGTGAATACATGGGCGTGCCGCACATCATCGAGAAGACCACCGGCGTCAAGCGCAAGGTCGTCGTCGTCGGCGGTGGCCCGGCCGGCATGGAAGCAGCGCGCGTGGCAGCCGAGCGTGGCCACGACGTGACCCTGTTCGAGAAGAAGGACCAGCTGGGCGGCCAGATCACCATCGCCGCCAAGGCACCGCAGCGCGACCAGATCGCCGGCATCACCCGCTGGTACCAGCTGGAAATCGCCCGCCTGGGCGTGGACCTGCGCCTGGGTACCGCGGCGAATCCCGAGGCCATCCTCGACCTCAAGCCGGACATCGTGGTGCTGGCCAACGGCGGCCATCCGTACCTGGAGCAGAACGAGCACTGGGGCGCGGCCGAAGGCCTGGTGGTAAGCAGCTGGGACATCCTCGACGGCACCGTGGCGCCGGGCAAGAACGTGCTGGTCTACGACACCATCTGCGAGTTCGGCGGCATGTCGGCGGCGGACTTCCTGGCCGACAAGGGTTCCCAGGTGGAGATCGTCACCGACGACATCAAGCCGGGCATCGCCATGGGCGGCACCACCTTCCCGACCTACTACCGCAGCATCTACCCGAAGGAAGTGATCATGACCGGCGACCTGATGCTGGAAAAGGTCTACCGCGAGGGCGACAAGGTGGTGGCGGTGCTGGAGAACGAATACACCGGCGCCAAGGAAGAGCGGGTGGTGGACCAGATCGTCATCGAGAACGGCGTACGCCCGGACGAAGGTCTGTACTACGCACTCAAGGACGGTTCGCGCAACAAGGGTCAGATCGATGTGGAGGCGCTGTTCGCGATCAAGCCGCAGCCCTGCCTCAGCGAGTCCGGCAGCGGCTACCTGCTGTTCCGCATCGGTGACTGCGTGGCCCAGCGCAACACCCACGCGGCGATCTACGACGCCCTGCGTCTGTGCAAGGACTTCTAATCACACAGGCTTGAAGCTGGAAGCTTGAAGCTGGAAGCGAAAAGCGGCACCAACCGCTTCCAGCTTCCGGCCTCCAGCCTCCAGCTCTCCCGGACGGGTGAGCTGCAATGCTGAATACAATTCTTCCCATCCTGCTCTTCGCCGCCCTCGGCCTTGCCGTGCTGGGCGCCGCGAAGCGCTTTTTCATGTGGCGCCGTGGCCGACCCTCCAAGGTCGACTGGATCGGCGGCCTCATGAAGATGCCGCGCCGCTACCTGGTGGACCTGCACCATGTGGTCGAACGCGACAAGTACATGTCCAAGACCCACGTCGCCACCGCGGGTGGTTTCGTGCTGTCGGCGCTGCTGGCCATCGTGGTGCACGGCTTCGGCCTGCAAAGCCGGATCCTCGGCTTCGCCCTGCTGGCGGCTACCGTGCTGATGTTCGTCGGCGCCATCTTCGTCGCCAAGCGCCGCCGCAACCCGCCGGCGCGCCTGTCGAAGGGCCCCTGGAATCGCCTGCCGAAGAGCCTGCTGATGTTCTCGGCGAGCTTCTTCATCGCCACCCTGCCGGTGGCCGGCATCCTGCCGGAAGGCTTCGGCGGCTGGTTCGTCGCCGGCCTGCTGGCCATTGGCGTGGCCTGGGGCGTGTCCGAGCTGTTCCTCGGCATGACCTGGGGCGGACCGATGAAACACGCCTTCGCCGGTGCCCTGCACCTGGCCTGGCACCGTCGCGCCGAGCGCTTCGGCGGCGGCCGCTCCACCGGCCTCAAGGCGCTGGACCTGGCTGACCCGAACGCCCCGCTGGGCGTGGAGAAACCCACCGATTTCACCTGGAACCAGCTGCTCGGCTTCGACGCCTGCGTGCAGTGCGGCAAGTGCGAGGCGGTGTGCCCGGCCTTCGCCGCCGGCCAACCGCTGAACCCGAAGAAGCTGATCCAGGACATGGTCATTGGCCTGGCCGGTGGCGACGACGCCAAGTTCGCCGGCAGCCCCTACCCGGGCATCCCGCTGGGCGAACACGGCGGCGGCCCGCACCAACCGATCGTGGTCCGGGGCGGCAAGGGCCTGGTGGAAGCGGACACCCTCTGGTCCTGCACCACCTGCCGGGCCTGCGTCGAGGAGTGCCCGATGATGATCGAGCACGTCGACGCCATCGTCGACATGCGCCGCCACCTCACCCTGGAGAAGGGCGCGACCCCGAACAAGGGCGCCGAGGTGCTGGAAAACCTGATCGCCACCGACAACCCCGGCGGCTTCGCCCCCGGCGGCCGGCTGAACTGGGCGGCTGACCTGAACCTGCCGCTGATGAGCGAGAAGAAGCAGGCCGACGTGCTGTTCTGGGTCGGCGACGGCGCCTTCGACATGCGCAACCAGCGCACCCTGCGTGCCTTCGTCAAGGTGCTGAAGGCCGCCAACGTCGACTTCGCCGTGCTCGGCCTGGAAGAGCGCGACAGCGGTGACGTGGCCCGTCGCCTGGGTGACGAAGCCACCTTCCAGCAACTGGCCAAGCGCAATATCGCCGCCCTCAACCAGTACAAGTTCAAGCGCATCGTCAGCTGCGACCCGCACAGCTTCCATGTGCTGAAGAACGAGTATGGCGCCCTGGGCGGCAACTACGAGGTCCTGCACCACAGCACCTACATCAATGAACTGGTGCAGCGTGGCAGCCTGAACCTCGGCCAGCACAAGGGCGGCAGCGTGACCTATCACGACCCCTGCTACCTGGGCCGCTACAACGGCGAGTACGAGGCCCCGCGCGCCGTGCTCAAGGCCATCGGTATCGAGGTGAAGGAAATGCAGCGTTCGGGCTTCCGTTCCCGTTGCTGCGGCGGTGGCGGCGGCGCGCCGATCACCGACATCCCCGGCAAGCAGCGGATTCCGGACATGCGCATGGTGGACATCAAGGAAACCGGCGCCGAACTGGTGGCCGTGGGCTGCCCGCAGTGCACCGCCATGCTCGAAGGCGTGGTGGCGCCGCGCCCGGAGATCAAGGACATCGCCGAGCTGGTGGCCGATGTGCTGATCGAGGTGCCTGTGGAAGTAAAAAAGCCGTCGGCGGCTAAAGCCGCGGTGGAGGTGGCGTGATGAAGACCGCTCTGCGCTTGCTTGTCTCCCCTCTCCCGCTTGCGGGAGAGGGGCCGGGGGAGAGGGTAGTCAGCAGCCGCTCCGTGCCCGCCCTTTACCCCCTCTCCCTAA
>NZ_JBHSOU010000077.1:40280-44577 GCF_042656385.1 Pseudomonas sp. GCM10022186
TACCTGAGCAGGAGTCCGCCCCATGAGCGACATCATCCGCCGCGACCCACGCGCCGAGTGGATCGCCCGCAACCGCCTGCACCCGCTGCATGCCGCCATGCAGCAGCAGGGGCAGACGAGCTGGATGGGCCCCAACGGCCTGATCCGCAAGAACCCCCATGCCGCGGCAGCGGGCTTCATCGGCCCCAACGGCCTCAAGCGCATCGACCGCAGCGGCGCCCAGCAGGGCACCGCCGGCAAGCGCAGCGCCGCCACCGAAGTGGTGCAGCTGCCGCTGCATGTCATCGAACAGCCGGCGTTCCACATCTGCGTGGTGCCGGACATGGTCGGCGGCCGCCTCTCCAGCCACGACAAGGACCTGCTGGGCCTGGCCAACAAGCTGGCCGGCACTGAGGGTGCGGTGGTCGCCGTGCTCTTCGGCGAGGACAAGGAAGCCGCCTTCGATACCGCCGGCGTCGACCGCATCCTGCGTATCGACGGCAACGAGTTCGAAGGCTACTCCCCGGAGGCCCGCGTGCTTGCCCTGAGCGCCGTGGAAAGCCAGCTCGCGCCGCGTCACTGGTTGCTGCCAGACAGCCGCACCGGTGGCGGCGAACTGGGCCGCCGGCTGGCCGCCAAGCTGGGCGAGCGCCCGGCCACCCGCGTCTGGCAGGTAGCCAACGGGCAAGCCATCGGCCGCGCCGGTGCCGGTCGCGAAGACCTGGCACGGGCCGTGCCACGCCTGATCCTGGCTGCCGCCGAATGTGCCGAGCCGGTCAGCGAAACCCGCCATGAGGCGCGCACCCTGGAGCTGTCGGCAAACATCGCCCACAGCCTGCCGCGCATCGAGGACCTCGGCCCGGTGGCCGTGGACCCGGCGCAGATCCCCATGGCCGAGGCGGAGTTCATTCTCTCGGGCGGCAACGGGGTCAAGGACTGGAACCTGTTCCACCAGGCCGCGGCCGCCCTCGGCGCCACCGAAGGCGCCTCCCGCGTGGCGGTGGACGACGGCCACATGCCGCGCAACCGCCAGGTGGGCGCCACCGGCACCTGGGTCACCGCGCGGGTCTATCTGGCGGTGGGCATTTCCGGCGCCATCCAGCACCTGCAGGGCATCGGCGCCTGCGACAAGGTGGTGGCGGTGAACATGGACCCGGGCTGCGACATGATCAAACGCGCCGATCTTTCGGTGATAGGCGACTCCGCCGCCGTCCTCGCCGCACTGATCGAACTCGCCACCCAATACCGTCAGGGAGGGGCACGCGATGCCGCATGACGCACTGAAGATCGTCAGCCTGGTCTCCATCGGCGCGCACCCCACTTCGGGCCGCGCGCGCCGCGCCGACCAGGATTCCCGTGCCGTCGAGCTGGGCCTGCGCCTGGCCGGCCCACGCCTGCGCGTGGTGCACGCCGGCAATCCCCATGAAGAGGCGCTGCGCGCCTACCTGGGCATGGGCCTGGATGAACTCATCGTCCTCGAACAGGGCCAGCAGGATGACGCCCTGGCGCCGCTGGGCGACTTCCTCCGCGAAAGCGGCGCCCAACTGGTGCTCACCGGCAGCCAGGCGGAAACCGGCGAAGGTTCAGGGCTACTGCCCTACCTGCTGGCCGAACGCCTGGGCTGGCCGCTGGTGGTGGGCCTGGCCGAGGTGGAAAAGGTCGACAACGGCGTGGCCCAGGTGCTGCAGGCCCTGCCCCGCGGCCAGCGGCGCCGGCTGAAGGTGCGCCTGCCCTTCCTCGCCAGCGTCGACAACGCCGCCCCGGCGGCACGCCAGAGCGCTTTCGGCCCGGCCCGTCGCGGCCGCATCGAAGCCGAGGACGTGGAGCTGGTGGAAGATGTATTGTTCGCCGAGGCCCAGCTGCAACCGGCCCGGCCAAGGCCCAAGCGCCTCAAGGTGATCAAGGCCAAGACCGGCGCCGAACGGATGAAGGCGGCTACCGCCAAGGCATCCGGCGGCGGCGGCCAGGTACTCAAGGACGTCTCGCCGCAGGCGGGCGCCGAAGCTATCTTCAAACTGTTGCTGGAAGAGGGTGTGCTGCGCTGACCGCGCGGCACCATTACGGAGGACTAGGGCGATGATGCATGCCGATCTGATCGACCAGGAAGATTTTCGCGAGCGCCTGGTGGCGCTGGGTATCAGCATCCCGCCGGGGGTCACTGCCGAACAGGCCTGCGAACAGGCCGTGAGCGGCCTGAGCCCGGAGCGCGCACTGGCCCTGCGACGCCTGGTGGAAGAACTGCTGGGCGGCAGCGCCACCCTGCTGCCGAACGTGCGCGAGGCCATCTCGCGGACCCTGCTGCCGGCACTGGTGCCGCGCTGAAGGCCGAAACCCGGAAATGAGAAAGGGCGCCAGTGGCGCCCTTTCTCATTTCCGGGAAAAACCTGTGGGAGCGAATTTATTCGCGAATGGGCCTGTCAGCCCCCTGCAGTTCCAACTTCCCTCACCCCAACCCTCTCCCAGAGGGAGCAGTCTGTGCAGTGGGAAATGCATACACCCGTTCTGCTTTTCCTGTGGGGGCGAATTCATTCGCCAAGGCGCGCGCAGCGCGCCCCTTACACCACCCTCACGCTGGCAAAGGTGGACTCGCCCTGGGCGCGGCTCAGGGCCACGCCGGCGGTGGACGGCGTGCGCACCAGATCGTCCGGAACCGGCATCAGGGCCACCACGTTGGCGTTCTGGCCGGCACGCTCGTCGCGCGGCGGGATGCCAAAGTACTCGCGGTAGCACTTGGAGAAGTGCGGGGTGGAGACGAAGCCGCACACCGAAGCCACTTCGATGATGGACATGGCGGTCTGCTTCAGCAGCTGGCGGGCGCGGATCAGGCGCAGCTTGAGGTAATAGCGCGACGGCGAGCAGTGCAGGTATTTCTGGAACAGGCGCTCGAGCTGACGGCGCGAAACGTCCACGTAGCAAGCCAGCTCGTCGAGGTCGATGGGCTCCTCCAGGTTGGCTTCCATCAGCGCGACGATTTCCTGCAGCTTCGGCTGGTTGGTGCCGAGCATGTGCTTGAGCGGTACGCGCTGGTGGTCCTGCTCGTTGCGGATGCGCTCGTAGATGAACATCTCGGAGATGGCCGCCGCCAGCTCGCGGCCATGCTCGCGGGCGATCAGGTGCAGGATCATGTCCATCGGCGCGGTGCCGCCGGAGGAGGTGTAGCGGTTGCGGTCGATGGAAAACAGGCGGGTGCTGATGCTCGCGCGGGGAAAGGCCTCCTGCATGGCCGCCAGGCACTCCCAGTGCACGCTGCATTCGAAGCCGTCCAGCAGCCCGGCCTTGGCCAGCGCCCAGCTGCCGGTGCACACGGCACCCAGCTGGCGGCCCTGGCGGGCCTGGCATTGCAGCCACTGCACGTGCTCGCGGCTGACGCTGTGCTGGATATCGACGCCGCCGCAGACGATCACGGCGTCCAGGGCCGGGGCATTGTCCAGGCCGCTGTCGGGGGTGATCTGCAGGCCGTCGCTGGCGCTGACGGGGCGGCCGTCCTGGCTGAGGGTGTACCAACGATAGAGTTCGCGGCCGGAGAGATGGTTGGCCATGCGCAGCGGTTCTACCGCGGACGCCAGGGAAATCAGGGTGAAGTTGTCCAGCAGCAGGAAACCGATGGACTGGGGAACACGGTTCTGGGGTTGAGCCCCTTGGTTGAACTGTGACATTGGCGAACCCTCGGGCTAGGCACGGAGCGGAGCCTCGTTTCGAGGCTTTTTGTTATGGCCCGGCACTGCGAAACCGGGAAGTACTAAATCTAGGCAAAGGTCATGCCTAAATTGATTGATCATTCAATCAAGAATGAGCAAGTTCATCCAACGCCCGTGCCACCGGGCCTAGGCATGAGCGACAGAATCATTCTGTTTACGACTGCCAGGGCCCGTGATGCCTGGACCCTGGGGACTTAGGTAGCACTGGCGGTGTCAGCGGATGTCACCCCATGCCGTAGGACAGCACCTTCAGTAACAGACTCTACATCCATTCATCGACTGGATGGTCACCGCCTGTCCCGCACCAGAAAGGAGCAGCGACGGGTGCCTTGAGCGATAGCGGGTCAGCACTCGATGGCGCTCACGGCCAGGCCGCCGCGGGAGGTTTCCTTGTACTTGTCGTGCATGTCGGCGCCGGTGTCCCGCATGGTGCGGATCACCCGGTCCAGCGAGATGAAGTGCTCGCCGTCGCCGCGCAGGGCCATCTGCGCCGCGTTGATCGCCTTCACCGCGGCGATCGCGTTGCGCTCGATGCACGGCACCTGCACCAGCCCCCCCACCGGGTCGCAGGTCAGCCCCAGGTTGTGCTCCAGGCCGATCTCCGCCGCGTTCTCCAGCTG
>NZ_JBHSOU010000078.1:0-166552 GCF_042656385.1 Pseudomonas sp. GCM10022186
CTGAGCCATGATCAAACTCTTCAGTTCAATACTGCTTGGGTTTTGAGAAAACCCTAAACTTGGCTCAGCAATCGCAAATAAACTCTCGAATTCACGAGTGTTACCTGTGATGCTGATAATCAGTCGACTACCAGACTTACCTCACAAGCACCCACACGAATTGCTTGATTCAGTTGTTAAAGAGCGTTTCGATCAAGTCTTTCGTCTCAACCGAGGCCGCGCATTCTACCGCAGCCCTTCTTGCTGTCAAGCTGTTTTTCGAAATTTTCTTTTCTACTCAACCGCTTGCGCTTCCGATCCGATTCACTCTTCTCGTCAGCGGGAGGCGAATTCTACAGCGTTCAAACCCGCTGTCAACACCTCTTTTTCCACTTCATTCGCCAGAAGCGAACACTTCGAAGCAGAACCTTCCGACACCCTCACCAATCACTTAACTCGTTGATTCTCAAGGAGTTTTGTTTGGCGACTGCGCCGGAAGTGGTGCGCATTATAGGGATGCAAAAGCTGCCGTCAACCGTTAATTCGATATTTTATTCAGCAACCAGCGATACCCGCGCAAAGGACTTCTTGCCAGCCTGGAGAACATGGGTAGCACCCATCTTGAAGATGAAGCCACGATCAACCACCTGACCATCCACACGAACACCGCCAGAACCCAGCAGGTCGCGGGCGACTGCTGCGTTCTTCACCAAGCCCGCCTTATTAAGGACGGATGCGATCGGCATGTCCTCGACGGAAGACAACTGAATCTCCGGCAGGTCGACCGGCAGCTCGCCTTCCTTCATGCGATTGCCTGCGGAACGGTGAGCGGTAGCCGCGGCCTCTTCACCATGGAAACGCGCCACGATTTCCTCGGCCAGCTTGATCTTGATGTCACGCGGGTTGGCACCCGCCTCGACATCACGCTTGAACTGCTCGATCTCATCCATGGAGCGAAAGCTCAACAGCTCGAAGTAGCGCCACATCAACTGGTCGGGAATGGAGACCAGCTTGTTGTACATCACGCCTGGCGCCTCCTGGATACCCACGTAGTTACCCAGGGACTTGGACATCTTCTTGACGCCATCCAGGCCTTCCAGCAGCGGCATGGTCAGGATGCACTGGGACTCCTGCCCGTAGGCGCGCTGCAATTCGCGCCCCATCAGCAGGTTGAATTTCTGGTCGGTACCACCCAGCTCGACATCGGCCCGCAGCGCCACGGAGTCGTAACCCTGCACCAGCGGATAGAGGAACTCATGAATGGCAATGGGCTGATTGGTGCCGTAGCGCTTGCTGAAGTCATCGCGCTCGAGCATGCGAGCGACGGTGTATTGAGACGCGAGGCGAATGAAGTCCGACGGGCTCAGCTTGTCCATCCAGGTGGAGTTGAAGGCGACCTCGGTCTTGGCCGGATCGAGGATCTTGAAGACCTGGGCCTTGTACGTTTCGGCGTTCTCCAGCACCTGTTCACGAGTCAATGGCGGGCGAGTGGCGCTCTTGCCGCTGGGATCGCCGATCATCCCGGTGAAGTCACCAATCAGGAAAATCACCTGGTGGCCCAGGTCCTGGAACTGGCGCAGCTTATTAATAAGCACGGTGTGACCAAGGTGGAGGTCAGGCGCAGTCGGATCGAAGCCGGCCTTGATGCGCAGCGGCTGGCCACGCTTGAGCTTTTCCACCAGCTCGGACTCGACCAGGACCTCTTCCGCACCGCGCTTGATCAGCGCCAGCTGCTCTTCAACCGACTTCATGACAGGACTCGTTGACCATTGGATAGACAAAGGGGAACCAACCATACAAGATCGCGAACTAATTACAAGTTTTGCTCCTCCCCCCATGCCAGTCAGCGGAAGGCACCAATCCAAGGTTGCCTAGGGTGGATTTTGATTATATTTTAGGCAGTTAGTTCACTTTCCAAAACAACACCACACGCCATGACGCAATCAGTACCCAAAGTGCCGCCATATCCGAAGAGCCATTTGCTGGCTGCGAGCGGTGTGGCTGCGCTGCTCAGCCTGGCCCTGCTGGTGTTCCCGTCTCGCGAGGTCGAGGCGAAGAAGACCTACATCAACCTGGAGCTGGAAAACGGCGCCGAGATGGTGATCCAGGAGAAAGACGACCTTCGACAAGGGTCCGTCACCGGGGATGAGGGTCTCTCGCCATTCACCAGGATCGAGAACCCAGCCGAGAACCAGAACAGCGCCGGAAAAGACGCGGACAAGAAGAAAGAAGAAACCACCGAGATCGCTACCACCCAGCCGCCAGTCGATCCCAGCCTCAAGACTGTGACCGTGGGTAATGGCGACACGCTGTCTACCGTGTTCGCCAAGGTTGGCCTGTCCGCCAACGTTATGCACGACGTCCTGAGCAGCAGCAAGGACGCCAAGCAGCTCAGCCGCCTCAAGGTTGGCCAAAGCTTCGAATTCAAGCTGACTCCCAGCGGTGAGATCGAGAGAATCAGCACCAAGCTGAGCGGCCTCGAGAGCGTTCACCTGGAAAAGTCTGCCAAGGGCTACGCCTTCAAGCGTGACCTGATCAAGCCTGAACTGCACTCGGCCTATGCCCGCGGCGTGATCGACAGCTCGCTGTTTCTCTCCGCCAAGCGCGCCGGCCTGTCCCATGACCTGACCATGGACCTGGCCAATATCTTCGGCTACGACATCGACTTCGCTCTCGACATCCGCGAAGGCGACGAGTTCGAGATGATCTACGAAGAGAAGGTGGTTGACGGCAAGAAGGTCGGCAGCGGGGAAATCCTCGCCGCACGCTTCACCAACCGCGGCAAGACCTTCTCCGCCGTCCGCTACGTCGACAAGCAGGGCACCGCCACCTACCTCCGTGGTGACGGTACCGCCATGCGCAAGGCCTTCATCCGCACGCCGGTGGACTTCGCCCGCATCAGCTCGCGATTCTCCAATGGCCGCCGCCATCCGATCCTGAACAAGCTCCGTGCCCACAAGGGCGTCGACTACGCCGCTCCCCGCGGCACCCCGATCAAGGCCACCGGCGACGGCAAGATCCTCCTGGCCGGTCGTCGCGGCGGTTACGGCAACGCGGTGATCATCCAGCACGGCAGCAAGTACAAGACGCTTTATGGCCATATGCAGGGCTTCGCCAAGGGTATCCGTACCGGCGGCAGCGTGAAGCAGGGACAGATCATCGGCTACGTGGGCACCACCGGTCTCTCCACCGGCCCGCACCTGCACTACGAGTTCCAGGTGAACGGCGTGCATGTCGACCCGCTTGGCGTGAAGCTGCCGATGGCCGACCCGCTGATGGCCGGCGAGAAAAAGCGCTTCCTGCAGATGACCAAGCCGTTGCTGGCGCGCATGGACCAGGAAAAGGCCACCATGCTGGCCTTGAACAAGCGCTGAGATCATGACGCGCTACCTGGGGGTGATGTCCGGGACCAGCCTTGACGGCCTGGACATCGCCCTGGTCGAACAGACCGACCGCACCACCCTCCTCGACACCCACTACATTCCCATGCCCGCCTCGCTACGCGGCGACTTGCTGGCGCTCTGCGCGTCCGGTCCCGACGAGCTGGCGCGCGCCGCCCTGGCGGAAAACGGCTGGGTCGAACTGGCCGCCGCCGGCATCAATGCGCTGCTGGTGCGCAACAACCTGGGGGCGAAGGATATCCGTGCCATCGGCAGCCACGGCCAGACCGTACGCCACGAGCCGTCGCTCGGCTTCACCATCCAGATCGGCAACCCCGCCCTGCTGGCCGAGCTCACCGGCATCACCGTGGTTGGCGACTTTCGCCGCCGCGATGTCGCTGCCGGCGGTCAGGGTGCGCCTCTGGTTCCGGCTTTCCACGAATCGCTGTTCGGTGACGCCACCAGCCATCGCGCCGTGCTCAATGTCGGCGGCTTCAGCAATCTGAGCCTGATCGAGCCAGGCAAACCCGTGCACGGATTCGACTGCGGACCCGGTAATGTCCTGCTGGACGCCTGGATTCACCTCCAGCGCGGCGAGAGCTACGACCGCAACGGTGACTGGGCCGCCAGCGGTACGCCACAGCAGCGCCTGCTGGATACCCTGTTCGGCGACGCATTCTTCACCACCCGGGGGCCGAAGAGCACCGGTCGCGAGCTGTTCAACCTGAGCTGGCTGCAGTCCCATCTGGCACGCCTGCCGCTCTTCAAGCCCGAGGATGTGCAGGCCACCCTGCTGGAACTCACCGCACGCAGCATCACCGAGGCACTGGGTGCGGCGCAGCCGAGGACTGATGACCTGCTGGTCTGCGGAGGCGGCGCCCACAATCGCCAGTTGATGCTGCGCCTGGCGGACTTGCTACCTGGCACCCGCGTCTGCAGCACCGCCGAGTTCGGCGTGGACCCTGACTGGGTCGAGGCCATGGCCTTCGCCTGGCTGGCCCATTGCTGCCTGGAAGGTATTCCCACCAACCGTCCCAGCGTCACTGGCGCCAGGGGACTGCGCATCCTCGGCGCCATCTACCCCGCCTGATGCGCAAACGAAAACGCCGTGCCCAGGGGCACGGCGTTTCTGTATTCGGACGCGGGGTCAGATCGAGAAGGACTGACCGCAGCCGCAGGTGGTGGAGGCGTTGGGGTTCTTGATCACGAAGCGCGAACCCTCCAGGCCCTCCTGGTAATCCACTTCAGCGCCTGCCAGGTACTGGAAGCTCATCGGATCCACTACCAGGCTGACACCATCGCGCTCGACTATGGTGTCATCGTCCGCCACGTCCTCATCGAAGGTGAAGCCGTACTGGAAGCCCGAGCAACCACCACCGGTGACGAAGACACGAAGCTTCAGGCGCGGATTGCCCTCTTCATCGATCAGATTCTTCACCTTGCTGGCCGCACCTTCGGTGAACATCAGGGCTGAAGGGGTGAAGGTTTCGACGCTCATGCTGCAACTCTCCCGGCTCGACGCCGCCATACTGCGCTAAGGCGAGGCATTATCCGCTTACCCTAGAAAACTGGTCAACTATTAAGCGTTTCGACCCCTTCCATGGATCGAAGTGCCGCGCCGGCGGCCGGGCCACCGGCGCCACGGGTCATCAGGGCAGCAGCGCGGCGTGGGACAGGCCCAGGCGCTCCTCGAGGCCGAACATGATGTTGAGGTTCTGCACCGCCTGGCCAGAGGCGCCCTTGACCAGGTTGTCGATCACCGACAGCACCACCACCAGGTCGCCGCCCTGGGGGCGGTGCACAGCGATGCGGCAGACGTTGGCACCACGCACGCTGCGGGTTTCCGGATGGCTGCCGGCCGGCATCACATCGACGAAGGGCTCATTGGCATAGCGCTTCTCGAACAGGGCCTGCAGATCGACGCTCTTGTCCGCCACGTTGGCGTAGAGGGTGGCATGGATACCGCGGATCATCGGGGTCAGGTGCGGCACGAAGGTCAGGCCAACCGGGCCATTGGCGGCGCGACGCAGCCCCTGGCTGATTTCCGGCAGGTGGCGATGCCCCTTCACCGAGTACGCCATCATGCTTTCACCGGCTTCGCAGAACAGCGACCCCACCTTGGCACCGCGACCGGCGCCGCTGACACCGGACTTGCAGTCGGCAATCAGCTGGCTGGTGTCCGCCAGTCCGGCTTCGAGCAGCGGGATGAAACCGAGTTGGGTGGCGGTGGGGTAGCAGCCGGGGACGGCAATCAGGCGCGCGCCCTTGATGGCCTCACGGTTCACTTCCGGCAGGCCGTAAACGGCTTCCGGCAGCAAGGCGGGCGCGCCATGGGGTTGGCCGTACCACTTGGCCCACTCCTCGGCGTCCTGCAGGCGGAAGTCGGCGGAGAGGTCGATCACCCGGGTACCGGCATCCAGCAGTTCGCCGGCCAGGGCATGGGCGACGCCGTGGGGCGTGGCGAAGAACACCACATCACAAGCGCCCAGGGTGGCCACGTCCGGCACGCTGAAGGCAAGGTTGTCGTAATGACCGCGCAGGTTCGGATACATATCGGCGACCTTCACCCCGGCCTCGGATCGCGAGGTGATCACCGCGACCTCCGCCTGCGGATGCTGAGCCAGCAGACGCAGCAGTTCGACACCGGTGTAGCCCGTGCCGCCGACGATTCCGACCTTGACCATCACTTGCCCCTCAAAGAACCGATTGGAAAGCTGCCGATGATAAGGCCGCATTGGCCAGGGGCCAACCGCCGAGGTGACGTGCGGCCGGTCGAGCCTCTACTATCGGGCCCATCCGCACTCTGGAAAGCGTCCCCATGCTCTACCTGTGGCTCAAGGCCCTGCACATCATCGCCATCGTCTGCTGGTTCGCCGGCCTGTTCTACCTGCCGCGACTCTTCGTCTACCACGCCATGGCCGAGGACGAAGCCAGCCGCGAGCGTTTCAAGATCATGGAGCGCAAGCTCTACCGCGGCATCATGGGCCCCTCGATGATCGCCACCCTGGTGTTCGGCATCTGGATGCTCTATCTCAATCCCGGCTGGCTGAGCCAGGGCTGGCTGCATGCCAAGCTCACCCTGGTGGTACTGCTGATCGGCTACCACCACGCCTGTGGTGGCCTGCTCAAGCGCTTCGCTCGCGGCGAGAACCGCCGCGGCCATGTGTTCTACCGCTGGTTCAACGAAGTGCCGGTGCTTTTTCTGATCGCCATCGTGATCCTGGTGGTGGTCAAGCCCTTCTGACCTGACAAGAGGAATGCCAGATGTCCCTGCCCACCCTGCTCGATCAACGCCTGCGCCTGCCGGTAGTGGCGGCGCCGATGTTCCTGGTGTCCAACCCCGGGCTGGTCCTGGCCTGCTGCAACAGCGGCATCGTCGGCAGCTTTCCGGCGCTGAACCAGCGTGAGAGCAACGGCTTGCGCGCCTGGCTGGAAGAGATCGAGTCGGGCCTGGACGCGGATGCGGCCCCCTACGCGGTCAACCTCATCGTCCACCACAGCAATCCCCGCCTTCAGGCCGACCTGGCGATCTGCGTGGAGAAGCGCGTGCCCATCGTCATCACCAGCCTCGGCGCGGTGAAGGAAGTGGTGGACGCGGTGCACGGCTATGGCGGCCTGGTGTTCCATGACGTCACCACCCGCCGCCATGCCGAGAAAGCCGCCGAAGCGGGAGTCGATGGGCTGATCGCGGTTGCTGCCGGTGCTGGCGGCCATGCCGGCACCTGGAGCCCCTTTGCGCTGATCGCCGAGATCCGCCAATTCTTCGACAAGACCCTGCTGCTGGCCGGTTGCCTCAACCACGGCCACGAGATCTTCGCTGCGCAAATGCTCGGTGCCGACCTTGCCTACCTCGGCACCCGCTTCATCGCTACCCAGCAGAGCGATGCGGAAACCCGCTACAAGCAGATGATCCTCGACGCCCGCGCCGCCGATATCATCCACACCCCGGCGGTTTCCGGCGTGCCCGCCAGCTTCATGCGGCAGAGCCTGGAGGCGGCCGGCTACGACCTCAAGCGCCTCACCGACAAGGCCGACATCAACTATGGCGAAAAGCTCAAGCCGGTCAGCGACGAGGCGAAGGCCTGGAAGACCGTGTGGTCCGCCGGCCAGGGCGTTGGCAATATCCGCGACCTGCCCACGGTGGACGAACTGATCGCCCGACTCGATCAGGAATACCGCGCGGCCCGCGACAAGGCCGGACAATTGGGTCATCGCTGGACCCGCTGAGGCAGCTCCAGCCCCCTAGTGCGCGCCTGGCGCTTTTGTGCGCCAGGCCGCTTGTGCCGTGGGCCCGAGCGCAATTACGCTTTGCCATCATCTCTTTCTGTCGCCGACAAGGATGGCCGCATGACCGAAGCCCGATACAAGATTGTCTTCGACGGTGAACCCATGCCCGGCGTGGCCCTGGAAACCGTCAAGGAAAACCTCGCCCGCCTGTTCAAGAGCGATGCCGGCAAGATCGACAGCCTGTTCGGCGGCCGTAGCGTCGCCCTCAAGCGCGACTTGCCGGAAGCCGAAGCGGACAGATATCTCGCCGCACTGCAGCGCGCCGGCGCCAGGGTGCGCAAGGAGCACGAGGCGGCCACCGGCCCCGGGCTGGCCGCCACGGACGCCCCCGCGACCCCGACTGCCCCCGAAGCTGCGACTGCCGTCGACACCATGCGTTGCCCGAAATGCGCCCACGAACAACCCAGGGCCCCGGAGTGCCGGGCCTGCGGGATCATCATCGACAAGTATCTGGCCCGCCAGGCGCAACTGGCCGAGGAAGCTGCGCAGGTGAATGCTTCGGTCACCCGCGGCGACAACCCTTCGCCCTATGCACCACCGCAAGCGCAGGTGGGCGAACAGCTGCCGGAATACGCTGAACTCAAGGTACTCAGTGCCAAGGGACGGATCGGCCGCGTTCGCTATCTGGGCTGGAGCATGGCCCTGATGCTCGCGTTCCTGCCGCTGGGCGGTGTGATCCTCGGCAGCTTCACCCTGTCCAACACCCTGGCCGGCCTGCTGACCATGGCCGCCTGCGTGGCCATGGTGGTGGTCAGCGTCTGCATCGGTGTGCAGCGCCTGCACGACATTGGCTGGTCCGGCTGGCTCTGGCTGCTGAACTTCGTCCCGGTGGTTGGCAGCGTGTTCGCCCTGCTGATGCTCTTCATGCCCGGCAGCGCGGGCCCGAATCGCTACGGCCCGCCGCCGCCGCCGAACAGCCGTTCGGTGATAGTGCTGGCCTGGCTGGTCATCCTCGTGCCAATTATCGGTATAGTCGCCGCCGTTTCGATCCCGGCCTACCAGGACTACCTGATGCGCGCCCAGATGGGCGATGCCGCCAGCTTCCAGCAGCCGGCCGAAACGCCCGCCCTCGAAGGCGAATCCGCAGAATAAGCAAACTCCCCGGGGCCGGAGCTGTCCAACCCGGCCCCTCCACGGAGATCCCCAGATGCCTCGTTATGCCTTGATCACCGGCGCCTCCAGCGGTATTGGCCTGGCCCTGGCGGAGGCCCTGGCACGGCGTGGACGGCATCTGCTGCTGGTGGCCCGCCAGCGGGACGCGCTGGAGAGCATCGCCTGCGAGCTTACCCAGCGTTTCGGCGTGGAAGTGCTGTTTCGCTACTGCGACCTCACCGAGCCCTTGCAAGTGTCCGGTCTGCTGATGGACCTGGAGCGGGGGGAAATCGAGATAGACCTGCTGGTGAACAACGCCGGCATCGGAACCTCCGGTTGCTTCGTCGACCAGGACTGGGGGCGCGAGCAGGAGCTGATCGAAGTGAACATCCTCGTCCTCGCCCGGCTCTGCCACGGCATTGGCGGCCTGATGGCGCGCCAGGGTGGCGGGCAGATCCTCAATGTCGCCTCGGTGGCGGGATTCCAGCCCGGCGCCTGGATGAGCAGCTACTACGCCAGCAAGGCGTATGTGCTGAATTTCTCCGAAGGGCTGCGGGAAGAGCTGCGTCCGCGCGGCGTGCAAGTCTCGGTGCTTTGCCCCGGACCGACGCGCACCGCGTTCTTCCGTGGCGCCCATCTGCGCGTCGAGGGGCTGGACGGCAGCAAGCTGATGATGAGCCCCGAGGAAGTGGCGCTGGTGGCCGTCCGCGCCCTGGAGAAGAATCGCGCCATCATCATTCCCGGCTGGCGCAACCGGCTGGCCGCCCTCTTCCCCCGACTGGCCCCGCGCTGGGCGGTACGCCGCCTGCTGGGGCGCATCATCCGCCGCTACGCCCAGCCCTGACCGGCGTCAATCGGCCTTCACGCAGCGGCCCTTCGCCCAGGCGCGCAGGTTCGCCAGCGGTTCTGCCAGCAGCACCGAAAGCGGCGCTGTGCCCTTGAGTTCACGCAACAATAGCGCCTGGTCAGCCGGGCACTGCCGGGCCTGGGCCGCGTAGAGCATGGCCACAACCGCCTGCTCGATCTCGGCGCCGGAAAATCCATCGCTGGCCGCCACCAGCGGGTGCAGGTCGAATTGCGCCGGGTCCAGCTCACGACGGGTCAGATGAATGCGGAAGATCTCGGCACGGACCTCCGGCTGCGGCAGGTCGACGAAGAACAGTTCGTCGAAGCGCCCCTTGCGCAACAGCTCCGGCGGCAGACGGTCGATGGCATTGGCGGTGGCCACCATGAACACCGGCGCCTTGCGCTCGGCCATCCAGGTCAACAGCGTACCCAGCACCCGCTGACTGACGCCGCCGTCGTGGTCGCCGCTGGCCAGGCCCTTTTCCACCTCGTCCATCCACAGCACGCAAGGCGCCATCTGCTCCGCCAGTTTCAACGCCTCACGCAGATTGCGCTCGGTCTCGCCGAAGAACTTGTTGTACAGGCAGGCAAAATCCAGGCGCAGCAACGGCAGCCCCCAGAGCCCGGCGACGGCCTTGGCCGCCAGGCTCTTGCCACCGCCCTGCACCCCCACCAGCAGCACGCCCCGAGGCCGATCCACGCCCTGTTCATCCAAGAGCGCCACCTGCCGGTCGGCCAGCCAGCGCTTGAGGTTGGCCAGGCCGCCCACCTCGGCGAAACGCGCGGTCTCGTACTCGAAACTGAGCACGCCCTCCAGGTCCAGCAACTGGAACTTGGCCTTGTTCAGCTCCGGCAGGTCCTCCTGGGTAATGGCGCCGTCATCGCAGATGACGTTGCGCGCCAGGGCGCGGGCCTCGCCGTGGCTCATGCCGCGCAGGTTCTTCACCACCTGCTGCAGGGTGCGGTTGTCGGTCCGAACCCGCGCCCCGCGATTGCGCTCGCTCCAGCGCGCCGCCTCTTCACGGACGATCCCGAGCAGTTCGTCCTCGCTCGGCAGTGCCAGATCGAAGCGCGCAGCGTAACGCTGGACTTCCGGCGGCAGCTTGAGGGCATGGGACACCAGCACCAGCGTGGGCTTGTGGTTGCTCTCGGCCATGGCGATTTCCTTGAGCAACCGAACCACCTTGGGGTTGTCGCCGAGGTAGGGATGCAGGTCGCACATCACGTAGAGGTTGGGCTGCGGGTCGGCCTTGATCAGCTTGAGCGCTACTTCCGGTTCGCGACTCTCACCCTCGCCCAGGCTTTCGCCAGCAAACCCCAGGCGCTGCAATCCTTCGGTGACCGCCCAGGTGAAGAATCCCAGTCCGCGCTTGACCGCCAGGCTGGTGAGGGTTTCCAGCACCCGCCGCTCGTCCCAGGATTCGATCAGGATCAGCTTGACCCTCGAGTCCAGCACTAGGCCGAGGTCGTGGATATCGTTCTTCACTGGGGGCTCCTCGTGACGCCGACCGATGCTGGCCGGGGAAAATGCACACCGCTAAACTCGGGTTTCTTATAACAGGCCGGAGAATTCCCGTGGACTGTCTGTTCTGCAAAATCGCTGCCGGGCAAATTCCTGCACGCAAGCTCTACGAGGACGATCAGGTCTTCGCCTTCCACGACATCGCCCCCCAGGCGCCGGTGCACTTCCTGGTGATCCCGAAGAAGCACGTACCCACCCTCAACCACCTCACCGACGAGGACAAGGCGCTCACCGGTCATATGCTCCATACGGCCCAGCGGCTGGCCAGCGAGTTGGGGTGCGACGAGGGTTTCCGGGTGGTGATGAATTGCAACCATCAGGGTGGCCAGACCGTCTATCACATCCATATGCATGTGCTCGGCCAGCGGCAGATGCATTGGCCCCCCGGTTGATCCGGCGCCCGCGGCCTGACTCCGGTCAAGCCTCGGTCATCCCCTTGCGGTAGAATGCCCGCCGGATTCCCACGGAGGTGCCGCATGGCCAGCGAACGTTCCTTTTCCCCCGCCGACCGCCTGCTACTGCAGGCCGATGCCGCGCTGCGCACCCTGCTGCCGTTCACCGGCCAGCCGTTTCGCCCCTCCCCCGCCGATGGCCAGCCCGATGCCGAACTCAAGGCCGAAGACGCACGCCACATCGCCGGGCTGATGCGCATCAACCACACCGGCGAGGTGTGTGCCCAGGCGCTGTACCAGGGGCAGGCGCTGACCGCCAGGTTGCCCGCGGTACGCGCCGCCATGGAGCACGCGGCCGAGGAAGAGGTCGACCACCTGGCCTGGTGCGAGCAGCGCATCCGCGAACTGGGTAGCCGCCCGAGTATCCTGAACCCGGTCTTCTATGGCCTGTCCTTTGGCGTCGGCGCTGTGGCCGGGATGATCAGCGACAAGATCAGCCTCGGCTTCGTCGCCGCCACCGAGGACCAGGTGTGCAAGCACCTCGACGAGCACCTGGAGCAATTGCCGGCGGAGGATGCTAAGTCCCGCGCCATCCTCGAACAGATGCGTACCGACGAGCAGCAGCACGCTACCAGCGCGCTGGAGGCAGGCGGCCTGCGCTTCCCGGCACCGGTGAAGTTCGGCATGACGCTGCTGTCCAAGGTGATGACCAAAACGACCTATCGGGTTTGAAAGCTGGAAGCTGGAAGCTGGAAGCTGGAAAACGAACTTCGCATCAACGACAAAGGGCGCCTAGGCGCCCTTTGTGCTTTCAGCTTCCAGCCTTTAGCCGTCAGCCCTTCAGTGCGGTACGTTCCGCGCGTAGAAGATCTCCAGCATCTCGTGGCGCACACGCGCCTCGACTTCCTTGCGCTGTTCGGCCGTCAGGGTGCGGGTGGCGTCGCCGAACAGGTAGTTGTCCAGTTCGAAGTCCTTGAGCAGCATCTTGGTGTGGAACATGTTCTCCTGGTACACGTTGACGTCCGTCATCTGGTAGGCGTCCTGGGTGTCGTCGGAGAGGTAGTTCTGGATCGAGTTGATCTCGTGGTCGATGAAGTGCTTCTTGCCTTCCACGTCACGGGTGAAGCCGCGCACGCGGTAGTCCACGGTAACGATGTCCGAATCGAACTGGTGGATCAGGTAGTTGAGCGCCTTCAGCGGGGAAATCACGCCACAGGTGGAAACATCGATGTCCACCCGGAAAGTGGCGATACCCGACACCGGATGGATTTCCGGATAGGTGTGCACGGTGATGTGGCTCTTGTCGAGGTGCGCCAGGATGGTCTCCGGCAGCGGGCCGGGAGACTCCTCGATCTGGCTGTCGGTGGGCGTCACCGGCTGCTCGGAGATCAGGATGGTCACGCTCGCGCCCTGGGGATCATAGTCCTGGCGGGCGATGTTGAGGATGTTCGCACCTATGATCTCGACTACGTCGGTGAGGATCTGGGTCAGGCGCTCGGCGTCGTACTCTTCGTCGATGTACTGGACGTAGGCCTGCTGATCCTCGGGGGTCTCGGCGTAGCAGATGTCATAGATGTTGAAGCTCAAGGTCTTCGTCAGGTTGTTGAACCCGTGGAGCTTGAGTTTGCTTTTCACCGTTGTGTGCTCTCTTGTGCGTGTGCGGCTCTGCCGCGTGGTTGAGCATGCCCGTCAGAAGCGCACGACACTCCTGCGTAGGACGGTTTACACCTCTTCGCGTTGGCGATTGTGGTCGTAGGTTCGGAGCCCGAAGCCCCGGAAACTGAAAGGGGGCGAATTATGCAGACGACGGGCGCCGTCTGCCAGAGTCTGCCGCGCAAAAATGATGGCCGGATGTCTTCATCCAGCCGGCCATCGGAAAACCGGGCTCAGGCGCCCAGTTCGACGATCTCGTAGCCGTGGGTGATCTCCACGCCGGCACGACCGAGCATGATGGAGGCCGAGCAGTACTTTTCGGCGGACAGTTCCACCGCACGCTTGACCTGGGCTTCCTTGAGGCCGCGGCCCTTCACCACGAAATGCACATGGATCCTGGTGAAGACCTTGGGGTCCTCGCTGGCGCGCTCGGCGTCGAGGAAGGCCTCGCAGCTCTCCACCGGCTGGCGGGATTTCTTCAGGATGCTCACCACGTCGAAGTTGGTGCAGCCGCCAAGGCCGAGCAGCAGCATCTCCATGGGGCGCACGCCCAGATTGCGACCACCGCTCTCGGGCGGACCATCCATCACCACCGCATGGCCACTGCCGGATTCACCAAGGAACAGGGCTTCGCCCGCCCACTGGATGCGTGCTTTCATCGCCTAGGACTCCGCTCGGAAAAAGGTGCGGTAGCTTATCACAGCGCTTTTTCCATGCCGGACCCGAAATAGTTCCTAACCAAGTGTCAGCTGCGTCGCAAAATCACGTTGTCGATTCAGGGGCCTCTGTTAAGCTGGCGCCGGATTACTGGCACACTGGGCCGGACAACAATTAGAAATTTGCCTGCTGCACAAAGGCTTACCTTTTCTTTTTCGGGACTCGGGCATGGTCGCAATTACCCTCACACCAAAAATAAAGAGCCTGGACAAGCTACTCGCGCATTGTCACCGCCGCCGCTACACGGCCAAAAGCACCATCATCTATGCGGGCGATCGCTGCGAAACCCTCTTCTTCATCATCAAGGGCTCCGTCACCATCCTGATCGAGGATGACGACGGTCGCGAGATGATCATCGCCTACCTCAATGCCGGGGACTTCTTCGGCGAGATGGGCCTGTTCGACAAGGAAGGCACTGAAAAGGAACGCAGCGCGTGGGTCCGCGCCAAGACTGAATGCGAAGTGGCGGAGCTCAGCTACGCCAAATTCCGCGAACTGACCCAGCAGGATCCGGAGATCCTCTATGCCCTGGGCAGCCAGATGGCCGACCGCCTGCGCAATACCACGCGCAAGGTGGGCGACCTGGCCTTCCTCGACGTGACCGGACGCGTGGCGCGCACCCTGCTGGACTTGTGCAAGCAGCCCGACGCCATGACCCACCCGGACGGCATGCAGATCAAGATCACCCGCCAGGAGATCGGCCGCATCGTCGGCTGTTCCCGCGAGATGGTCGGCCGCGTGCTGAAGAGCCTGGAGGAACAAGGCCTGGTGCATGTGAAGGGCAAGACGATGGTGGTCTTCGGCACCCGCTGAGAACCAGAGACGAAAAAGCCGGCGCAAGCCGGCTTTTTCATGCCCTCTGCAAAGATCCGGATCAGTCCGGATCGATGCCGGCCACCACGCGGTTGCGCTCGGGGAAGAACAGGCGGCCAAGTTCGGTACCCGGCTCTTCGGCACGCATGAAGGCTTCGCCGACCAGGAAGGCGTAGACGCCGCTGACTTCCATCAGCTCCACGTCGGCACGGTTGAGGATGCCGCTCTCGGTCACCACCAGGCGGTCGCGGGGGATGCGCGGCAGCAGGTCGAGGGTGGTTTCCAGGCTGACCTCGAAGGTGTGCAGGTTGCGGTTGTTGATGCCCACCAGCGGGGTGTCCAGGCAGTTCAGCGCGCGGTCCAGCTCTTCGCTGTCATGCACCTCCACCAGCACGTCGAGGCCGACGTCCCTGGCGGTGGCGGCCAGTTCCTTCATGCGCGAGTCTTCCAGCGCGGCAACGATCAGCAGGATGCAGTCGGCGCCAAGGGCGCGGGCCTCGACCACCTGGTAGGGGTCGATCAGGAAGTCCTTGCGGATCACCGGCAGCGAACAGGCGGCGCGGGCTTCCTGCAGGTAGGCATCGCTGCCCTGGAAGAAGTCCACATCGGTCAGCACCGAGAGGCAGGCGGCACCGCCGGCTTCGTAGCTTCTGGCGATCTGGGCGGGCACGAAGTTCTCCCGCAGCACACCCTTGCTCGGCGAGGCCTTCTTCACCTCGGCGATCACTGCCGGCTCGTGGCGCTCGGCTCGCTCCAGCAGGGCGCGGGCGAAACCACGGGGCGCATCGGCGGCGCGAGCCAGCACCTCCACCTCGGCCAGGGAAACACGGGCTCGGCGCTCGGCCACTTCCTCGGCCTTGCGCGCCAGGATCTTCTCAAGAACGGTAGGGATGCTCACGCTTCATTCTCCACTCGGAACACCGCGGTAAAGGAGGCCAGTTCGTCCAGCTTCTCGCGGGCGAGGCCCGTGTGCAGGGCGTCCTGCGCCAGGCGCACACCTTCTTTCAGGCTGGACGCCAGGTCGGCGGCATAGAGCGCCGCGCCGGCGTTCAGCACTATCATGTCGGCGGCCTTCTGGCCGTTCTCGGTCTTGCGCTTGCCCAGGGCGTCGCGGATCAGCTCCAGGGACTCCTGCGGACTGCCGACGGTCAGGCCGATCAGGCTCTGGCTCTTGATGCCGAAGTCCTCGGGCTGGACCTGGTACTCGGTCACTTCGCCGTTCTTCAGCTCGGCGAGCTGGGTCGGCGCGGCGAGGCTCAGTTCGTCCAGGCCGTCCTTCGAATGCACCACCAGGATGTGCTCGCTGCCCAGGCGCTTGAGCACCTCGGCCAGCGGGCGGCACAGCGCCTGGCTGAACACGCCGACCACCTGGTGCTTCACCCCGGCCGGATTCGTAAGCGGGCCGAGCATGTTGAACAGGGTGCGCAGGCCCAGCTCACGGCGCGGGCCGGCGGCGTACTTCATGGCCTTGTGGTGGACCTGGGCGAACATGAAGCCGACACCGATGCTTTCGATGCAGCGCGCCACCTGATCCGGCTTGAGGTCCAGGTAGATGCCGGCGGCCTCCAGCACGTCGGCGCTGCCGGTCTTGCCGGACACCGCGCGGTTGCCGTGCTTGGCCACCTTGCCGCCCGCCGCGGCGACCACGAAGGTGGCGGCGGAGGAGACGTTGAAGATGTTGGCGCCATCGCCGCCGGTGCCCACCACGTCGACCACGTGGTCGAGGCTGGAGAGTTCCACGCGGGTGGCCAGCTCACGCATGACCGAGACGGCGCCGACGATCTCTTCGATCGTCTCGCTCTTCATGCGCATGCCCATGAGGAAAGCGCCGATCTGCGCGTCGGTGCACTGGCCGGTCATGATCAGGCGCATGACGTCCTGCATTTCTTCGGTGGTCAGGTCCAGTTGGTTGACCACCCGGTTCAGGGCTTCCTTGATGTCCATCAGCGCACTCCACCGGTCTGCTTGAGGAAGTTGGCCAAGAGTTCATGGCCCTGTTCGGTAAGGATGGACTCCGGATGGAACTGCACACCCTCGATGTTCAGCGTCTTGTGACGCAGCCCCATGATCTCGTCCACCGAGCCGTCGGCGTGCTGGGTCCAGGCGGTGACTTCCAGTTCCCCGGGCAGGGTTTCCAGCTTCACCACCAGCGAATGGTAGCGGGTCACCGTCAGCGGGTGATTCAGGCCGGCGAACACGCCCTGGTCCTTGTGGAACACCGGGCTGGTCTTGCCGTGCATGGCCTGACGCGCCCGCACCACGTCGCCACCGAAGGCCTGGCCGATGCTCTGGTGCCCCAGGCAGACGCCAAGGATCGGCAGCTTGCCGGCGAAATGGCGGATCACTTCCAGGGACACGCCCGCTTCGTTGGGGGTGCAGGGTCCGGGAGAGACCACGATGCGTTCCGGGCTCAGCGCCTCGATCTCGGCGATGGACAGCTCGTCGTTGCGGATCACATGCACGTCCGCACCCAGCTCGCCCAGGTACTGCACCACGTTGTAGGTAAAGGAGTCGTAGTTATCGATCATCAGCAGCATGGTGCGATCCTCAGGCGTCGGTCTGGGCGGTCTGTTCGGCGAGAGCCACGGCACGGAACATGGCGCGGCGCTTGTTCAGCGTCTCTTCCCATTCCAGCGCCGGGACCGAGTCGGCGACTATGCCGGCGCCGGCCTGTACATGCAGTTCGCCGTCCTTGATGACCGCCGTGCGGATCGCGATGGCGGTGTCCATGTTGCCGTTCCAGGCCAGGTAGCCCACGGCGCCGCCGTAGACGCCGCGCTTGACCGGTTCGAGCTGGTCGATGATCTCCATGGCGCGGATCTTCGGCGCGCCGGAGAGGGTGCCGGCCGGCAGGATGGCACGCAGCGCCGCCATGGCGGAAACGCCTTCCTTGAGCTGGCCGGTGACGTTGGAAACGATGTGCATCACGTTGGAGTAGCGCTCGATCACCATCTTCTCGGTGACCTTGACCGAGCCGGTGCTGGAGACGCGGCCGACGTCATTGCGGCCCAGGTCGATCAGCATCAGGTGCTCGGCCAGCTCCTTGGCATCGGAGAGCAGGTCCTCTTCCAGGGCGCGATCGGCTTCCTCGGTGGCGCCACGCGGGCGGGTGCCGGCGATGGGGCGCACGGTGACCAGGCCGTCCTCGACCCGTACCAGCACTTCCGGCGAGCTGCCCACCACGTGGAAGTCGCCGAAGTTGAAGAAGTACATGTAGGGGGTGGGGTTGAAGCAGCGCAGGGCACGGTAGAGATCGATGGGCGCAGCCTTGAAGGGGATCGACATGCGTTGGGAGATCACCACCTGCATGCAGTCGCCGGCCAGGATGTATTCCTTGATCTCGCGCACCGCCTGTTCGTAGTCCTCGCGAGTGAAGCTGGAACGGAAGTCCGGCTCACCGCCCACCGGCAGGCTCGGGTCCACGCCAAGGCGCGGCACCACCGGCTGGCGCAGTTTCTGGCGCAGCAGGGCCAGACGGGCATGGCCCTGCTCGAAGGCATCGGGCTGGCTCGGGTCGACCAGGACTATGGCGTGCAGCTTGCCGGCCAGGTTGTCGAACACGATCACCGCATCCGAGACCATCAGCAGGATATCCGGGGTCCCCAGCGGGTCCGGGTTCGGGCAGTTGGCCAGGCGTTTCTCGACATAGCGCACGCAGTCATAGCCGAAATAGCCCACCAGGCCGCCGTTGAAGCGCGGCAGGCCGGCGATGGGCGCCACCTGGTAGCGCTCCTTGAAGGCTTCGACGAAGGCCAGTGGGTCTTCGCAGTCGTGGCTTTCCACCTCGACGTCATCGACGCTGACGCTGACCGAGAGGCCATGGGCACGCAGCACGGTGCGGCTCTGCAGGCCGATGATGGAGTAACGCCCCCACTTCTCGCCGCCCTGCACGGACTCCAGCAGGTAGGAGTAGGGAGTGTCGGCGAGCTTCAGGTAGAGGGACAGGGGGGTGTCGAAATCCGCCAGGGTTTCGAACGCAAGCGGAATGCGGTTGTAGCCTTGGGCGGCCAAACGCAGGAATTCTTCGCGGGTCATGATCAGCCTCGTGGGCGGGGAGCCCCTCGGGGGCTCCTGGAGATGAAGACGTCGGTGTGCAAGCGCGCCGGAGCATCCGGCCAGAATGAATTCAGGCGCGCCAGCGCCAACGGGCGACGGCCTTGATGATCTTCATTCCGGCTCGTTCGAGCCAATGCTTGCAGGGAACCACCACGTTTCTGTCTCGTTGAGGCGGATTGTCGGAGGAGTCCGGCGACATTAGCGCAGCGCCGTGAGTGGCGCAACCGCCGGGAAGCAGCTCGCGCAGGTCATCCACCACCAGGGCCGGTTCCTCTTCGGCGATGGGGCGGCCATGGTTGTAACCGTAGCTCAGGGCCACGCATTTCACCCCGGCGGCCTTGGCGGCGAGCACGTCGTTGCGCGAGTCGCCGACGAACAGCGCCTCGCTGCGGCTGACCCCGGTCATGTGCATCACATGCAGCAGCGCGGCCGGGTCGGGCTTCTGCTGGGGCAGGGTGTCGCCACCGATGATCAGCGGGAAATAGCGGCCCAGCTGCATTTCATCCAGCAGAGGGGCGACGAAGCGCTCCGGTTTGTTGGTGATCAGCGCCAGCTCCACGCCCTGCTTCTTCAGCCACTTCAGGGTTTCCGCCACCCCGGGGTAGACGGTGGTCAGCGCGTGGTTTTCCGCATAGGCCTCCATGAACAGCTCCAGGCCGCGCTCGGCGTCGCTGTCATGCACCGAAGAATGGTCGATATCGCCGGCCAGGGCACGGCGCACCAGCACCCGGGCGCCATTGCCGACCCATTCGCGGACCCGCTCGACACCCGCTGCCGGGCGGCCGAGGGCGACCAGCATGCGATCGACGGCGGCCGCCAGGTCCGGCACCGAATCCACCAGGGTGCCATCCAGGTCGAACATCACCAGGCGTGGCAGGCGCCCGTCGAACAGCCGGTGCAGCTCGCCCATATCACACCTGGGCCAGCTCGGCGCGCATGGCGGCGATGACTTCGGCGTAGTCCGGCGCGTTGAAGATGGCCGAACCGGCGACGAAGGTGTCGGCGCCGGCGGCGGCGATCTCGCGGATGTTCTTCAAGTTGACGCCGCCATCGATCTCCAGGCGGATGTCACGGCCGGAGGCATCGATCAGGGCACGGGCCTCGCGCAGCTTGTCGAGGGTGCCGGGGATGAACTTCTGCCCGCCGAAGCCCGGGTTGACGCTCATCAGCAGGATCATGTCGACCTTGTCCATCACGTACTTGAGCACGTCCAGCGGGGTCGCCGGGTTGAATACCAGGCCGGACTTGGCACCGCCGTCGCGGATCAGCTGCAGGGAGCGGTCGATGTGCTCGGAGGCTTCCGGGTGGAAGGTGATGTAGGTGGCGCCGGCCTCGATGAAGTCGCCGATGATGCGATCCACCGGCTTGACCATCAGGTGCGCGTCGATGGGCGCGGTGATGCCGTACTTGCGCAACGCCGAGCAGACCATCGGGCCGATGGTCAGGTTGGGCACGTAGTGGTTATCCATCACGTCGAAGTGAACGATGTCGGCGCCGGCCGCGAGAACGTTCTCCACTTCCTCGCCCAGGCGGGCGAAGTCGGCGGAAAGGATCGACGGAGCGATGGCAAAGGGCTGCATGGTTGACCTCAGGGCGGAATCACGGTGGCGCGGATTGTAGCCGGGATGGACGGCGCGCGGGGATTCGACCGATGACTGAGGTGGGAGGAAAAAGAACCCGCCCGCACGGGGACACGGGCGGGCGGAAGGTTGGAGACTTACTCCGGCATGGAGGTGCGCATGCGCTCGCTGCGGCCGCGCAGCCATTCCAGCACCAGCAGCAGGGCGACCGAGAAGCCGATCAGCAGGGTCGCGGCGGCGGCGATGGTGGGGCTGAGGTTCTCGCGGATGCCGCTGAACATCTGGCGCGGCAGGGTGGCCTGTTCGGGGCCGGCGAGGAACAGGGTCACCACCACTTCGTCGAAGGAAGTGGCGAAGGCGAACAGGGCCCCGGAGATCACTCCCGGCGCGATCAGCGGCAGGGTCACCTTGAAGAAGGCGGTCAGCGGCGGCGCGCCCAGGCTGGCGGCGGCGCGCACCAGGTTGTAGTTGAAGCCCTGCAGGGTGGCCGATACCGTGATGATCACGAAGGGCACGCCCAGCACCGCATGCACCAGGATCAGCGAGATGTAGCTGTTGCCCAGGCCCAGCGGCGCGAAGAACAGGTAGGCGGCGACACCGATGATCACCACCGGCACCACCATCGGCGAGATCAGCAGGCTCATCACCAGGGCCTTGCCGCGGAACTCGCCGCGGGTCAGGCCGATGGACGCCAGAGTGCCGAAGACCATCGCCAGCAGGGTGGCCGCCGGGGCGACGATCATGCTGTTGGTCAGCGAGCGCATCCACTCCGCCGAGTTGAAGAAGTCGGCGTACCAGCGCAGGGAGAAGCCCTGCATCGGATAGACCAGGAAGGTGCCGGAGTTGAACGACAGCGGGATGATCACCAGCACCGGCAGGATCAGGAACAGCAGCACTAGGCCGCAAAGGCCGCGCAGGGTGTAGAACCACAGGCGCTCGACCGGGGACATGTAGGGACTCAGCATGAAGCTCTCTCCTCAGATTCTTTCTTGTTACCCCGCCCTCTCCCGGCGCTTCGCGCCACCCTCTCCCGCAAGCGGGAGAGGGGAATCGGACGGCCTCCTCCGGAGGCGTTCTTATCCCAGGCGCAGGCGGCCTGCGCCCACCAGCCAGGTGTACACCACGTAGAGCACCAGGGTGGCGAACAGCAGCATGCCGCCCAGGGCCGTGGCCATGCCCCAGTTGATGGTGGTGTTGGTGAAGAAGGCTACGAAGTAGCTGACCATCTGGTCGTTCGGGCTGCCCAGCAGCGCCGGGGTGATGTAGTAGCCGATGGACAGGATGAACACCAGCAGGCACCCGGCGCCGACACCGGCTACGGTCTGCGGGAAGTAGACCTTCCAGAAGCTGGCGAAAGGGTGGCAGCCGAGGGAGATCGCCGCCCGCATGTAGCTGGGGGAGATGCCCTTCATCACGCTGTAGATCGGCAGGATCATGAACGGCAGCATGATGTGCACCATGGAGATGTAGACGCCGGTGCGGTTGAACACCAGTTGCAGCGGCTGGTCGATCAGCCCGAGCTTGATCAGCGCGCCATTGATCAGGCCGCCGGACTGCAGCAGCACGATCCAGGCGGCGACGCGCACCAGGATCGAGGTCCAGAACGGCAGCAGCACCAGGATCATCAGCAGGTTGCTCTGGCGGGTCGGCAGGTTGGCCAGCAGATAGGCCAGCGGATAGGCCAGCAGCAGGCAGATCACGGTGATCACCGCGCCCATCCAGAAGGTGCGGGCGAAGATATCCAGGTAGATGGCCTGGTCCGGGGTGGCCGGGGCCAGCTCGCCGAGGTCGTCGATGCGATGGTCGAGGGCGGCCAGCAGGTAATAGGGGGTCAGGTGGCTGGCGTTGCGGCGGATGGTCTGCCAGTAGGCCGGGTCGCCCCAGCGCTCGTCCAGGCCTTCCAGGGCTTCCTTGTAGGAGGCCGGTTCGGTCTTGAACGGCAGGGCGCGGGCGGTCTTGGCCATCAGGCTGCGGTAGCCGGCCAGCTCCATGTTCAGGCGCTTGGAAAGGTCACCGATGGTCTGGTTCTTGCGGGCCTCGGCGAGGTCCTCGGCCAGGGCCTTGTAGACAGGCTCGGCAGGCAGCGCCTTGCCGTCCCAGCTGGAAATGGCCTCGACCGTGCGCGGCATGGAGCCGACCACTTCCGGGTTGTTCACGCTCTTGTAGAGCAGCGCGCCGATGGGCACCAGGAAGGTCAGCAGGAGGAAGATCAGCAGCGGCAGGATCAGCGCCTGGGATTTCAGGCGGTTCATCCGCTCGGCTCGGGCGAGGCGCTGCTTGAGGCTGGGGCCGGCGACCTCGTTCAGGGGCACTGCAGTGGCCATGGCGAACTCCGTTGGAACAGGGTTGGACTTTCAGGCCCTAGGGCCAGGGTGGGGAATCGCTTCCCTCACCCCCGGCCCCTCTCCCGGCGGGAGAGGGGGTGGAGCTGCGGCCTTACTTGGCCGCCCAGGAGTTGAAGCGCTGTTCCAGCTGCTCGCCGTAGTCAGCCCAGAAGGTGACGTCCATGGCGACCTGCTCCTTGATGTTCTCCGGAGTGGTCGGCATGTCTTTCAGCAGGGCCTTGTCCAGCAGCGGCACCGCCTGGGTGTTGGCCGGGCCGTAGGCGATGTTCTCGGAGTAGGTCTTCTGCTGCTCGGGCTGGACCGAGTAGGCGATGAATTCCTTGGCCTTGTCGGCATCCTTGGCGCCCTTCGGGATGGCCCAGGAGTCGAAGTCGTAGATACCGCCGCTCCACACGACCTTGAGGTTGCTCTCCTTCTGCACGGCAGCGATGCGGCCGTTGTAGGCGGAGCTCATGACCACGTCACCGGAGGCGAGGAACTGCGGCGGCTGGGCGCCGGCTTCCCACCACTGGATGCTCGGCTTGATCTCGTCGAGTTTCTTGAAGGCGCGGTCCTGGCCTTCCTTGGTGGCCAGCACGCTGTAGACGTCCTTGGGCGCGACGCCGTCGGCCATCAGGGCGAATTCCAGGGTGTACTTGGCGCCCTTGCGCAGGCCGCGCTTGCCGGGGAATTTCTTCACGTCCCAGAAATCGGCCCAGCTGGTGGGGGCGGTCTTAAGCTTGTCGGCGTTGTAGGCCAGCACGGTGGACCACACGAAGAAACCGACGCCGCAGGGCTGGATGGCGCCGGGCACGAAGTCCTCGGCCTTGCCGAACTGGGCGGCATCGAGTTCCTCGAACAGGCCTTCGTCACAACCGCGGGACAGTTCCGGCGACTCCACTTCCACCAGGTTCCAGGACACGCTGTTGGTATCGACCATGGCCTTCACCTTGGCCATCTCACCGTTGTATTCGCCGGCGATGATCTTGTTGCCGGTGCTCTTCTGGTAGGGCTCGTAGAAGGCCTTCACCTGGGCATTCTTGTTGGCGCCGCCGAAGGACACCACGGTCAGGTCAGCGGCCATGGCCTGGGCGGCGCAGGCCAGCCCGAGGGCGATGGCGGTGAGTTTCAGGGATTTCGACATTGTTGTTTTCTCCACAGTGCAGGGTTGCAAATGCCTTGGTGCCGCCGCGTCATTCCGCCGATAGCGGGTCCAGTGCGCGGACGTGCTCCACTTGCCAGCCGAGCGGCACCACATCGCCTACCGCCAGTGCGGGGTCGAGCTCAGCAATAGGTTGCTTGACGAAGAAATCGGGCTTGCCGCAGACCTCCATGCGGATACGCACGTGGTCGCCCAGGTAGATGAACTCGGCAACACGCCCGGAGAAGCGGTTCACGCAGCTCTCGCTGTGGCCGTTCAGGCGCACGCGCTCGGGGCGGATGGACAGGGTCACCGGCTCCCCCGGCTGGCCGACGTTGATCGCCAGCGCCTCGACCTTCTCGCCACGGGCCAGGCGCACCACGCACTTGTCGCCCTCGCGGCTTTCCAGCTCGCCATTGAGGCGGTTGTTCTCACCGATGAAGTTGGCCACGAAGGTATTGCGCGGCAGCTCGTAGAGTTCGCGCGGCGGAGCGATCTGCTGGATCTCGCCCTGGTGGAACACCGCCACGCGGTCGGACATGGTCAGGGCTTCGCCCTGGTCATGGGTCACGTAGACCACGGTGACGCCCAGGCGTTGATGGATGTGCTTGATCTCCATCTGCATGTGTTCACGCAGCTGCTTGTCCAGGGCGCCGAGGGGCTCGTCCATCAGCACCAGCTGCGGTTCGAAGACCAGCGCGCGGGCCAGGGCCACGCGCTGCTGCTGGCCGCCGGAAAGCTGGCCGGGGTAGCGGTTGCGGAAAGCGTCCAGCTGGACCATGGACAGAGCGCGCTTGACCCGCTCGCTGGCGTCGGTCTTGCTCATGCCGCGCACCGTGAGCGGGAAGGCCAGGTTCTCGGCCACCGTCATGTGCGGGAACAGGGCGTAGTTCTGGAACACCATGCCGATGTCGCGCTTGTGCGGGGGCACGTTGTTGATGGAGCGACCGGCCAGGAGGATCTCGCCGTTGGTGGGCGTCTCGAACCCGGCGAGCATCATCAGGCTGGTGGTCTTGCCGGAGCCGGACGGCCCGAGCAGGGTGAGGAATTCGCCTTTGCGAATGTCCAGGTTGAGGTCTTTGACGATCAGGGTCTCGCCGTCGTAGCTCTTCTGTACGCCGCGAAAGCTGACCAGGATGTCGCTGCCTTTTGTCTCGGCCATAACCGCACCTTTGTTTTTGTGTCTGCCGTAGGAGAAAGCCTAGAGAAGGCGGCAGGCCACGCAAATCGGGCGGTATGAGAGATTGCTATAAGGCTTAGAGAGGATTTCTTGTAGGAATCGCCCTACAAATCAGATCGGCATTGTCGGACATTCACAGCAACTTGTGTTCCACGGCGTACTTCACCAGGTCCGCCACCGAATGCAGTCCCAGCTTCTGCATCAGCCGCGCCTTGTGGGTACTCACCGTCTTGCTGCTGATCGCCAGCTGCTGGGCGATTTCGTTGACACCCTCGCCGCGCACCAGGCGCTCGAACACCGAGAACTCCCGCTCCGAGAGCAAGGTGTGGGCGGGGCGCGAGTCGGTCAGGCCGACTTCGAAGACCATGCGGTCAGCCAGCTCCGGGTCGATGTAGCGGCCGCCGGAAGCCACCTTGCGGATAGCGGTCAGCAGCAGTGCCGGGTCGCTGTCCTTGGTGGCGTAGCCGGCGGCGCCGATCTTCAGCGCCCGCGCGGCCATCTGCGCTTCATCGTGCATCGACAGCACCAGCACCGCCGGTGGATTATTCAGGGCGCGGATGCGCGGAATGGCTTCCAGGCCATTGACCCCGGGCATGGAGATATCCAGCAGCACCACCTCGCAGGGCGTGCTGCGCAAGGCCTCGAGCAGCTGCTCGCCGTTGGCGGCTTCGCCGGCGACGCAGAGATCCTTCGCCAGGCCGATGAGCTGCTTGATGCCTTCGCGGACGATGGTGTGGTCCTCGGCGACCAGGACTCGAATCACGCTACTGCCTCCTTATCCAGGGCTACCCGCACACAAAGGGTGGTGCCCTCCCCCTGCTGGCTGTCCACCTCCAGCGTGCCACCGAGCATGAGCACCCGCTCGCGCATGCCGACCAGGCCGAAGGAGCCGCCGCGCAGGCCTTCCTGCAGGTCGAAGCCACGCCCGTCATCGCTCACGCGCAGGCACAGCATGCCCGCTTCGACGCTCAGGCGCACCTCCACCGTATGCGCATCGGCGTGGCGCATGACGTTGGTCAATGCCTCCTGCAGGACGCGGAACAGCCCCACCGCCTTGGCATCGGACAGTCTCGGCAGCTGCTCCGGCACTTCCACCAGGCAGGGAATCTGCGTGCGTGCTTCGAATCGTCGCGCCTGCCACTCGATGGCGGAAGCGATGCCCGCATCGAGAATGGGCGGGCGCAGTGCCGTTGCCACATCGCGCACCAGCTGGAAGAGCTGGGCAATGAGACGCTTCATGCTCTCCAGGCGCTCCCGCAGGCCGGCATCCAGACCCGCATAAGCCAGCTCGCACATGGAGGTTTCCAGCTTGAGCACAGTAAGCACCTGGCCCAGTTCATCGTGCACCTCGCGGGCGATGCGCGCCTTTTCTTCCTCGCGCACGCTCTCCAGGTGCGCAGACAGCTCACGCAACTGGGCGCGGGATTCGGCCAGCTCCAGTTCGATCTGCTTGTTCTCGGTGATATCCCAGACCACGCCGTCCCATACCGCCCGGCCGTCGTCGAAGGTCCGTGCGCCGGCCTTGATGTCCGCCCAGCGCAGCTGCCCCTCACGGGTGAGGATACGGCCCTGCCAGTGCCAGTCGCGATCGGCATCCAGCGCTTGCATCTGGCTTTGCCAGTAACTGTCGCGGTCGTCCGGATGGACCAGGCCGCGAATGCCGCGTCCGGTGTTGAGCAACTCACTGGCGCTGTAGCCCACCAGTCCTTCGCTGCCCTCCCCGATGAAGGCGAAGGCCGAGGGCGCGCCGGCCGTGGGCCGCTCCAGGCGGAACACCAGACCGGGTACGTTGGAAGCAATGCCCTTGAGGCGCGCCTCGCTCTCTTCCAGAGCCTCGCGGGCGCGGCGGCGCTCGGTGGCGTCGGAGAGGAACACCACCAGGTACTCGGAGGAGCCGAAGCGCAGGAAACTCAAGGACACGTCGGCCGGCAGCCAGCTGCCGTCAGGGCGCAGACAGCGGGTTTCGAAGCTGAGCGGGCCTTCGTCGTTGTTGCGCGCACGGCGCCAGAGATTGAGCCAGCGGTCCATGTTCAGTTCCGGCTGGAAGTCGGCCAGGGGCCGGTCCGCCAGGCTGCCCGGCGCGTAGCCGAGCATCTGTTCGGCGGCGCGGTTGGCATAGCGCACATGGCTGTCCCAGTTCACCCAGAGGATGCCGAGGGTGCTGTGGTCGATGGAGAACTGGGTGAGGCGCAGGGCTTCTTCGGCCGCCTCGCGCAATTGCAGGGCATGGCGGGCGTCCAGCAGTTGCCGCTCCAACCCGCGGCGCTGGCGACGGAGCCAGGCGATGATCAGCGCTGCGCTCAGCAGCAGCACGCCCAGCAGCAGACTGAGGTTCTGCCAGAAACCGGCGGACTCGCCCAGGCGCGGATACTTGGGCTGCAGCCAGCGCTCATGGAGCTGGTCGAGGTCCTTGGCGGGCAGGCTGCGCAGGGCGATATCAATGATCGCCGCGAGTTCCGGCCAGTCCCGGCGCGACGCCACCCGCAGCAGCTGTGGGAAGCCGATGTCCCCCACCACCGCCACGCCGGCGAACTCCTGCTCGCGGGACAGTCGGCTGAGCTGGGCTTCGTCCAGCACCGCATAACGCACCTGCTCGGCGAGCAGCGCCTGGAGAGCCTGGCGCTCGCTGGCCATGGGCTTGAGATCGAGGTTGGGGTAGGTGGAGCGCAGGTAATCGGCGACCGCGCTGGGCTGGCGCAAGGCGACGGGAGAAGTGGCATCGAGCTGTTCCAGGTCAACCGCAGCGCTGCCGTCACGCTCGCCCACCAGCAGCTGGGAAACGCGCATGTAAGGGTCGGAGAAGAGCCAGTGGCGCAGGCCGGCGGGAGTCTGGCCGAGGCCTGGGGCGAGGTCGACCTGGCCAGCCCGCAGCGCCTCTTCCAGTTCGTCCTGGCTGTCATAGGTGCGCCAGGCGAGCTCCACCCCCATGGCATTGGCCAGCCATGTCATCAGTTCCACGTTGGCGCCGGAGAGCTGCTGCAGGCGGCGATCGAGCTGGACATAGGGCGCCTGCAACACGGCACCGACGCGAAGCTGGCCATGGTTCTCGAGCCATTGCCGCTGGCCTTCGTCCAGGGGCAGCTGGGTCGGTGCCGCCGCGACGGACATTGCCAGGCAACAGGCGAACAGCAGGGAGAGGAGCGCACGGATCATCGACGGCCAACCGCAATGGGGGAAAACAGCTGACATACCTTACTCCAGCCTTGACGAACCATGCGAAGGCTCGGCCTGACAAATGTCGATCGAGCCATTAGGCTCGGGTTTCCCAGTTCGACCAGGAACTCCCGGATGCCTCGCGCCCTTCGCCCACGCCTCACGGCCCTCTGCCTCTCCCTGCTGCCCGCCACCAGCCTGCTGGCGGCGGAGCAGACCGCCGCCCCGGCCAGGGAGCCGGCGCCCGTAGCGGAGCGCGCGCCCCTGGCAGAGCGCAGCCAGGAGGACGCCAACGGCCTGGAGCGGCGCCTGCCGGCCCGGGAGCAACGACAGTTGAAGGCTGGCGAGGAAAGCTATCTCGCCCTGTGGCAGCCGGCCTATGCCAGCGAGCCCGACGGCCTGGTGATCCTACTGCCCGGCGAGGGCGAGAGCGCCGACTGGCCGCAAGCCATAGGCCCGCTGCGGCGCAGCCTGCCGAACGCCGGCTGGAGCACCCTCAGCCTGACCCTGCCCGACCCCAGCGGCGACCCGCTGCCGCCGCGCCCGCTGAAGGCCGAGCAGGCGAGCAAGGCGGAGCCCGCGGCAAGCCCGGAAAAAGTGGAAGAAGATGGCCCGGCCAGCGCCGAGCAGGCTGGCAGCGCCGAACCCGATACCGACCCGGCGCCGCCACCGCAGTCCCGCGACGCCATCCAGAAAATCCAGTCGGACCGTGTCTTCGCGCGCATCGACGCGGCGCTGGCCTTCGCCCGCCAGCAGAAGCCACAGTCCATCGTGCTGCTCGGACACGGCACTGGCGCCTATTGGGCGGCGCAGTACCTGACATCGCGAGAGCCGACGGATATAGGCAACCTCCTGCTGGTCGCCGCCGCACACCCGATAGGCTACGAGCCGGCGCTGGAGGAGTCGCTGCCGCTACTGAAGCTCGCTACCGGCGACTTCTACTACCAGGACCAGCCCGGCGCGCGCGACGCGGCGCTGCTCCGCCTGCACGCGAGCAAACGGCAGAAGCACCCGGCCTATATCCAGGTCGCCATGAAGAGCCTGGCGGGAGACCGTGCCACGGTGCAGGAACAACTGGTTCGCCGCATTCGCGGCTGGCTGAGCCTGCATGTACAGGCCGGTGATCGGAAAGGGAACATGCCCGATAGCTGAATCCCCCGGGAACCTGGCCGGGCTCCCGCGAGCCGGGGATGCGCAACAGGCCGTGCACAGGTGCTCAGCGGAAACCGTGACGCTCGCGAATCAGGTTGTAGGCACTGTGCAGCTCGCGTGTGCGTTCGGTAGCGGCACGGACCAGGGCGGGGCTGGCGCCCGAACCGGCCAGCTTGTCCGGGTGGTTCTGGCTGAGCAGGCGACGGTAGGCGCGCTTGATCACCGCCGGCTCGCATTCCGCGGTCACGCCCAGGAGATCGAGGGCATCCTTGTAGCTGTTGCCGCGTCTGGGCGGCAGCCCGCGGGGCGTGTCATATCCGGCGCCGAGTGCCACCACCTGTTGGACGGAGAAGCCCAGCCAACGCCCCCATTGCAGGATCAGCTCGCGCTCGTGCTTGCCGATGCGCCCGTCGGACGCGGCCATCTGCCAGCAACTGCGCAGCAGGCGCTCCACGGTCAGGCGCTCGCCCTTCAGCTTGCTCAACGGGCCGTGCAGGTCATCACTGCCGCCCTTGCCGCGATTGAAGGCCGCGATGGCGCGACGCGTACCCGCCTCGTCCAGCCCCTGCCGCTTCATCTCGGAACGGGCCTGCTGGATATGGGCCTCCTGCACCCGACCGTCGCTTTTAGCCAGACGGCCGAGCAGGATGAACTGCAGGTCCTGCGGATCGATGGCCGGCTTGCCGTGCAGGCGGGCCCGCAGCGCGCTCCAGGAGTCCAGCTGCAGGCGCCGGTCGAGCACGTGGCCCAGCAGCCCACCGAGCAAGGCTCCCGGGATGCTCGCCAAGGCGAATCCGGCGACAACGCCGATCAGGGTGGCCGGCCAGACCAACTCAGGCCTCCGCCATCAGCAGGCGCTCGACTTCCGCAAGGCGCTCGTGGGTTCCCACATCCACCCAGCGGCCGCTGAAGCGTTCGCCGCTCACCTGGCCGCGGGCCATGGCCTGGCGCAGCAGCGGGGCGAGCTTGAAGGCGCCCGCCTGGCAACCCTCGAAGAGCCGCGGATGGAGCACGGCGATACCGCTGTAGGTGAGGCTGGGTTCACCTTCGACCGCGTCGCTCACCTGACCGCCGGCCAGACGGAAGTCGCCACGCGGATGGTGTGCCGGGTTATCCACCAGTACCAGGTGGGCCAGTCCCTCCAGGGGGCGGCGCAGGTGGCGGAAGTCGAAGTCGGTCCAGACATCGCCATTGACCACCAGGAAAGGCTCATCGCCCAGCAGCGGCAGCGCCCGGAAGATGCCACCGCCGGTTTCCAGCGGCTCGCCTTCGGCGGAGTAGCGGAGGGACAGACCGAAACGCGCGCCGTCGCCCAGATACTCCTCGATCTGCTGGCCGAGCCAGGCATGGTTGATCACCAGTTCGCGAAAACCCGCCTTCGCCAGGGCATGGAGGTGGAATTCGATCAGCGGTGTGCCGGCGGCGCGCACCAGCGGCTTGGGGGTATGCAGGGTCAGGGGGCGCATGCGCTCGCCCTTGCCCGCGGCAAGGATCATGGCCTTCATTCGGGCACGACCTCCAGCAGCGGCAGGCCGCCCAGCAAGGTCCCCAGCTCGGCCAGCTCCGGCCTGCGCGCGACCACCGCTTCTATATAAGAGAAGAAGCGCGGCACATCATCCAGGTACTTGGGCTTGCCATCACGATGGCAGATACGCGCGAAGATACCGATGACCTTGAGGTGACGCTGTACCCCCATCAGGTCGCTGGCACGGTGGAACTCGGCGAAATCGGCCTGGACGGGAATGCCCGCCCCCCGCGCCTGGTTCCAGTAGCGCTCCAGCCAGCCGGCGACACGCTCTTCCGGCCAGCTGAGGAAGGCATCCTTGAACAGGCAGGTGACGTCGTAGGCGACAGGGCCGTACACGGCATCCTGGAAGTCCAGCACGCCGGGGTTCGGGCTGCTCAGCATCAGATTGCGCGGCATGTAGTCCCGGTGCACCAGTACCTTGGGCTGGGCCAGGGCGCTGTCGACCAGCAGGTCGGAAATACGCTGCCAGGCGGCCAGGCGCTCACCTTCCAGTTCGATGCCGAGATGGCGTTGCAGGTACCACTCCGGGAAGAGCTGCAGTTCACGACGCAACAGGGCGTCGTCGTAGCTGGGCATGGGGACATCCAGACTGCGCTTCTGGAAGGCCAGCAGCGCTTGCAGGGCGTCGTCGAACAGCTGGTCGGCATTATCGGCGTTGATCACATCGAGGTAGGTCTGGCGGCCCAGGTCGTCAAGGATCAGGAAGCCCTGCTCCACATCGGCGGCAAGGATGCGCGGTACGTGCACGCCCGCTTCGGCGAGCATGCCGGCGACCTTGACGAAAGGGCGGCAGTCCTCGCGGGGCGGCGGGGCGTCCATCAGGATCAGGGTGCGGCCGTCCGCCTCCCAGCGGAAATAGCGGCGGAAGCTGGCGTCGCTGCTGGCCGGAACCAGCCTGGCGACGGGCACGGGGCCCCAGCCTTCGGCAGCGAACAGGGTGGGCAACTGCTGGTCCAGCCATTGGCTCAGCTGCTGAAGGCGCAGGTCTTCGTGGTGCATCGGGTGGTCTCCGGCGGCGCTAGCCGTTGTGCGGGTCATGCTTTATTATCCAGCATCTTTTTCAGCCCATCGAGAGGCGTGCGGCCCCAGCGGGCCGAAGGCGCGCAGGAAGCCCGGACTAACAAGATGGCAGTGAGATCTCCCGCGTTTCGTAGAAAGTTTCCCCTGCTGGTGACCGGCAGCCTGTTGGCCCTCCAGCCCGTAGCCAGCTCGTTCGTCGTCGCCGCAGAACAGTTCGATTGCCAGGCTTCAGCCACGGGCGGCTGGGCCTGCGCCCCCAAGGCCGGCACCGAGAAACTGCCACCGCGCCCAGTGCATGGTAGCAGCGCCGTCAGCTCGACCATCGGCGCCGCACAACCAACCGCCGAGGGCGCCAAACCCACCCTGGTCACCGAAGCCGAAGGCAAGGGACTGACCTCGCGCAGCACCGACTTCAGCCACCTCGACTGGGTGCCGCGCGACCAGCTCACGCCAGCCCAACTGGCCGAGACCGGTCCCTATTGCGCCGGCGCATACGTCGAGCCGTCGCGTCCCGGCATGAACGACGACACGCCGATGGAGGATGCGCCCACCTATATCTCCGCCAAGGCCTCGCGCTACGAGCAGGAGAAGCAGATCGCCACCCTCGCCGGGGACGTGGTCCTGCGCCAGGGCAGCATGCAGGTGGAGGCTGACGAAGCCAACCTGCACCAGGCGGAGAACCGCGGTGAACTGGTGGGCAACGTCAAGCTGCGCGACAAGGGTGCCCTGGTAGTCGGCGACCATGCCGAACTGCAACTGGACAACGGCGAAGCCAAGATCGACAACGCCGAGTACGTGCTGCACCAGTCCAACACCCGCGGTAACGCGCTCTACGCCAAGCGCCAGGAAGACGCCGTCATCCGCCTGAAGGATGGCACCTACACCCGCTGCGAGCCGGGTGACAATGCCTGGCACCTGAAGGGCAACAACATCAAGCTGAACCCGGCCACCGGTTTCGGCACCGCGACCAACGTCACCCTGCGGGTCAAGGACATTCCGGTGTTCTATACCCCGTACATCTATTTCCCGATCGACGACCGTCGCCAGTCCGGCTTCCTGCCGCCGACCATCGGCAGCAGCAGCGACACCGGCTTCCTGCTGGTCACGCCCTACTACTTCAACCTGGCGCCGAACTACGACGCCACCTTGTATCCGCGCTACATGGCCAAGCGCGGGCTGCTGACCGAAGGCGAGTTCCGCTACCTGACCCACAGCAGCGAAGGCCAGTTGGGCGCCGCCTACCTCGACGACAAGGAAGACGAGCGCAAGCTCATGTCCGAGTACGAGAAGAAGCGCTGGCTGTATAGCTGGAAGCACACCGGCGGCCTGGACTCCCGCCTGCTGGCGGAAGTCGACTACACCGACATCAGCGACCCCTACTACTTCGACGACCTGGACACCGACCTGGGCGTGGATTCGCCGACCTACGTCAACCAGCGCGGCACCCTGAGCTACCGCGGCGACAGCTACACTGCCCGCCTGAACGCGCATGCCTACGAGCTGGCCACCATCTCGGACATCACGCCGTACGACCGTCTGCCACAGATCACCCTGGATGGAGCACTGCCCTTCCAGCCCGGCGGCCTGAGCTTCGCCTACAGCACAGAATTCGTGCGTTTCGACCGCAACCTGCGTGAAGGCAACTTCATCGACGAAGACGGCGGCCCCGTCAACGCCGATGGCACGATCGGTACGCCCTGGAACGACACGAATATCGGCGGCCTCGACCGCGCCAACGGCGACAGGGTTTACCTGGAGCCGGGCGTCAGCCTGCCTATGAACTGGACTTGGGGCTTCCTCAAACCGGAGGTCAAGTACGCATACACCCAGTACGACCTGACCCTGGACAGCATTGGCAAGGCTGCCCTTCAGGACTTCGATTCCAAACCGGATCGCCAACTGCCGATCTATAGCGTCGACAGCGGCCTGTATTTCGACCGCAAGACCCAGTTCTTCGGCAAGCACTTTACCCAGACCCTGGAACCGCGCCTGTACTACCTCTATGTGCCGGAAGAGGACCAGACCGACATCCCGGTGTTCGACACTGGTGAGTACACCTTCAGCTATGCGTCGCTATTCCGTGACAACCGCTTCTCCGGCCACGACCGCATCGGCGACGCCAACCAGGTCTCCCTGGGCGTGACCAACCGCTGGATCGAGTCCAACGGCTTCGAACGCCAGCGCTTCAGCATCGGCCAGGCCTTCTACTTCCAGGACCGCAAGGTGCAGCTGCCGGGTATCGACTTCCGCACCCGCGACGATGCCCAGGCCTCGACCTCGCCCTACGCGCTGGAGTACCTGTATCGCTTCAACCGCGACTGGCGCATCAACTCGGACTTCAACTGGGACCCGGATTCCCATCGCACCCGTTCCGGCAGCGCGATGTTCCACTACCAGCCCGAAGACAACCCGAACAAGGTCGTCAACGCCGGCTACCGCTACCGCAATGACACCATTCGCTATGACCAGACCACTGGCAGCTGGGTAGTTGGCGGTGGCGACTTCGGCTCGCCCACCCTGGCCGACGGGTCCCCCAACCCGAACTTCATCAAGGACTACTACAAGATCAGCCAGCACGACTTCTCGTTCATCTGGCCGGTAGTCCCGCAGTGGAGCGCCATCGGCCGCTGGCAGTACGACTACACCCGCAACCGCACCCTGGAAGCCTTCGGGGGCTTCGAGTACGACAGCTGCTGCTGGAAACTGCGCCTGATCAACCGCTACTGGGTGGACTACGACGAGTTCGACCAGACCCCGGACACCACCAACGAAAGCGGCGACCACGGGATCTTCCTGCAGATCGTCCTCAAAGGTCTTGGCGGCGTAGTCGGCAGCCAGACCGAAAGCTTCCTGGAAAAAGGTATTCAAGGTTACCGTGAACGTGAAGACCAAGCTCTCTGATTGTCTGCGCCCGCTGTTGTTGGGCGCCCTGCTCCTCGGCGGCCTTGCGCACGCCGAGGTGCGCTCCATCGACCGAGTGGTCGCCATCGTCGACAACGACGTGATCATGCAGAGCCAGCTGGACCAGCGCCTGCGCGAAGTACAGCAGACCATCGCCAAGCGTGGCGCCTCCCTGCCGCCCGAGCACGTGCTCAGCCAGCAGGTGCTCGAACGTCTGATCATCGAGAACATCCAGCTGCAGATCGGCGACCGCTCCGGCATCCGCATCGCCGATGAAGAACTGAACCAGGCCATCGAAGCCATCGCCCAACGCAATGGCATGACCGTCGACCAGTTCCGCGCCGCGCTCGCCCGTGATGGCCTGTCCTATGAAGACGCCCGCGACCAGGTCCGCCGCGAGATGATCATCAGCCGCGTGCGCCAGCGCCGCGTGGCCGAGCGTATCCAGGTCACCGACCAGGAAGTGCAGAACTTCCTCGCCTCCGACATGGGCAAGATCCAGCTGTCCGAAGAGTTCCGCCTGGCCAACATCCTGATCCCGGTGCCGGAAGGCTCCTCGCCCAGCACCATCCAGGCCGCCGAGCGCCAGGCCCAGGAGCTGTACCAGCAGCTCCGGCAGGGCGCCGACTTCGCCCAGCTGGCCATTTCCCGCTCCGCCGGCGAGACCGCCCTGGAAGGCGGCGAGATCGGCTGGCGCAAGGCTGCCCAGTTGCCTCCGCCCTTCGACAGCATGATCGGCGCCCTGTCCGTGGGCGAGGTGACCGAGCCGGTCCGCACCCCGGGCGGCTTCATCATCCTCAAGCTGCTGGACAAGCGCGGCGGCGATGCGATGGTTCGTGACGAAGTGCACGTGCGCCACATCCTGCTCAAGCCCAGCGAAATCCGCAGCGACGCCGACACCCAGCGCCTGGCCGAACGACTCTACGAGCGCATCCAGTCCGGTGAAGACTTCGGCGAGCTGGCCAAGAGCTTCTCGGAAGACCCGGGCTCGGCCCTCAATGGCGGCGACCTGAACTGGATCGACCCCAATGCCCTGGTGCCGGAGTTCCGCGAAGTCATGGCCCAGACTCCGGCCGGCAAGCTTTCCAGGCCGTTCAGGAGCCAGTACGGCTGGCACGTCCTGGAAGTGCTGGGCCGTCGCGCCACCGACAGCAGCGAGAAGTTCCGCGAACAGCAGGCCATGAACGTCCTGCGCAACCGCAAGTACGACGAGGAACTGCAGGCCTGGCTGCGCCAGATCCGCGACGAGGCCTACGTCGAAACCAAGCTGTAAACCCGGGCGAGTCCTGGCCACGCGCTGGCGGTACAATCGCCGCCAGCGTATCGGCCCCCTGCACAGGACTCGCCATGACTTCTCTCCGCTTCGCCCTCACCCCTGGTGAACCCGCTGGCATCGGTCCCGACCTCTGCCTGCTGCTCTCCCGCTCCGCCCAGCCCCACGCCCTGATCGCCGTAGCCAGCCGCCAGCTGCTGGAACAGCGCGCCGGTGAACTGGGTCTGTCGATCCGGCTGATCGAAGTCGACCCCGCCAGCCTTCCCGATGCCCCGGCCCCTGCCGGCAGCCTCTATGTCTGGGATACCCCCCTGCGGGCGGCAGCGAAGCCGGGCCAGCTCGATCCACAGAATGCCGACTATGTGCTGGAGACCCTTACCCGCGCCGGCCAGGGCTGCCTCGACGGACTCTTCGCCGGAATGATCACCGCCCCCGTGCACAAAGGGGTGATAAACGAAGCCGGCATCGCCTTCTCCGGCCACACCGAGTTCCTCGCCGACCTGACCGCGACCCGCCAGGTAGTGATGATGCTGGCCACCCGCGGCCTGCGCGTGGCGCTGGTGACCACCCACCTGCCGCTCAAGGACGTCGCCGCCGCCATCACCCCCGATCGGCTGCAACGGGTCAGCCGCATCCTGCACGCCGACCTGGTGAACAAGTTCGGCATCCCCAACCCCCGCATCCTGGTCTGCGGCCTCAACCCCCACGCCGGGGAAGGCGGCCATCTGGGCCGGGAGGAACTGGAAATCATCGAGCCGACCCTGGACGACCTGCGCGCCGAGGGCCTGAATCTGGTCGGTCCACTGCCGGCCGACACCCTGTTCACCCCCAAGCATCTGGAACATTGCGATGCGGTGCTCGCCATGTACCACGACCAGGGCCTGCCGGTGCTCAAGTACAAGGGTTTCGGCGCAGCGGTGAACGTCACCCTCGGCCTGCCGATCATCCGTACCTCGGTGGACCACGGCACCGCCCTTGACCTGGCGGGCAGTGGCCGCATCGACTGCGGCAGCCTCGAAGTCGCCCTGGAAACCGCCTACCAGATGGCGGCCAGCCGCGCTGGAGCTGAAAGCCGATAGCTGGAAGCTGGAAGCTGGAAGCTGGAAGCCTGGGAGGATGCCGTATTTCGGCCTTGCCGGTGCAATGGGGTAAACTGCGCGCCTTTCCCAGCTTCCAGCTTCAAGCCTCAGGCTTCTAGCTGCTCCAATTGGAGCCTTCGATGCCCGAACATTACCAACACCGCGCGCGCAAGCGTTTCGGCCAGAACTTCCTGCACGACGCCGGAGTCATCCACCGCATCCTGCGCAGCATCCACGCCCGCGCGGGCGAGCGCCTGCTGGAGATCGGCCCGGGCCAGGGTGCCCTCACCGAAGGGCTGCTGGGCAGCGGCGCCCAGCTCGATGTGGTCGAGCTGGACCTCGACCTGATCCCCATCCTCCAGCACAGGTTCGGCCAGCTGCCGAACTTTCGTCTCAACCAGGGCGACGCGCTGAAATTCGACTTCCGCCAGCTTGGCGCCGAACCGCACAGCCTGCGGGTGGTGGGCAACCTGCCGTACAACATCTCCACTCCGCTGATTTTCCACCTGCTGGACCACGCCGACCTGATCCGCGACATGCACTTCATGCTGCAGAAGGAAGTGGTGGAGCGCCTGGCCGCCGAGCCCGGCGGTGGCGACTGGGGACGCCTGTCGATCATGGTTCAGTACCACTGCAGCGTGGAGCATCTGTTCAACGTCGGCCCCGGCGCCTTCAACCCGCCGCCCAAGGTGGACTCCGCCATCGTCCGCCTGGTGCCCCACGAAGTGCTGCCGCATCCGGCCAAGGACGTCGCCCTGCTGGAGCGCGTCGTACGCGAAGCCTTCAACCAGCGTCGCAAGACCCTGCGCAACACCCTCAAGGGCCTGCTGGACGCCGCCTCGATCGAGGCCGCGGGCGTCGATGGCGGCTTGCGCCCGGAACAACTCGACCTGGCCGCATTCGTCCGCCTGGCCGATCAACTGGCCGCTGCCGGCCCCAGGCCCTAGACTCCATTTCCAGATATTCGAGAGCTTTCGCGTGTCCGATCCCCGATACCAGGTCGACGTCAGCGTCGTCACCCGCTTCCTCCCGGAACAGTCGCAGCCGGACGAGAATCGCTTTGCCTTCGCCTACACCGTGACCATCCAGAACAATGGCGAGCTGCCGGCCAAGCTGCTCAGCCGCCATTGGGTGATCACCGATGGCGACGGCCATGTGCAGGAAGTCCGTGGTGCCGGCGTGGTCGGCCAGCAGCCCTTGATCGCCCCGGGCGCCAGCCACACCTATACCAGCGGTACCGTGATGGCGACGCAAGTCGGCAGCATGCAAGGCAGCTACCAGATGGTCGCCGAGGACGGCAAACGCTTCGACGCCATCATCGCCCCGTTCCGCCTCGCCGTTCCCGGCTCGCTGCATTGAGGGAAGCGGTATGACGGCTTATGCGGTCGGCGACCTCCAGGGATGCCTGGACCAACTGAAATGCCTGCTGGAGCAGGTCCGTTTCAACCCCGCGCGGGACCAGCTCTGGCTGGTGGGCGACCTGGTCAATCGCGGCCCCAAATCCCTGGAAACCCTGCGTTTTCTCCATTCCATCCGCGAGTCGGTGATCTGCGTGCTCGGCAACCATGACCTGCACCTGCTGGCCGTGGCGAACGACATCGAGCGACTGCGCAAGGCCGACACCCTGCGCGAGATCCTCGAGGCACCGGACTGCGCCGAACTGCTGGACTGGCTGCGCCGGCAGAAGCTGCTGCATTACGACGAGAAGCGCGATGTGGCCCTGGTCCACGCCGGCATCCCGCCGCAGTGGACGCTGAAGAAGGCCCTCAAGCGCGCCGCTGAAGTCGAGGAAGCCCTGCAGGACGACGCCCGCCTGCCCCTGTTCCTCGACGGCATGTACGGCAACGAGCCGGCCAAGTGGGACAAGGACCTGCACGGCGTCACCCGCCTGCGGGTCATCACCAACTACTTCACCCGCATGCGCTTCTGCCGGGCGGACGGCACCCTGGACCTCAAATCCAAGGAAGGCCTGGACACGGCCCCCCCTGGCTTCGCCCCCTGGTTCAGTTACCCGGAACGCAAGACCCGCGGGCAGAAGATCATCTTCGGCCACTGGGCGGCCCTGGAAGGCAAGTGCAACGAACCCGGCCTGTTCGCCCTCGACACCGGCTGCGTCTGGGGCGGTACCCTGACCCTACTGAACATCGACAGCGGCACGCGTATCAGCTGCAGCTGCGAGGAGAACCGCCATGAGTGAATTCCAACGCATCGCCCCCGAGCGGGCCCAGGCCCTGCGCGAGCAGGGTGCCGTAGTGGTCGACGTCCGCGACCCGCAGAGCTTCGCTCTCGGCCACATCAGCGGCTCGCAGCACCTGGACAACTACTCCCTGGCCGATTTCATCGCCCACGCCGACTTCGACAAGCCCCTGATAGTCGCCTGCTACCACGGCAACTCCAGCCAGGGCGCAGCCGCCTATCTCGCGCATCAGGGCTTCTCCGAGGTCTACAGCCTCGACGGCGGTTTCGAGCTCTGGCGCAGCCTCTACCCCGGCGAAGTGGCCCAGGGCAGCGGCGAGTAAAAATTTTTTCGGTGAGGCGCAACCCCGCGCCATCACTGGCTTGGCGCCAACTCCCCGACGGACGGTAATCCCCTGTTATGGTTCCGTCATGCTTGACCTTGCCGATTACGAACTACTCTTAGCTCAGGCCATCCAAAAAAGGGGAGAGCCGGCACACCGGTTCCGGGCCATCGGCAGCGACCATTCAGGTGTTCTGGGGGATTTACATCGGCCGACCTTCTCGGCTGACAGCCCGCACCCGCACAACCGACCCCGCGCCGGCTTCCAGTTTCCAGCGAGGTGACGTCATGAGCATTTTCAGCCACTTCCAACAACGATTCGAAGCGAGCCGCCAGGAAGAGTATTCCCTGCAGGAGTACCTTGAGCTGTGCAAGCAGGACCGTAGTGCCTATGCCAGCGCGGCGGAACGCATGCTCCTGGCCATTGGCGAACCGGAGCTGCTCGACACCTCGCTCGACCCACGGTTGTCGCGGATCTTCTCCAACAAGGTGATCCGCCGCTATCCGGCCTTCGCCGACTTCCATGGCATGGAAGAGTGCATCGACCAGATAGTCGCCTTCTTCCGCCACGCAGCCCAAGGCCTGGAAGAGAAGAAACAGATCCTCTACCTGCTGGGCCCGGTGGGCGGCGGCAAGTCGTCCCTGGCGGAAAAGCTCAAGCAGCTGATGGAGCACGTGCCCTTCTACGCCATCAAGGGCTCCCCGGTATTCGAATCGCCGCTCGGCCTGTTCAATGCCGACGAGGATGGCGCCATTCTCGAGGAGGAATACGGTATCCCCCGGCGTTACCTGCGCACGGTGATTTCGCCCTGGGCCACCAAGCGCCTCAACGAGTTCGGCGGCGACATCAGCAAGTTCCGCGTGGTCAAGCTCTACCCCTCGGTCCTCAACCAGATCGCCATCGCCAAGACCGAGCCGGGCGACGAGAACAACCAGGACATCTCCTCCCTGGTGGGCAAGGTGGATATCCGCAAGCTGGAGGAATTCCCGCAGAACGACGCCGACGCCTACAGCTATTCGGGCGCGCTGTGCCGGGCCAACCAGGGCCTGATGGAATTCGTCGAGATGTTCAAGGCGCCGATCAAGGTGCTGCACCCGCTGCTGACCGCGACCCAGGAAGGCAACTACAACAGCACCGAAGGCCTGGGCGGCCTGCCCTTCAGCGGCATCATCCTGGCCCACTCCAACGAATCGGAATGGCACAGCTTCCGTAACAACAAGAACAATGAAGCCTTCATCGACCGTATCTACATCGTCAAGGTGCCCTACTGCCTGCGGGTGGCCGACGAGATCAAGATCTACGACAAACTGCTGGCCAACAGCTCCCTCGCCCATGCCCACTGCGCACCGGACACCCTGCGGATGCTCGCCCAGTTCTCCGCCCTGTCGCGCCTGAAGGAGCCGGAGAACTCCAACATCTACTCGAAGATGCGCGTCTACGACGGCGAGAATCTCAAGGATACCGATCCCAAGGCCAAATCGATCCAGGAGTACCGCGACGCCGCGGGCGTGGACGAAGGCATGAACGGCCTGTCGACCCGCTTCGCCTTCAAGATCCTCTCCAAGGTGTTCAACTTCGACCCCCACGAGGTAGCGGCCAACCCGGTGCACCTGCTCTATGTCCTGGAGCAGCAGATCGAGCAGGAACAGTTCCCTGCCGAAACCCGCGAGCGCTACCTGCGCTACATCAAGGAGTACCTGGCGCCGCGCTACATCGAGTTCATCGGCAAGGAAATCCAGACCGCCTACCTCGAGTCCTACAGCGAGTATGGCCAGAACATCTTCGACCGTTACGTGCTGTACGCGGACTTCTGGATCCAGGACCAGGAATACCGCGACCCGGAAACCGGCGAGATCCTCAACCGCGTTGCCCTGAACGAGGAGCTGGAAAAGATCGAGAAGCCGGCCGGCATCAGCAACCCGAAGGACTTCCGCAACGAGATCGTCAACTTCGTGCTGCGCGCCCGGGCCAACAACAACGGCAAGAACCCCAGCTGGCTCAGCTACGAGAAGCTGCGCGTGGTCATCGAGAAGAAAATGTTCTCCAACACCGAGGACCTTCTGCCGGTCATCAGCTTCAATGCCAAGGGCAGCAAGGAGGAACAACAGAAACACAACGACTTCGTCAAACGCATGGTCGAGCGCGGCTATACGGAGAAACAGGTACGCCTGCTGTCCGAATGGTACCTGCGGGTACGCAAGTCGCAGTAAAACAGTCTCAAGCTGCAAGTCTGGAGCACGCCCGCCGGAGGCGCCGTATCGAGCGGCGTCCTCCGCGCCTTGCAGCCTGAAGCTCCCCGGAGGGGTCTATGAGCTATGTCATCGACAGGCGTTTGAACGGCAAGAACAAGAGCACGGTGAACCGCCAGCGGTTCCTGCGGCGTTACCGCGAGCACATCAAAAAGGCCGTGGAGGAGGCCGTGAGCCGCCGTTCCATTACCGACATGGAGCATGGCGAACAGATCAGCATTCCCGGCCGCGATATCGACGAGCCGATCCTGCACCATGGCCGCGGCGGGCGGCAGACCATAGTCCACCCCGGCAACAAGGAATTCACCGCCGGTGACCGCATTCCCCGCCCCTCCGGCGGCGGAGGCGGACGCGGCGGCGGCAAGGCCAGCAACCAGGGCGAAGGCATGGACGACTTCGTCTTCCAGATCACCCAGGAGGAATTCCTCGACTTCATGTTCGAGGACCTCGAGCTGCCCAACCTGGTCAAGCGCCACCTCAGCGGTGCGGATACGTTCAAGACCGTGCGAGCCGGCATCAGCAACGAAGGCAGCCCATCGCGCATCAATATCGTCCGTACCCTGCGCTCGGCCCATGCCCGGCGCATCGCCCTGTCCGGCAGCAGCCGCAGCAAGCTCAAGGACGCCAAGGCGGAACTGGAACGCCTGAAACGGGAAGAGCCGGACAATTTTGGCGATATCCAGGAACTTGAAGCCGAAATAGCGAAACTTCGTGCCAGAATCGAGCGTGTTCCCTTCCTCGACACCTTCGACCTCAAGTACAACCTGCTGGTCAAGCAGCCCAACCCCTCCTCCAAGGCCGTGATGTTCTGCCTGATGGACGTGTCCGGCTCCATGACCCAGGCGACCAAGGACATCGCCAAGCGCTTCTTCATCCTCCTGTACCTCTTTCTCAAGCGGAACTACGACAAGATCGAGGTCGTGTTCATCCGCCACCACACCAGCGCTCGCGAGGTGGACGAGGAGGAATTCTTCTATTCCCGGGAAACCGGCGGCACCATCGTCTCCAGCGCACTCAAGCTGATGCAGGAGATCATGGCCGAGCGCTATCCGATCAACGAATGGAACATCTACGCCGCCCAGGCCTCGGATGGCGACAACTGGAACGACGATTCCCCCATCTGTCGGGATATCCTGATCAAGCAGATCATGCCGTTCGTGCAGTATTACACCTACGTCGAGATCACCCCGCGCGAACACCAGGCGCTATGGTATGAGTACGAACAGGTCTGCGAGGCGTTCGACGACACCTTCGCCCAGCAACAGATCGTCTCGACGGCGGATATCTACCCGGTATTCCGCGAGCTCTTCCAGCGTCGGCTCGTGACCTGAGGGAGGCGTGAAATGACTGCCAGCAAGAAGGAGCGCAAGCCCATCTCCACGGGGTCGGAATGGACCTTCGACCTGATCCGCGCCTATGACCGCGAAATCAGCCGGATTGCCGAGCGCTACGCGCTGGACACCTACCCGAACCAGATCGAGGTGATCAGCGCCGAGCAGATGATGGATGCCTACGCCTCCGTCGGCATGCCCATCGGCTACCACCACTGGTCCTACGGCAAGCACTTCCTCGCCACCGAGAAGGGCTACTCCCGCGGCCAGATGGGCCTGGCGTACGAGATCGTGATCAACTCCGATCCCTGCATCGCCTACCTGATGGAGGAAAACACCATCACCATGCAGGCCCTGGTCATCGCCCATGCCTGCTACGGCCACAACAGCTTCTTCAAGGGCAACTACCTGTTCCGCACCTGGACCGACGCCAGCTCCATCATCGACTACCTGGTGTTCGCCAAGCAGTACATCAACCAGTGCGAAGAGCGCCACGGCATAGACGCGGTGGAAGACCTGCTGGACTCCTGCCACGCCCTGATGAACTACGGCGTCGACCGCTACAAGCGCCCCTACCCCATCTCGGCCGAGGAAGAGCGACGCCGGCAGAAGGAACGCGAGGAGCACCTGCAGAAGCAGATCAACGACCTCTGGCGCACCATCCCCAAGGGCGCCGGCAAGGGCAGCGACAAGGACAACCAGCGCTTCCCCGCCGAACCCCAGGAGAACATCCTCTACTTCATCGAGAAGCACGCGCCGCTGCTGGAACCCTGGCAGCGGGAAGTGGTGCGCATCGTGCGCAAGATTGCCCAGTACTTCTACCCGCAGCGCCAGACCCAGGTGATGAACGAGGGTTGGGCCACCTTCTGGCACTACACCATCCTGAATGACCTGTACGACGAAGGCCTGGTCACCGATGGCTTCATGATGGAGTTCCTGCAGTCGCACACCAGCGTGGTCTACCAGCCGGGCTTCGACAGCCCCTATTACAGCGGGATCAACCCCTACACCCTGGGCTTCGCCATGTACCGCGACATCCGCCGCATCTGCGAAGACCCCACCGAGGAGGACAAGCGCTGGTTCCCGGACATCGCCGGCAGCGACTGGCTGTCCACCCTCAAGTTCGCCATGAAGAGCTTCAAGGACGAAAGTTTCATCCTCCAGTTCCTGTCGCCCAAGGTGATCCGTGATCTCAAGCTGTTCAGCATCCTCGACGACGACCAGAAGGACGAGCTGCTGGTACCGGCCATCCACGACGAGCAGGGCTACCGCCTGATCCGCGAGACCCTCGCCGCCCAGTACAACCTCGGCAACCGAGAACCCAACGTGCAGATCTGGAGCGTCGACCGCCGTGGCGACCGCTCGCTGACCCTGCGCCACCAGCAACACGACCGCAAGCCCCTGGGCGACTCCACGGAGGAAGTGCTCAAGCACCTGCACCGTCTCTGGGGCTTCGACATCCACCTGGAAACCCGCCATGGCGAACAGATCACCGGGAGCCACCATGTTCCCCCAAAGGGGGAGCGCACTGAGGACGGGGAATACCCGCGCCTGGACCTGATCATTCCGCCCATTTGATCGGTTGACCGCATGCCCGGCGCGCGCCGAGCATGCGTTTCATCCTCTATGGGAGCCGCCCTCAGATGCGACTGTTCCTCGTCCTGCTGCTGTGCCTGGCCCTGGCAACCTGCTCCACCCACGTACCGCTGGTCCGCGTCCTGCAGCCGGCCGCGCCCGAACTGGCCGGGCGCAGCCGCTTCGCACTGGTCTCCCCGCAGCAGGCAGTGGACGGCGAACTGCCCTACCGGGAACGCTACGCCCAACTCGCCCCATTGCTCCGCCAGGGACTGGAAAGTCGCGGGTACCGCGCCTCCGATGATGCCCAGCTGCGGGTCTATTACTGGCTGGCGGTCAGCGATGCGCCCCTGGAGTTCAAGGTCGACCAGGCACCGCCCGGCCCCCTCGGTCCTTACCAGGCCATCCATCGCCTGCGCGATGAAAGCGGCACCTTGCGCCTGCGCCTGACGGACCCGGCTGGGCAGGTGCTCTGGGAAGGACTGGCCAGCACCGGCCTCAGCCCCTCGTGGAACAGCGCCGAACTGCTGGAAAACGCTGTCCGTGCGTTGATCGCGCAAGTCCCGGCAGCCCGCTAGGCTGATATCCTCCGCAGCCACGGAGGCATTTCATGCAGATATACAAAGTTGGTGGCGCGGTGCGCGACCGCCTGTTGGGACACCCGGTGACCGAGAACGACTGGGTGGTGGTGGGCGCCACCGCCGAAGAAATGCTCGAAAAGGGCTATCGTCCGGTGGGCGCGGACTTTCCCGTGTTCCTCCACCCGCAGACCGGCGAGGAGTACGCCCTGGCGCGAACCGAACGCAAGAGCGGTCGCGGCTACGGCGGCTTCACCTTCTACGCAAGTCCCGAGGTGACCCTGGAGCAGGACCTCATCCGCCGCGACCTCACTGTCAATGCCATGGCCGAAGACGGCCAGGGCAACCTGATCGACCCCTATGGCGGCCGCAAGGACCTGGACGACCGGCTGCTGCGCCATGTCTCCCCCGCCTTTGCCGAAGATCCCCTGCGGGTGCTGCGGGTGGCGCGCTTCGCCGCGCGCTATGCGCCTTTGGGCTTCAGGGTGGCCGGGGAAACCCTGGAACTGATGCGGCAGATCGCCGAATCCGGCGAGCTGGACGCCCTGACGCCGGAACGCAGCTGGAAGGAGATCTCCCGCGCCCTGATGGAGCCGCGCCCGGACGTGTTCATCCAGGTGCTGCGCGATTGCGGCGCCCTCGCCGCCTGGCTGCCCGAACTGGACCGCCTGTTCGGCGTGCCGCAACCGGCGAAGCACCACCCCGAAGTGGATTCCGGCGTGCATGTGCTGGCCGTGCTGCGCCAGTGCGCGGAACACCAGCAGCCGCTCACGGTGCGCTGGGCCTGCCTGCTGCACGACCTGGGCAAGGGCCTGACCCCGGAAGAGGAATGGCCGCAGCACATCGCCCATGAAAAGCGAGGACTGAAACTGATCAAGGCGGTCAACGAGCGCTGCAAGGCGCCTCGCGACTGCCAGGAACTGGCGCTGCTGGTGGGCGAGTACCACACCCACGCCCATCGCGCCCTGGAACTGCGCGCCTCGACCCTGCTGGAGCTGCTGCAGAGCTTCGACGTCTACCGCCGCCCGCAGCGCTTCGAGGAATTCGTCGCAGCCAGCGAAATGGACGCCCGGGGCCGCTGCGGCCTTGAGCAGCGCGACTATCCCCAGGCGGCCTATCTGCTGGGCGCGGCCCAGGTCGCCCGCACCGTGGCGGTGCAGCCGCTGCTGGACAAGGGATTCAAGGGTGCCGAACTGGGCGAGGCGCTCAAGGGCGAGCGCCTCAAGGCCCTGAAGGCCTACAAGGAAAGCGGCGGGAAGGCCTGAAGCAACTCGGGCGGCGTCAGCTCGACGCCGCGCCAGGAGAAGGATGCCGGCCAGAGCGTCTGCTGGATGGCGGCGCTCTCCCAGAGGTCGGCGAAGGTGCGACCCTCTCCCGGATGCCGAACCTCTGGCGCAAGCAGCGCCAGGGGCCAGAGCACGAAGGCGTTTTTCAGCACTTCGGGACGCGGCAGCACCAGGCCATCGAAATTACCCACCCGATCGCCATACAGCAGCACGTCGATATCCAGCGGCAGCCCCTTGCGGCCCGGCGCATAGCGACCGTTGTCAGCCTCGATCACCTTCAGTCGGCGATCCAGCTCGTGCAGCGGCAGGTCAGTGCGAGCGGAGACTGCAAAATTGAAGAAATTGCCGCTCTTGATACCCACCGGAAGGCTCTCGAACACCGGCGAGCACTTGATGTCATGGAGGAAGCCGGCCAGCGCCTCGAGCCCGGCAGTCAGGTTGCGCTCGCGCTCGATGTTGCTGCCGAGGCCGAGATAGATAGGGGTCAGCGACATCCGCGCTCGATCTCCACGCCAACGCTGCTGGCCGCCGGCACGGCGCCAGGCTTGTGCAACTTGAGGCGGATCCAGGGAATATCGAACTCGGCCATCAGCACCGCCACCAGCCGCTCGGCGAAGGTTTCCACGAGCAGGAACTGCGCCTCTGAGGCAAAGGCCTGGACGCGCTGGGACACGGCCGCGTAGTCGAGCGCCTTGTCGAGGTCGTCGCCTTCGGCTGCCAGGCGGTTGTCCCAGCCCAGCTGCAGGTCCAGGCGCAGGCACTGGCGAATGCTGCGCTCCCAGTCATAGGCACCTATTACGGTGTCGACCTCCAGACCTTCGATGAAAACCGTGTCCACGTCAGTGCTGCCCCGCTAGAATCGGGACTTCCTCGCCCCGGAATGGATACCATGTTTTGGCTGCTGGCGACTCTCGCCTACCTGCTCGGATCGTTGTCCTTCGCCATTCTGCTCAGCCGGCTGTTCGGCACGGGTGACCCGCGTGCCCAGGGTTCCGGCAACCCTGGCGCCACCAACATGCTGCGGGTGGCGGGAAAGAAACTGGCGATCCTGACCTTGCTCGGCGACCTGCTCAAAGGCCTGCTGCCAGTACTGGTCGCCCACCTCTGCGGCCTCGACGTCCAGCAGCAGGCCTGGGTCGGCCTTGCCGCGGTGCTCGGGCACCTGTATCCGATCTACTTCCGTTTCCGTGGCGGCAAGGGTGTCGCCACCGCCGCCGGCATGCTGCTGGGGCTCTATCCCCCGGCCGCGCTGCTGGCCATCTGCGTCTGGCTGCTGACCTTCTACCTGACCCGCACCAGCTCCCTGGCGGCCTTGATCGCCACCCCGCTGACCCTGCCGCTGCTCGCCTGGCAACAACCCGGCGCGCTCCTGCCGATGACCGTGCTGACCGGACTCATCGTCTGGCGACATCGCGGCAATCTACGCGACCTTTTCGCCGGACGCGAACGGCATTTCTGAATAGTTGAGTGAAAATGGCGCAACCAGCCGTCAGACGGCTGGCAGTTGCTCCATCGGCCAGCGCGCCTGCACGGCAATTGCCGGGCCATCCTGCTGCCCCGCCAACAGGCGCTGGCAACCTGCGTAGGCGATCATCGCGCCGTTGTCCGTACAGAAACGCGGACGCGCGTAGAACACCTCACCCTTGAGCTCACCGAGCATCCTGCCGAGGGACTGGCGCAGCGACTGGTTGGCGCTGACACCACCCGCGATCACCAGGCGCTTCAAGCCGGTCTGCTTGAGGGCCCGTTTGCACTTGATGGTGAGAGTCTCCACCACCGCCTGCTCGAAGGCCAGGGCGATGTCGCAACGGGTTTGCTCGCCGTCGTCCCCAGCATCGCGGCACTGCTGCCAGGTGTTGAGGGCAAAGGTCTTGAGCCCGCTGAAGCTGAAGTCCAGGCCGGGACGGTCGGTCATCGGCCGCGGGAAGGTGAAGCGTCCCGGGGTTCCGTCCTGGGCCAGGCGTGCGATTTCCGGGCCGCCGGGGTAACCGAGGCCGATCAGCTTGGCGGTCTTGTCGAAGGCTTCGCCAGCGGCGTCATCCACCGATTCGCCGAGCAATGCATAGCGGCCGATGCCATCCACCCGCACCAATTGGGTGTGGCCGCCGGAGACCAGCAGGGCGACGAAGGGGAACTGCGGTGGCTGCTCCTCCAGCATCGGCGCCAGCAGGTGGCCTTCCATATGGTGGATGCCGAGCGCCGGCACACCCCAGGCGAAGGCCAGGGCCTGGGCGCAGGACGCCCCCACCAGCAATGCCCCCACCAGGCCGGGGCCGGCGGTGTAGGCGATGCCGTCGATGTCCTCGGGTTTGCGCCCGGCCTCTTCCAGCACTTCGCGCAGCAACGGCAGCAGGCGCTTGACGTGGTCGCGCGAGGCCAGCTCGGGCACCACGCCGCCGTAGACCCGATGCAGGTCGATCTGACTGAACAGCGCATCGGCCAGCAGGCCGCGTTCGCTGTCATAGAGGGCGACGCCGGTTTCGTCGCAGGAGGTTTCCAACCCCAGCACTAGCATGGGTACGAGCCTTTCTGGCCTGGCAAAATAAGAAGGCGCGAATCATAATCGCCGCCCCTTCCGCCGACCAGCGGTTTTCGACTGAAGGCTTTGCATTCCGCGCCCTGAGGCGTTAATATCCGCAGCCCTTGAAATCCGACGCGCCACCGAGCCAGCTTTTGCCGGAATGCGTCGACCATTCGGTAATTGATGAAGGTACGACCTGGATGCCAGCCGTCAAAGTTAAAGAGAACGAACCCTTCGACGTAGCCCTGCGTCGTTTCAAGCGCTCCTGCGAGAAAGCCGGCGTACTGGCCGAAGTCCGCAGCCGCGAGTTCTACGAGAAGCCCACTGCCGAGCGCAAGCGCAAAGCCGCCGCCGCGGTCAAGCGTCACGCCAAGAAAGTGCAGCGCGAGCAGCGCCGCCGCGAGCGCCTGTACTGAGTTAACAGGCTCCGCCGCACGCTCAAGCATCGCCCGGCCCCGGCCGGGCGAGTGCATGTCGGGCACCCAGAAAACTCCGCTTCGCCTTGGCGAATGGCGGAGTTTTTTGCTTTCCAGCACCTGGCTCCCGCCTGTCGTCACCGACCGGGCGCGAGTATGCTTTGAACCTTACCGCGTCCCGAGCACCCTATGGCCGGCCTGATCCCCCAAGGCTTCATCGACGACCTGCTGAACCGCACCGACATAGTCGAAGTGGTCGGCGCGCGCGTGCAGCTGAAGAAGGCCGGCAAGAACTACACCGCTCGCTGCCCCTTCCACAACGAGAAGACGCCCTCCTTCAGCGTCAGCCCGGACAAGCAGTTCTACTACTGCTTCGGCTGCGGCGCCGGCGGCAACGCCCTCGGTTTCATCATGGACCACGACCACCTGGACTTTCCCCAGGCGGTCGAAGAGCTGGCCAAGCGCGCCGGCCTGGAAGTCCCGCGGGAAGAAGGGGGGCGCAGCAAGGGGCCGCGGCAACCCACCGACTCTCCGCTCTACCCCCTGCTGACGGCCGCATCGGACTACTACCGGCAGGCGCTCAAGCAGCACCCGACCCGCAAGGCCGCGGTCGAGTACCTGAAGGGCCGCGGCCTGACCGGCGAGATCGCCCGCGACTTCGCCCTGGGCTTCGCCCCGCCCGGCTGGGACAACCTGCTCAAGCACATGGGCGGTGACAGCCTGCTGCACAAGCACATGATCGATGCGGGCCTGCTGATCGAGAACGCCGATACCGGCAAGCGTTACGACCGCTTCCGCGACCGGGTGATGTTCCCCATCCGCGACAGTCGCGGACGCATCATCGCCTTCGGCGGCCGGGTGCTGGGCGACGACAAGCCCAAGTACCTGAACTCCCCGGAAACCCCGGTATTCCACAAGGGCCAGGAGCTCTACGGGCTTTTCGAGGCACGCAAGCACAACCGCAACCTCGACGAGATCATGGTCGTCGAAGGCTACATGGACGTTATCGCCCTCGCCCAGCAGGGCCTGCGCAACGCCGTCGCCACCCTGGGCACCGCCACCAGCGAAGAGCACATCCGCCGCCTGTTCCGCCTGGTGCCGAGCATCCTGTTCTGCTTCGACGGCGACCAGGCCGGGCGCAAGGCCGCCTGGCGCGCCCTGGAAGCCGCCCTGCCGAGCCTGGAAGACGGTCGCCGTGCACGCTTTCTCTTCCTGCCGGAAGGCGAAGACCCGGACAGCCTGGTACGCAAGGAAGGCACCGACGCCTTCCGCGCCCGCATCACCCAGCACGCCCAGCCCCTGGCCGACTATTTCTTCCAGCAGCTGACCCAGGAAGCCGACCCCGCCTCCCTGGAAGGCAAGGCGCACCTGGCGACCCTGGCCGCGCCGTTGATCGAGCGCATCCCCGGCGCCAACCTCAAGGTCCTGATGCGCCAACGCCTGGGCGAGATCACCGGACTGAACGGTGATGCCCTCGGCCAGTTCGCCCGCAGCGCCCCGACCAGCGTAAGCAGCAGCCACGGCCACCCGGACGATTCCTACTACGAGTCCTTCTCCGGCTATGACGACCAGCAGTACGAACCGGACCATTCGCAGTATTTCGAGCAACCGGCCGCGCCCCAGGGCAACTGGCAGAAGGACGAGCGGCGCAAGGACGGCTGGAAAAAGGGCGACTGGAAGAAGGACGGCAGGAAGTGGGGCAAGGGCCGCGACGAACTCAAGCGCCCGCCGCGCACGGAAGTGAAGGTGGAATCCCCCACCCTGACCGCCTTGCGCACCCTGCTGCACCACCCCTCGCTGGCACAGAAAGTAGAAGATGCCAGCCATTTCGCCGCCGAAGACGACACCTACGCTCAGCTCATGGTGTCACTGGTGGAAGCCGTGCAGAAGAATCCGAAATTGCGTTCGCTGCAGCTGATCGCCCGCTGGCACGGTACCGAACAGGGCCGTCTACTGCGGGCCCTGGCAGAAAAGGAATGGTTGATTTCGGCAGACAACCTTGAACAACAGTTTTTTGACACTATAACTAGGTTGTCGGCTCGCCAGCGGGAACGCCGCCTGGAAAATCTGCTGCGGAAAGCACGGCAAAGCGAACTCAGCGCAGAAGAGAAAGATCAGCTGCGCGACCTTCTCAGCCGCAACATGTCTCCCCTGACTCCGACCCCAACTGGCGCGTGAGGCCCCGGATCAGGTATAATCCTCGGCTTGTTTTCAGCCCGCCAAGACCTTAAGTGGATAGGGTGCTATGTCCGGAAAAGCGCAACAGCAGTCTCGCCTCAAAGAGTTGATCGCCCGTGGCCGTGAGCAGGGATACCTGACTTACGCGGAGGTCAACGACCACCTGCCGGAGGATATTTCCGATCCGGAACAGGTGGAAGACATCATCCGCATGATCAACGACATGGGGATCAACGTATTCGAGAGTGCCCCGGATGCGGATGCCCTGTTGCTGGCCGAAGCCGATACCGACGAAGCCGCCGCCGAAGAAGCCGCCGCCGCCCTGGCCGCGGTGGAGACCGACATCGGCCGCACTACCGACCCGGTGCGCATGTACATGCGCGAAATGGGTACCGTGGAACTGCTGACCCGCGAAGGCGAGATCGAAATCGCCAAACGCATCGAGGAAGGCATCCGCGAAGTGATGAGTGCCATCGCCCACTTCCCCGGCACTGTCGACGGCATCCTCGCCGAATACCAGCGCATCACCAGCGAAGGTGGCCGCCTGTCCGACGTTCTCAGCGGCTACATCGACCCCGATGACGGCACCCTGCCGGCCGAGGAAGTCGAGCCGGTCGACCTGAAGGACGACACCGCTTCGGCCAAGGACAAGGACGAAGACGAAGACGAGGAAGGCGACGGCGAGGAAACCGAGGAAGAAGGCGACGGTGGTCCGGACCCGGAAGAAGCCCTGCGCCGCTTCACCGCTGTTTCCGAACAGCTGGACAAGGCCAAGAAGGCCCTGAAGAAGCACGGTCGCGACAGCAAGCAGGCTATCGAAGAACTGCTGGCCCTGGCCGAGCTGTTCATGCCGATCAAGCTGGTGCCCAAGCAATTCGACGCCCTGGTGGAAAAAGTCCGCAGCGCCCTGGACCGCGTCCGCGCCCAGGAACGCGCCATCATGCAGCTCTGCGTGCGTGACGCGCGCATGCCTCGCGCCGACTTCCTGCGCCTGTTCCCGGGCAACGAAGTCGACCTGACCTGGGCCGACGGCCTGGCCAAGGGCAAGGCCAAGTACGCCGAAGCCATCGGCAAGCTGGTGGACGACATCAAGCGCAACCAGCAGAAGCTGGTGGATCTCGAGCAGGAAGTCGAACTGACCGTCAACGAGATCAAGGACGTCAACCGCCGCATGTCCATCGGCGAGGCCAAGGCCCGCCGGGCGAAGAAGGAGATGGTCGAGGCCAACCTGCGTCTCGTGATCTCCATCGCCAAGAAGTACACCAACCGTGGCCTGCAGTTCCTAGACCTGATCCAGGAAGGCAACATCGGCCTGATGAAGGCGGTGGACAAGTTCGAATACCGTCGCGGCTACAAGTTCTCGACCTACGCCACCTGGTGGATCCGTCAGGCGATCACCCGCTCGATCGCCGACCAGGCGCGGACCATCCGTATCCCGGTGCACATGATCGAGACCATCAACAAGCTCAACCGCATCTCCCGCCAGATGCTGCAGGAAATGGGCCGCGAGCCCACTCCGGAAGAGCTTGGCGAGCGCATGGAGATGCCCGAGGACAAGATCCGCAAGGTGCTGAAGATCGCCAAGGAGCCGATCTCCATGGAGACCCCGATCGGCGACGACGAGGACTCGCACCTGGGCGACTTCATCGAGGACAGCACCATGCAGTCCCCGATCGACGTGGCCACCGTGGAAAGCCTCAAGGAAGCCACCCGCGAAGTGCTGGCCGGCCTCACCGCCCGTGAAGCCAAGGTACTGCGCATGCGCTTCGGCATCGACATGAACACCGACCACACCCTCGAGGAAGTCGGCAAGCAGTTCGATGTGACCCGCGAGCGTATCCGCCAGATCGAAGCCAAGGCACTGCGCAAGCTGCGCCACCCGTCGCGAAGCGAGCACCTGCGCTCCTTCCTCGACGAGTAAGCGACACGAGAACCCCCGGCCAGTCCGGGGGTTTTCTTTTCGCCCCCGGGAAACCCGCCCGCCACTTCCAGCTGGCAAGCGGCCACGTCTACACTGCTGTCTGACATCCCTTCAAGGAACGAGGCCGCCAATGGCGCGAGCGCGGGCCGTACTGATGCTGTGGCTGGCACTCTGGACCTTCCCGGCCGGTGCCCTGACGCTTACCCCGCAGGAACAGGCCTGGCTCGACGAACACCGGGAGCTGCGCCTGGGCATAGACGCCTCCTGGCCTCCCTTCGAGTTTCGTGACGCCGATGGCCGCCACCAGGGGCTGGCCGCCGACTACATCGAGCAGATCCGCCAGCGCCTGGGCGTGAAACTCACCCCCATCGAGCCCAGCAACTGGGGCCAGGTGCTGCAGCAGGCACGGGATGGCGACCTGGACCTGCTCCCCGGCATCATGTCCACCCCGGAACGCCAGGAATACCTGTTCTTCACCCGCCCCTACCTCGACTTCCCCATCGTCATCCTGTCGCAGACCGGGGGCTCGAGCCCCGCCGACCTCGAGGACCTCTACGGCCTGCGCGTCGGCGTCGTCGCCGACTACGCCCCCCACGAACTGCTCCGCCGGCAGCATCCCGACCTCAGCCTTCAGGCCTATCCCTCGGTGGCCGCCGCCCTGCAGGCCCTGGCCACCGGCCAGGTGGACGCCTTCGTTGGCGACCTCGCCTCCAGCGTCTGGAGCCTGCGCCAGCTCAAGATCGACGGCATCAGCATCAGCGGTGAGACGCCCTATCGCTACCAGTTGGCCATGGCCACGCCGAAGAACCACCCGCTCCTGGCCGGCATCCTCGACAAGGTCTTCGCCGACATCACGCCGGACGAGGCCGCCACCATCCAGGAACGCTGGGTGGGCGACGCGCTCTATCAACGCACCGACTGGACGCACATCCTGCTCTTCGGGCTGCCCGGCCTGCTGCTGCTCGCCGGCGTGCTCGCCTTCGTCCTGAGCGTCAACCGCCGGCTCAGCAGCGAAATGGCCAGCCGCGTCGCCTTGCAGGACGAGTTGCGCAGCAGCGAACAGCACTACCGCGGCCTGGTGGAAAGCCTCAACGCCATCGCCTGGGAAATGCGCGTGGAGGACTATCGCTACACCTACGTCTCACCCCACGCGGAGCGGCTGCTCGGCTATCCCATCGCCACCTGGCTCGAGCCGGGCTTCTGGCGGCGAACCCTGCATCCCGACGACTCGGCCTGGGCCAACGCCTTCTGCGAGGCGGAGACGCTCGCCGGTCGTGACCACAGTCTCGACTACCGAATGATCGCAGCCGACGGCCGGATCCTCTGGGTGCGCGACATCATCACCCTCATCCCCCATGGCGAAACCCAGATGATGCGCGGCCTGATGATCGACATCACCGAGGCCAAGCAGACCGAGCAAGCCCTGCAACTCTCCGAGCAGAAATTCGCCTCGGTGTTCCACAACTGCCCGGACATCATCGTCATCGCCCGCCGCACCGATGGCAGCCTGCTGGCGGTCAACCACACCTTCGAACAGCAGATCGGCCTCAAGGCCAGCGAGGCTCTCGGCAGGACCGCCACCGAACTCGACATCTGGGGCATCCCCGGCATCGGCCCGAAGCTCCTCCAGCGGCTGCAGCAAGGCAACCCGCTGCACAACCTGGAAATGCCCTTCCGCCGCTCCGATGGCGAGACCTTCACCGGCCTGATCTCCGCCCAGGCCATCGATCTGGACGACACCCCGGCGCTGGTGGTGGTGGTCCGCGACATCACCCAGGTCAAGGAAACCCAGCAGCAGCTCCAGGTTTCCGAAGAAAAGTTCGCCCGCGCCTTCCACGCCTCCCCGGACGGCCTGCTCATCACCCGCATCAGCGACGGCCTGCTGGTGGAGGCCAACGAAGGCTTCAGCCGGATAACCGGCTACAGCCCCCAGGACATCGCCGACCGCTCCACCCTGGAACTCGGCCTCTGGGCCAACCCCGTCGACCGTGAGCACATGATCCGGGTCATCCACGAGCAGGGCAGCATCCAGCACTTCACTACCGCCGTGCGCACCAAGTCAGGCCAGGTCCGTCTCTGCGAACTGTCCTCCCAACCCATCCCCATCGGCGGCGACGCCTGCATGCTGACCATCGCCCGTGACATCACCGAGCGCCAGCAGATGCAGGAGAAGCTGCTCCAGGCCGCCACCGTCTTCGAAAGCACCGCCGAAGGCGTGATGATCACCGATACCGAACAGCGCATCACCGCGGTCAACCGTGCCTTCAGCGAAATCACCGGCTACAGCGAGAGCGAGGCCCTCGGCCAATCACCGCGCCTGCTCGCCTCCGGCCAGCACGACAGCGCCTTCTACGCGGCCATGTGGCACCAACTGGAGAACGAAGGCCACTGGCAGGGGGAAATCTGGAACCGTCGCAAGAACGGCGAACCTTACCCCGAATGGCTCACCATCAACGCCGTGCGCAACCGTCGCCAGCAGGTCACCCATTACGTCGGCGTGTTCGCCGACATCTCACCGCTGAAACACGCCCAGGCCCGCCTCGACTACCAGGCCCACCATGATCCGCTCACCGGACTGCCCAACCGCCTCCTGTTCGAGAGCCGCCTGCAGCTGGCCATCACCGACGCCGCCAATGACAATCACCACGGCGCGGTCCTCTTCATCGACCTGGACCGTTTCAAGCACATCAACGACAGCCTCGGCCACCCGGTGGGCGACCTGTTGCTGAAGAGCATCGCCAGCCGCCTGCGCCAGCAACTGCGGGACATCGACACCGTGGCCCGCCTGGGCGGCGACGAATTCATCATCCTGCTGCCAGGGCTGCACAACGCCGGCGATGCCCAGGCCGTGGCCAGCAAGTTGCTGCACTGCTTCGAAGGGCCGTTCCCCGCCGGCCAGCACGAATTCTTCATGAGCGCCAGCATCGGCATCAGCCTGTTCCCGGAACACGGCCTGGACGTCGCCACCCTGGTGAAGAACGCCGACGCCGCCATGTACCGGGCCAAGGCCCGCGGCCGCAACCGCATCGAACTCTACACCCGCGACCTGACCAGCCAGGCCACCGAGCGCATGGCCCTGGAAACCGAACTGCGTCGCGCCCTGGAGCGCAATGAACTGTCCTTGTGCTATCAGCCGAAGTTCAGCCTGCAACAGCAGACCCTGGTCGGCGCCGAGGCGCTGATACGCTGGCACCACCCGCAGTTCGGCGAGATCCCACCGGAACGCTTCATCCCCCTGGCCGAAGAAACCGGCCTCATCCTGCCGCTGGGCGACTGGGTGCTGCAGCACGCCTGCCGTCAGATGCAACAGTGGCAGGAAGGCCATGCGCCCTTCGGCCCGCTCTCGATCAACCTCGCCGGCGCCCAGCTGCGCCAGCCGCTGCTGGTGGAACGCCTGCAGCAGCTGATCCAGGGGCTCGGCCTGGAGCCTCAGCGCCTGCAGCTGGAAATCACCGAAGGCTTCATCATGAGCCAGGCCGAGGAAGCCCTCGGCGTGCTGCACAGCCTCAAGGCCCTGGGCGTGCAACTGGCCATCGACGACTTCGGCACCGGCTACTCGTCCCTGAGCTACCTCAAGCGACTGCCGCTGGACGTGCTGAAGATCGACAAGTCCTTCGTCCGCGGCCTTCCCGACGATCCCAACGACGCGGCCATCAGCCGCGCCATCATCGCCCTGGGCCGCAGCATGCAGCTCACCGTGATCGCCGAAGGCGTCGAGACCAAGGCCCAGGAAAACTTCCTCGCCGCCGAGGGATGCGAACAGATTCAAGGATTCATCGTCAGTCCCGCACTGCCGGCCGAGATCTTCACGCGAAAATTCCTCAGCCCCCTCCACACGCTTGGCTCCCAGCAAAAGGCGCCTGTATAATCCGCCGGCCTTCTGGGGCCTATAGCTCAGTCGGTTAGAGCAGAGGACTCATAATCCTTTGGTCCACGGTTCGAGTCCGTGTGGGCCCACCAAATCAAAAGCCGCGCAGTGCGCGGCTTTCGTCTTTCCAGTGTCCCGTCTTCATGCCCCGCGGCCAGGCAAACCCGGCAGCCCGCGGCCGGCTCTCCACTCAATCGGCAACCCGCAGGACCTGCTTGGTGCGCGCGCGGCCCTGTTGCAGGCGCTCATGGGCCGTCGCCACCTCGGCCAGCGGCAGCACCTCCAGGCGTGGCGGGTGTACGCGTCCGGCCGCCAGCAGGGCGGCGATCCGGCCCAGCGCCTCGCCGCTGGGCATGCGGCTGTAGGCCACCGCCGTGCGCAGGCCGCGCCGGGCGGCCTCGGCGTGGTCGGGCCCGGCATCCCCCGGCGCCAGGGTGAGGATGGCCACCAGGATGCCGCCGGGGCGCAGCAGGTCGAGGCCATCGGGCAGGCTGCCGCCGCCAATGCAGTCCAGCACCAGGTCGACGCCTTCCGGCGCCCACTGCCGCAGGGTCTCGTGGATATCGCCGGCGCGATAGTCGATGGCGCATTCGGCCCCCACGCCACGCACATGGGCCAGGTTGTCCTCGCTGCAGGTGGCAGCGATCTGCGCCCCGGCGCAGCGCGCGAACTGGATGGCGAAGCCGCCCACGGCGCTGCCGCCACCGTGGATCAGCACCTTCATCCCGGGGCGCAGGCCACCTTCGTCGAACAACCCGGCCCAGGCCGCCAGGGCCGGGGTCGGGACAGCCGCGGCAGCGGCGAAGTCGAGGTTGTCCGGCATCCTCACCACGGAGGCGCGGGAGACGCAGGCGTATTCGGCATAGGAGCCCCATTTGCCGACTCCGACGTCACTCTGGGCGAAGACCCGGGTGCCCGGTGGCAGGTCGTCCACGCCCTCGCCCACGGCACTCACGGTGCCCGCCAGGTCGAAACCGAGGACGAAGGGGAACCGGTATTCGAGGAAGCCGCCCAGGTAGCCCTCCCGGCATTTCCAGTCGGCCGGGTTGACCCCGGCGCACATCACCCGCACCAGCACTTCACCCGTCCCCGGCCGAGGGGTCTCCAGTTCGGCCAGTTGCAGGACCTCGGCGCCGCCGAGGCGCTCCATTACCACTGCACGCATGTTCGTTCTCCGTTGGATAGGCGCTGTCGCCTGTGGATGGGCAGCGCTCGCTCAGTCCGCCGCCAGGATGCTCGCCGGCAGCGGGCAGTACGCATGGCAGATGGCCTCGACCGTCCACTCGGGGAAGGCCGGGTCGAACCAGCGGTCGACCCAGCCCCAGTGGTAGGGATGCAGCAGGTACTCGCCCTGCAGGTCGCCCACCTCGGCGAACTCCTGCTGCCAGACGTGGGTCCAGCCGCTGCCGGAGGTGACGCGGCCGAGTTGCCAGTTGCGGATGCCCGCCATGTAGTCGGGCATGGCCAGCAGTTCGCGCTCCAGTGCCGCCACCTGGCTTGCCGGGACGTCCGCCCGCACCCGCAACAGCAAGGTGCGCAGGATGCCGCCGGAGAGGCCCGGTGCGCGGGTGCCTCCGCCGATGCGCCCATGGCTGAGCCGGTCCACCCGCGCCACGCCGGGCAAGGCTTCCAGACCGGCCGCGTCCGCTCCGCGCAACTCGACGCTGAAGTCCCCCGCGCCCCAGCAGCCCGGCAGGTTGCGGCCGCCGAAGGCACCGGGATGGGACAGGCACCAGCGCGCCAGGGCCTGCTCGAAGGCAGGCTGGTCGGCATCGGCGGCGAGGTAAACCTGAGCGATTTCAGCCTGCATGATCGAACTCCCCAGGCAGCGGCAGCGTCGCCTCTGCGTCAGTCAGGACGTGGCGCCGCCGCTGGCGGCAGAAACGGTCCAGCTTCGGCCAGACGGCCGGCGTCGAACCGGGGTTGCCGCGCATCCGGTAATAGGCCGGCACATCGGGCACCTGCCAGAGCAGCCAGAGCGTGGTGGGCACGCCGGGCACTACCACCGGTGGCGAGACCCAGCGGTTCAGCAGGTGCGGAACGGGCTCCGCTCGGCCCGGCAGCAATTCCTCGTCGAGCAGCGCCAGCACCTGTTTCACATCGCTGGCGTCGAGGGTGAGTTCGTCAAGAAGGTGAATCATCGATCGGGCCCTTTGCCAAGTTCGAGGGCTATCCTGCATGCTCATGCCCGGCCGGACCGCTACCCGGCCGATCACCCAACGCCACCAGAACGCTCAGGCTGGCCTGTATGTCGCGATCCCGTTCCGCCGAAGTTCCACCCGCGCCAAGCCTCGGTACCCGGCTGCTGGATGAGTTACGCCGCAGCGGCGCCGACAGCGCGGCGATGGCCGACGCGGCCGGGCACCTGTCAGCCGGTGCATTCGCCACGCTGTACCGTTCGGCCATCGAGCACCTGGAAGCCCAGGTCGCCCAGTGCGACGGCCACCCACCCATGCGCAAGCGCGAGGTGGACCTGCTCTGCCGCTGCCTGCTGAGTTGCCAGACCCTGGCCGATGCCATCCACTGCGCCGCCGACTTCTGTGCGATGCTGCACCCGCGAGCGGGGGCGCTGAGCCTTTCCACCGTCGAGGGCGCAGCGGTCTTTCGCATGGACTCGCTGCGCCGCCGGCAGAGCCCGGCGGCCTGCCTGGTGGATGTCACCGGGCTGCTGTTCTACCAGCGCCTGTTCGCCTGGCTGATCGGCGAACCGATCCGCCCGCTGCGCAACTTTCTCGGCCACCCGAACCGCGAGGACGCCATTCCTTTCCTCAGCCTGTTCGACTGCCCCGTGGACGTCGGGCAACCGACCTACGGCTTCGTCTTCGACGCCGCGCTGCTGACGCGTCCGGTGCGGCGCCAGCCTGCGGAGCTCGAAGCCTTCCTGGTGGACTTCCCGTTCCGCCTGGCCGCCGGCGAGCCCGCCTCGCAGGTTCCGCTGGCCCAGCAGGTGCGCAGTTTCATCGATGCCGCCCTGGCACGGCAGGCGCCCCTGCCGACCCAGCAGGAACTCGGCGCCGCGCTGTCCCTCAGCGTGGCCACGCTGCGCCGCCGACTGCACGCCGAAGGCACCGGCTACCGCGCCCTGCGCGAGGCCTGCCTGCTGGAGGCGGCGAAGCATTACCTGCGCAGTACCGAGTGGCCCATCGAGCGTGTGGCCGGCTATCTGGGGTTCAGCAACGCCGCCGCGATGCGTCGTGCCATGGTGCGGCTGACGGGTCATCCGCCCAGCCATTACCGAAACGCCCATTGAGCGATCCGGTAGCGCTCCTTGAGTGAGAGGGCGACGGTTGCCGGAAACCGGCCCTCGCACAATCGGTTCATCCAACCCAGAGGAGATGAACCATGCCCCATCCCCGCAAGCCCAAACTCGCCGGCAAGGTCGCACTGGTGACCGGCGCCAGCCGCGGCATCGGCCGCGCCATCGCCCAGCGTCTTGCCGCAGAAGGCGCCACGGTAGTGGTCGCGGCGCGCAGCCTGGAGCATTCGGCGAGCATGAGCGGGACCCTGGCCGAAACCGTGGCCCTGATCGAAGCGGCCGGTGGCCGCGCCATCCCGCTGGCCGTGGACCTGTGCGACGAGGCCGAGCGCGATGCGTTGCCGGCCCGCGCCGCGCAGCTGGCAGGCGGGCTGGACATCCTGGTGAACAATGCCGGGGTGGCGGACTACCACCGCGTGGAGGACATGCCGCTGGAGGTCTACGAACGCACGCTGGACCACTACCTGCGCATTCCCTTTGCCCTCTGCAAGGCCGCGATTCCGCTGATGCGCCAGCGCGGCGCCGGTTGGATAGTCAACCTCGGCTCGGTCACCGCCCTGCCGCCCCTCAAGCCCTACGACGACTTCGCCCGGCTGGGCGGCATCAGTGTCTATGCCGCCGCCAAGGCCGCCCTGGCGCGCTTCACCCAGGGGCTGGCCGCCGAGCTGGAGGCCGACGACATCGCGGTCAACCTGGTCGCGCCGAGCACCGCGATCCTCACGCCGGGTGCCGCCCGCTACATCCCGGCCGAATACCCGACCGAGCGGGTGGAGTACCTGGCCGAGACGGCGCTGGCGCTCTGTCACTTGCCCGCCCGGGAACGCACCGGGCTGCTCACCCACAGCCTGCACTTCCCGCTCTCCGCCGGGCTCACCGTCCACTCCCTGGACGGGCGCGAGACGCTGCCGGCGCCTGTCCTCCCGCCCTATGCGCACCCCGGCATAGAAGCCGTGTCGGGCTGACGCCAGACTTGAGCATCGACCAGAAGCCGCGCCTTGCGCGGCTTCTTCGTTGCAGGCCGATAGCGGGCGCTGCGCTACGCCGCTACTCGCCTACGCTGATGCTGAAGTCACTCCCTACTCGTGCGGGGTCCGCAGCATGGCCACCACCACCCGCATCCTCACCCTGACCCTGTGCCCGGCGCTGGACGTCGTCACCGGGGTTCCGCGCCTGTGTCCCAACGACAAGCTGCGCTGCAGCGCGCCGCGCTATTTTCCCGGCGGCGGCGGGATCAACGTGGCCAGGGCGATCCACCGGCTGGGCGGCAAGGTCCTGGCGCTGTTTCCGGCAGGGGGCTCGACCGGGCAGCACCTGGTGGAACGGCTGGAAGCCGAGGGCGTCGCGAAACTGGTGGTGCCGATCGCGGAGTGGACGCGCGAGTGCATCAACGTGACCAACCAGGCCGATGGCCAGCAGTACCGTCTCGTCCTGCCCGGCGCGCGGCTCTCGGTGACGGAGCAGGACGCCTTGCTGCACGCCCTGGCGTCGCTGCCGGCGCCTGATTACCTGGTGGTCAGCGGCAGCCTGCCCGAGGGCCTGGCGGAGGACTTCCTGCCGCGCCTGTTGCAGGTTGCCGCAGAGCGCGGGGCGCGCCTTGTGCTCGACAGCACCGGTAGCGGATTGCGCCAGGCGCTGGACGCAGGCGGTATTTTCCTGATCAAGCCCAACCTGGAAGAGCTGAGCGCGCTCGCCGGGGTGGACATCGCCGAGCCGGAGCAACTCGCGCAGATCGCACGCGCCCTGGTGGACGCCGGGCGTTGCGAGGCGGTGCTGGTGTCCCTGGGGCCGCAAGGCGCGCTGCTGGTCACCGACTCGCTGAGCGAACGCATCCCCGCGCCCACGGTGGCGCGGCGGAGCACGGTCGGCGCGGGCGACAGCCTGGTAGCGGCGCTCACCCTGAAACTGGCGGCAGGGGCCGGCTGGCTGGAGGCCGCACGTTACGGGGTGGCGGCCGGGACCGCGGCGATCATGGCCGAGGGTGGCGAGCTGTGTCGGCGGGAGGATACGGAGCGGTTGTTCCGCTGGATATCGGGGCGCTAGCCGTTGGCCCTGGCTTCGAGAGGATTCGGCGCCAGGGTTCTTCCGAGAATTCCTACTCCGGCTCGTCATTGCCGGCCTACAAAGTCCCTCTGTAGCTTCTCCCACCGTCATGCCCTCGGGTGTGACCGGGAGTGGAATCCCGACGTTTAGCACAATCGCAACACCGCCATAAGCAGGGTCAGCGAATGGAAGTCTTGTTCGATGAGCCTGGCCATCTATGGCGGACCGTGCGAGGGGGGCTCACGCCCACCGGTTATCGTGCTAAGGCCGGGATTCCACACCTCGTACGGTCCGCCACCCTTAAACACCAAGGATCAGGTGGCGGCTCCCCGATACCAGGAAGGAGTCTGCACATGTCCCACGACTATTTCGTCCCCACCGTTTTCCACCGCCATCACCGCGCGCTTCGTGCCCTGCTGATCGACGACCAGGCCTGGGTGGTGGCCCGCGACCTGGGCCCGCTGACCAACTGCCACGTCGATGACCGCCTGACCCGCAAACTGGACCCTGACCAGTGGCGCTACGCGCTTCTGGAGAACCACCAGGGTGAAGTCGAGCAGGAGTTGCTGTTCAGCGAAAGCGCCGTCTGCGAGTTGCTGAGGGTGAATTTCTACCACCCCGAACACCGCGGCTTGCGCCAATGGTTCACCGGCGAGGTGGTGTCCGGCCTGCGCTCGGCGGCCAACCCGCAACTCCCCAGGCAACGCCGGGTGGCCTGGCAGGGGAAGGAATACAGCCTGATGGAGTGGCAGGGGCGGCGTTGGGTGCGGGTAGCGGATGTGGCGGAGTTGTTCGAGGGGAAGGGCCAAATGCTGCTGCCATAGGCAGAACACCTTGTAGGGGCGAATTCATTCGCCAAGCAGGCCGTAGGTCTGCCCAGCGGATTCCATCGGGGCAGCTGCGCTGCCCTTGGCGAATGAATTCGCCCCTACAGGATGCAACCCGCCCGGGCGATCAGGCCCCTACCGCGAAGCCTCGCAGAAACCCCGCGTAGGGTTTGGGCAGGGGAAAGTCGAGGTCGCCGCGCTTGCTGGTGGACAGGCGCAGTTCACCCAGTAGCTCCACCATCTTCAGGGCGGCGCTGACGCCGTCGATCACCGGCACACCCAGTTCTTCCTGCAGCCCCTGAGCCAGGTGGCTCATGCCGGCGCAGCCGAGGACGATGGCGCCGGACTCGTCGCATTCCAGGGCCTCCAGGCAGGCCGCGCGCATGATGCGGAACAGCCCTTGCGGGTCCTGATCCAGCGCCAGCACCGGAATCTCAACCGCGTGGATGCCCCGGCAATGCTGATGGAAGCCGTAGCGCTCCACCAGGTGGCGGGCGATGACCCTGGTGCGGCCCAGGGTGGTGACGATGCTGAAGCCGGTGGCGACCCAGGTGGCGAGATGCATGGCCGCTTCGGCGATGCCGATCACCGGGTGCCGGGCGATCTCCCGCGCGGCCAGCAGGCCCGGGTCGCCGAAACAGGCGATCACATGGCCTTCGGCGCCGTCCCGCTCGCCGTCGCGGATGGCCTGGAGCAACCCGGGCACGCTGAGGGCCTCGTCGTAGTGGCCCTCGATGGAGGCCGGCCCGGCGCCATTGGTCACCGCCAGCAGCTGGTTGCCGGGGCGCAGCAGGGGCCGCGCCGCTTCGGCCAGGCTGGCGGTCATGGCGGCGCTGGTGTTCGGGTTGATCAGCTGGATCTTCATGGCCGAGGTCAGGTCTCGATCAGGTGCTTCAGCGGGTGGTAGTTGGCCTTGAGCTTGCCGGCCGACTCGAGGATGGCGGTCTCGATGGCGGCCAGGTGGAAGCAGGTCAGCTCGACGGCGGCGTTCTGGTTGCCCGACTCGATGAACTCGATCAGGCGCAGGTGCTCGTCGTCGCGGCAGGCGTCGTGGCGCTCGTCGTCCAGCGCGGCTACGTAGAGCGAGGCGCGGGAGATGAGCTTGCGGAACCAGTCCAGCAGCACCGGGTTGTTCAGCGCCTGGGCCAGCTTGATGTGGAACTCGCCGAGCAGGTGGATCAGCCGCTCGTGATCGTGGTTACGGCGGGCCTCTTCTTCCAGCAGCAGGTGCTCGCGCAGGTCCTGCATGGCCGCGCTGTCCCGCCGCCGGCAGAGCTCGGTGACGATGCCGATCTCGATCAGCCGCCGCGTCTCGAACAGCGAGCGGATCTCCTGGTCGCTGGGCAGCGACACCCAGGCGCCCTTGTTCGGCTCGGTGGAGACCAGGCCATCGGCCTCCAGTTGCTTCAGCGCCGCCCGCACCGAGGTGCGGCTGACATTGAACAGTTCCGCCAGTGAGGCCTCACCCAGTTTCATGCCGGGCCGCAGCGAGCGGTTGCTGATGGCCTGGTAAACCCCCTGGTAGACGCGATCGACCGTGGTTTCCAGCTTCTTGTCTGCCATTCGTGACTCCCCTGATTCCGTTCGCAACCCGATTTCCGCCGGAAACGAATGGGCGGAAAAACCCGGTTGCGTTGTCAGCATAATCCGAGTATTTCTAGATTGCATTCAATTTTTGCATACAAAAACAAGAGGAGTGCACCACTATGAAGCACACTTCCTCCATCGAGGTGCAACGCGTCAGCAAGCGCTACACCGATGACCCCGAGGTGGCGCCGGCACTCGACGACGTCTCGGTGAGCATCCACCACAACGAGTTCTTCACCCTCCTCGGCCCGTCGGGCTGCGGCAAGACCACCCTGCTGCGGTCCATCGCCGGCTTCGAGCAGGTCAGCGCCGGCACCATCCACATCGGCGGGCAGCGCGTGGACCAGCTGCCACCCTACAAGCGCCGGGTCAACACCGTATTCCAGAGCTACGCGCTCTTCCCGCACATGAGCGTGGCCGAGAATATCGCCTTCGGCCTGGAGATGCAGGGCATCGAGCGCGGCGCCATTCCCGCGCGGGTCAAGGAGATGCTCGCCCTGGTGCAGATGGAGCACCTGGCCCGCCGCCGCCCGGCCGAACTCTCCGGCGGCCAGCAACAGCGGGTGGCCCTGGCCCGCGCCCTGGCCCCGCGCCCGGACGTACTGCTGCTGGACGAGCCGCTGTCAGCGCTGGACCTCAAGCTGCGCAAGGAAATGCAGGTGGAGCTGAAACGGGTGCAGCAGGAGGCCGGCATCACCTTCATCTTCGTCACCCACGACCAGGAAGAGGCGCTGACCCTCTCCGACCGCATCGCGGTGATGTCCAGCGGCAGGATCCTGCAGATCGGCACGCCAAACGAAATCTACGAACGCCCGCAACACCGTTTCGTCGCCCACTTCATCGGCGATATCAATTTCCTCCCCGGCCAACTGCGCCAGTGCCCGCAGAACGGCAGCCTGTTCCGTCCCGATGGCCTGCCGGTGGAAATCCCCTGCACGCCAGGCGCGCAGTTCAACGCCGGCAAGGTGCAGCTGGCCTTCCGCCCGGAGCGCTCGAAGCTGGTGGACCCGGCGCAGCCGCACCACCTGCGCGGGGTGGTCGAGGCCGTGCTCTATGTCGGCACCGCCACCCTCTACCAGTGCCGCCTGGCCAACGATGTGAAGGTGATGCTGCGCGAAGGCAACGAGGGCGGAACCAGCGCCCGAGCCGTGGGCTCACCGGTGGCGGTGCACCTGCCGCCCCACGCCTGCCTGCTGATGGAGGCCTGAGATGAGCGTCAGCGCCACCTCCCCCAGCCTCAACCGGCTGTTGCTGCTGTCGCCGGTGCTGCTCACCCTGCTCGGCCTGATCGCCATCCCGCTGGGCATCATGGGCTACATCAGCCTGCTGCCGCGCAACCTCTACGGCGGCGTCGACTGGGGCGCCGACTGGCAGTGGCAGAGTTACGTGCAGCTGTTCTTCCAGGAGGATTTCGACGGCAACCTGGAGCTCAACTGGGTCTACGCCCAGGCCCTGCTGCGCTCGGTGCTGCAGGCCGGCGGCACCACGTCGCTGTGCTTCCTCCTCGGTTTCCCCGTCGCCCTGTGGATGACCAGCCTCAGCGAGCGCTCGCGCAACATCATGGTGCTGCTGATCACCATCCCCTTCTGGACCAACCTGCTGATCCGCAACTACGCCTGGCTGATCATCCTGCGCGAGCACGGCTGGCTGGCCCAGAGCCTCAACGCGCTGTTCCCCCAGGCCGGCGGCATCACCCTGCTGTACAACGATTTCGCCGTGGTGGTGGGGCTGGTCTACAGCTTCCTGCCGTTCATGATCCTGCCGATCTACTCCACCCTGGAGAAGCTCGACTGGCGCCTGGTGGAAGCCGCCTACGACCTCGGCGCCAACCGCGCCAAGGCCCTGCGCCGGGTGATCCTGCCGCTGTCCATGCCCGGCGTGGTGGCCGGCTCCCTGCTGGTGTTCGTGCCGAGCCTCGGCGCCTTCATCACCCCCGCCATCCTCGGCGGCGGCAAGACGCTGATGATCGGCAACCTGATCCAGCAGCAGTTCGGCACCGCGCGCAACTGGCCGCTGGGCAGCTCGCTGTCCTTCCTCCTGCTCGGGCTGATGCTGCTGGCCCTGGTGCTCTACGCCCTCTACGCCAAGAAAGCCGCCAAGGCCGTCCGCCAGGGAGCCCGCTGATGATCGCCAACCACCTGAAGAAACTGCCGCTGACCCGCGAAACCAGCCTGCTGGTGCTGGCCTACCTGTACCTGCCGATCCTGGTGCTGATCGCCTACAGCTTCAACGCCAACCGCACCGCCACAGTGTGGACGGAGTTCTCCTTCGCCTGGTACGGCCGCATCCTCGCCAACCCGTCGATCCAGGCGGCGGCGCTGAACTCGGTAATCGTCGCCGGCATCGCCACGGTCTGCGCCACCGCCATCGCCCTGCTGGCGGCGCTGGCCACCTACAAGCCCTTCTACGGGCAGAAGATGGTGGAAGGCGGCATCAACCTGCCGCTGATCCTGCCGGAGATCGTCACCGCGGTGGCCACCCTGCTGCTGTTCATGGCCCTCGGCATCAAGCTCGGCCTGTTGACGGTGATAGTCGCGCACATCGGCTTCTGCATCCCGTTTGCCTACCTGCCGATCCGCGCGCGGCTGAACGACCTGGACAAGAGCCTGCTGGAAGCGGCCAACGACCTCTACGCCAACCCCTTCCACACCTTCCGCCGGGTGACCCTGCCGCTGCTGTTCCCAGCAGTGCTGTCCGGTGCGGTGCTGGCGTTCGTGGTCAGCCTGGACGACTTCATCATGACCTTCTTCGTCGCCGGCCCCGGCTCGACCACGCTGCCGGTCTACATCTTCTCGGCCATCAAGGCCGGGGTTACCCCGGAGATCAACGCCATCTCCACCCTGATGCTGCTGATCTCCATCGTCCTGGTGGTGCTCTCCTTCTGGCTCGGCCAGCGAGGCAAGCCCGCCAACTGAACCTTGCTCCACCACTGCCCAACCTGTTCTTCAACCGGAGAGAAAAACAATGAAGTTGAAAGCATTGCGTCATGGGGTAGCCGGTTTCGCCCTGAGCTGTTTCGCCGCCACGTTCGCCCAGGCGGACGAGCCCAAGGAGCTGTTCTTCTACAACTGGACCGACTACTACCCGGTGGAACTCCTGGCCAAGTTCGAGAAGGAGACCGGCATCAAGGTCACCATGGACGGCTACGACAGCAACGAGACGCTGCTGGCCAAGCTGCAGGCCGGCGGCGCCAGCTACGACGTCATCGTGCCGTCGCACTCCATCATGCGCACGCTGATCCAGCAGGACCTGCTGCAGGCAATCGACGCCCCCAGCCTGCCGAACTTCGCCCATGTGAAGCCGGCCTTCCGCAACCCCGAATTCGACCCCGGCCGCAAGTACTCGGCGCCCTACCTCTGGGGCACCACCGGCTTCTCCTATGACAGCGCGCGGGTGCCGGGCGGCAAGCTGGACGACTCCTGGAAGGAATTCTTCGAGCCGCGCCCGGAACTGCAGGGCCAGCTCGCCGCGCTGGACACCCCCAGCAGCGTGATCAACGCCGCCAGCCATTACCTGGGCGTCGACGAATGCACCGAAAGCCCGCAGGACGCCAAGCGCATCCTCGAACTCCTGCAGAAGCAGAAGCCCTTCCTGAAGATGTACAGCTCCGACAACACCGTGGACCGCATGGCCTCGGGCGAAGTGATCATGATGCAGAACTGGAACGGCTCCACCGCCCGCGCCACCCTGCAGAAGAACACCATCAAGTACGTCTACCCGCGGGAAGGCGTGGCCATGTTCCAGGACAACTTCGCCGTGCCGAAAAGCGCGCCGCACCCGGGCAACGCCAAGGTGTTCATCGACTGGATGATGAAGCCGGAAAACGCCGCCGCCGTGTCCAACGCCATCGCCTATGCCAACGGCATCGACAGTGATGCGCTGCTGGACAAGAAGTGGAAGGTGATGGACGCCATCAACATGCCCGAGGAGTTCGCCGACCGCCTGCGCCCGGAGAAGGAATGCAGCAACCAGGCCCGCGAGCTGCAGGACCGCATCTGGTCCAAGCTCAAGGGCTGACGCAATTCGTAGGATGCGGTAGAGCGAAGCGAAACCCATCAATCCGTGCACGGCAGCATGGGTTTCGCTCCGCTCTACCCATCCTACGTCCCCGGATACGCCGAATCTTGTGGGGGCGAATTCATTCGCCAAGGACCGCGCAGCGGTCCCCCACCTCCCTGAAAGACTGCACACGAGGTCCCCATGACCGACACCTGCTGGCTGCGCAACGTCCGCCCCTTCGGCGGCGCGGCCGAAGACTTCCGCATCGAGCGCGGCCGCTTCGCCGAACGCCGCCCGACCAGCGCTGCGCCACTCGCCGCCGGCGACATCGACGGCGCCGGCCAACTGATGACCTGCGCCCTGGTGGAGAGCCATATCCACCTGGACAAGACCCTCTGGGGCCAGCCCTGGCGGCCCAACAGCGCCGGCCCGACGCTGAAGGACTACATCGCCAACGAGCGCCGCGTGCTGCGCGAGGTCAGCGCGCCCATCGCCGAGCGCGCCGGCGCGCTGCTGGAGAACTGCATCGCCCGTGGCTCCCTGACCATGCGCTGCCACGTGGATATCGACCCGGAATTCGGCCTGCGCCATGTCGAGGCCATGCAGGCCCTGCGCGAGCGCTACCGCGACCTGATCGACCTGGAGCTGGTGGTCTTCCCGCAGACCGGCCTGGTCAGCCGCCCCGGCACCGCCGAGCTGATGCGCGAGGCCCTCGGCCTGGGCGTGGAGAACGTCGGCGGCCTCGACCCCTGCGGCATCGACAACGACCCCATCGCCCAGCTCGATTTCGTCTTCAAGCTCGCCGCCGAGTTCGATCGCGGCGTGGACATCCACCTGCACGACAAGGGCGAGCTGGGCCTCTGGCAGATCGCCCGCATCGCCGATTACACCGAGCGCTTCAACCGCCAGGGCCGGGTGATGATCAGCCACGCCTACTGCCTGGGCATGGCGCCCTGGAACCAGGTGAAACCCCTGGCCGAACGTCTGGCTGCATTGGATATCTCGCTGATGAGCTCGGCACCGGCCGACTGTGCCGTGCCGCCCTTCCTCGCCCTGCACGAGGCTGGCGTGAACCTCTGCCTGGGGTCCGACGGCATCCGCGATGCCTGGTCGCCCATGGGCAACGGCGACATGCTGGAGCGCGCCATGCTCCTGGCCTTCCGCTTCGACCTGAACAAGGACGAGGAGCTGGCCACCGCCTTCGACGCCGCCAGCCGGCACGGCGCCAAGGCCCTGGGCCTGCCCGCCCACGGCCTGTCGATGGGCGAGCGCGCCGACTTCCTGCTGATGGACGCGCAAAGCCTCGGCGAAGCCGTGGTCGCGCGCCCGCAACGCCAGGTCTATCGCGCCGGCAAGCTGATCGCCACCCAGGGCCGCCTGCTGGAGAGCCGCCTGTGAGCGCGCCGCGCATCGGCCTGAAAGCGAGCTGCGTGGTCGGCTTCGACGGCACGCGCCATGTGCTCTGGCGCGATGGCGAAGTGGTGATCGAAGGCGCGCGGGTGCTCTTCGTCGGCCGGGGCTTTCCCGGCCCGGTGGAGCAGTGGATCGACTACGGCAACGCCCTGCTCGGCCCCGGCTTCATCGACCTCGACGCCCTGGGCGACCTCGACTCCACCGTGCTCACCCTGGACAACGGCGACGAACTCGCCATGGGCCGCCTGTGGTCCCGCGAATACCTCGAACGCGGGCCGCAGGAGAGCTACAGCTTCATTGATGAAGTCTTCAAGTACCGCTACGCCTTCACCCAGTTGATCCGCAACGGCATCACCACGGCCATGCCGATCACCTCCATGTATTACCGCGAGTGGGCGGAGACCTACGACGAATTCGCCGCCGTGGCCGACGTGGCCGCCGAACTGGGCCTGCGCACCTACCTCGGCCCCTGCTACATGAGCGGCATGCAGGTGGTGCAGCGCGACAGCGGCATCACCGAACATTGGAACGAGGCCCGCGGCCTGGCCGGCCTGGATGCCGCCGAATGTTACTTCCGCGATTTCGACGGCGCCCACGGCGGGCTGATCCGTGGCGCCCTGCTGCCCGACCGCATCCAGACCTGCACCCCCGCCCTGCTGCAACGCACCGCCGCCCTCGCCCGCGAACTGGATGCGCCAGTGCGCCTGCATTGCTGCCAGGGTCTCGGCGAAGTCGCGCTGGTCAAACGCCTGCGCGGCAAGGCGCCGCTGGCCTGGCTGGAAGAGCTGGAGCTGCTCGGCCCACGCGCCGTGCTGCCCCACGGCATCTACATCGAGGGCGATGACGACCTCGCCCGCCTGGCCGCCAGCGGCGCCAGCCTGGTGCACTGCCCGGTGGTGTTCGCCCGCGACGGCGAGGCCCTGGACTCCTTCGGCCGCTATCGGGAGCACGGGGTGAACTTCGCCCTCGGCACCGACACCTGGCCGGCGGACCTGCTGGACAACATGCGCCAGGGCCTGAACATCGCCCGCATCAAGGCGGGCGGCAGCCACGGCACCAGCGCCCTCGATTTCTACAACGCCGCCACCCTCGGCGGCGCCAAGGCCCTGGGCCGAGACGACCTCGGCCGGCTAGCGCCTGGCGCCAAGGCCGATATCACGGTGTTCAGCCTCGACGGCCTGCACCTGGGCCCGCTGTTCGATCCGCTGAAGAACCTGATCCTCGCTGGCCGTGGCGACGACTGCATCGCCAGCTGGATCGACGGCCGCTGCGTGATGCAAGGCGGCCAGGTGCAGGGCGTCGACTACGCCACCCTCCAGCGCCAGGCCCAGCGCCAGTTCCACACGCTGATGCGGAGCCACGCCGACCGCGCCTTCGGCCGGCCCGACTGGCGCGGCCTGTTCCAGCCGGCCATTCCCTTCGCCGACGCCTGGAGCGCCGAACGCCCGCTCTGCACCCTCGCCAGCGCCCCCTCTGAAGAGAACACACCATGCTGAGCTTCGATTTCGCCCGCCTGAGCCCCCGCGAGAAGTACAAGATCCTCATCGGCAGCGTGGTGCCCCGGCCCATCGCCCTGGTGACTACGATGGACGCCGAAGGCCGGCCCAACGCCGCGCCCTTCAGCTTCTTCAACGCCCTTTCGGCCGACCCGCCGATCCTCGCCCTGGGGGTGGAACACCACGCCGACCTCAGCCCCAAGGACACCACGCGCAACGCCCTGCTGCACCAGGAGTTCACCGTGAACATCGTCAACGACGCCCTGGTGGAAGCCATGAACATCTGCGCCGTGCCCTTCGAGCCGGGCTTCGACGAACTGGTGGCCGCCGGCCTCACCGCCCTGCCCGGCACCCGCGTCGGCTGTCCGCGCATCGGCGAGGCGCCGGTGGCCCTGGAATGCCGGCGGATGATGGGCCTGTCCATCGGCCAGTCGCGGGAGATCATCCTCGGCGAGGTGCTGATGGCCCATGTGCGTGACGACCTGATCGACCCCGAGACCCTCTACATCGACCAGCTGGGCCTGGATGCCATCGGCCGCATGGGCGGGCATGGCTATGCGCGTACGCGGGAGTACTTCGACCTGCCGACGCGCTCGTTGCAGGCATGGAGGGAGCAGCCGGGAGGTGGGGAGAGGGTTTGGCCCGCGGCCCTCTCCCCCAGCCCCTCTCCCTTCAGGGAGAGGGGCTGGGGGTGAGGGTGCCGGCCACCTCGAAGAACGCCCTCACCACGCGCAGCTCCGCATAGCTCTCCAGACACGCCAGGTAGTGCCGGCTCACCAGCCCTTCGCCCGCCAGCGGCAGGGCCGCCACGCGCGGATCGCGCGGCACTTCCAGGGAGTAGACGATGCTCAGCCCCAGCCCGGCGGCGACCGCCTCGATCACCGCCTCGCGGCTGTTCAGCTCCAGCGCCGCGCGCAGTTCCAGGCCCTGCTCGCCGCAGGCCTTCTCGAAGGTGCGGCGGGTCAGGGAAGCGGGCTCGCGTTGCAGCAGCACCTGATCGCGCAACTCGTGCAGGGCCACCTCCTGGCGCGTGCCGAGCCACGGATGCGCCGCCGGCAGCAGCAGGCACAGCCGCGCCTCGCCGATGGGCTGCAGGCGCAGGCCGGGGCGTTCGCTCATGTCGCTGACCAGGGCCAGGTCGACCCGTTCGCCATTCAACGCGGTGAGGGTTTCCTGGGTATTGCCCAGGCGCAGGTTGATGGTCACCCCGGGATAGCGTTCGCGCATCCGCGCCAGCAGCGGCATCACCAGGTGCGGGCTGTCGGCGGCCAGGTCGAGGCGGCCGGCTTCCAGGGCCTGGCTGGTGTCCAGCAGGTCCTCGGCCTGCTCGGCCAGGGCGAACAGCTGGTGGCTGATGGCAGCCAGGCGCCGGCCCAGTTCGGTGGGCTCCACCTGCCGCGCGGAGCGGCGCAGCAGGCGTACCTGGTAATGCTCCTCCAGCGCCTTGATATGCCCGGTCACCGCCGGCTGGCTGATGCACAGGCGCTCGGCGGCACGGGTGAAGCTGCCCTCGCGGACCACCGCATCGAAGGCGCGCAGCTGGAAGAGATTCATGGCCATTCCATCAGTAAGACTTATTCGACGGATAACGATAAACGATTTGAATGATGGATCGATGAACCCGCACCCTAGCCACTCCCCGTCCCACCGCCGCCGGAGCTGCCCGTGTTCACCGATACCGACCTCGCCACTGCGGTGGTCCTGCTGTCCGCGCTGATGCACGCCAGCTGGAACGCGGTGATCAAGTCCGGCAGCGACCGCCTGTCATCGATGGCGCTGGTGGACGGCGTGGCCTTCTGCTTCAGCATCGCCCTGCTGCCGCTGGTAAGCCCGCCGCCACTGGTAGTCTGGGGGCTGATCGGACTCTCCGTTCTGGTCAACACCCTCTACCGCCTGCTGCTGATCCGCGCCTACCACCATGGCGATTTCGGCCAAGTCTACCCGGTGGTGCGCGGCCTGCCGCCGCTGCTGGTGGCGCTCGCTGCGGGGCTGGTGTTCGGCGAGCAGCTGTCCGGCGCCATGCTGATGGGCATCGTGCTGATCTCCGCCGGCATCCTCAGCCTGCTGTCCACCCGCCTGGAGTCCCATGCGCTCAAGGCCCTGGGCTATGCCGCGCTGGCCGGCGCCGGGGTGGCGCTCTACACCCTGATCGACGCCCAGGGCGTGCGCCGCGCCGACAGCGTGCTGCAGTTCGTGGTCTACCTGACCCTGATGCAGAGCATGACCATTCCCGTGCTGGCCTGGCTGCGCCGGGGCCCTCTGGTGCTGCGCTTCGCCCGCGACAACTGGCGCATCGGCCTGTTCGGCGGCTTCAACTACTGCGTGGCCTACGGCCTGGTGCTGTTCGCCATGACCCTGGACAACGTGGCCAAGGTCGCCGCCCTGCGCGAAAGCAGCGTGATCATCGCCGCCGTCATCGCCAGCCTGGTGTTCAAGGAACCCTTCGGCATCCGCCGCATCCTCGCCGCCTGCGTGGTCACCGCCGGCATCCTGCTGATCAAGATGGTGGATTGAGGCCGCGCTCGTCGTAGGTTGGCGCTGAGCGCAGCGAAGCCCAACGATCCGGGCATCGATCCCGCGTGCTGGGCCTCGCAGGCTCGGCGCCAACCTACGGGGCCGTACCGCTGTCAGCGCTTGGCGATGATGTACACCGCGTGGACGATGCCGGGGATGTAGCCCAGCAGGGTGAGCAGGATGTTCAGCCAGAAGGCGCCGCCGAAGCCGACCTGGAGGAACACGCCCAGCGGCGGCAGGAGGATGGCGATGAGGATGCGGATCAGGTCCATATGAAGCTCCTTGTGGGAAAGATCGTCTGCCCAGTTACCGACATTCCTGCAGACTAAGCGTTCAATGCAGCGCCCCGCCATAATCGCTGCCTGATGTTTCAGCCGGATGCTCCTGCCATGCCTATCGCCAGCGAAGACCTCGACCGGCCCTACCAGTTCGATTTCTACGACGCCGGCGGCTTCATCAACATCAGCCAGAACGCCAAGGCGGTGGTCTTCGTCGGATTTCCCTCACCCCCGGCCCCTCTCCCAGAGGGAGAGGGGAGATATCCGCTACCTCATCCCCAACTTATGCCGCGCCGCATACAGGCAGACCATCTCCATCGCCAGGGTGGCGCCGGCCAGGGCGGTGACTTCGGCGTTGTCGTAGGGCGGTGCCATTTCCACCACGTCCATGCCAACCAGGTTGATGCCGCGCAAGCCACGGAGGATTTCCAGCGCCTGGTGACTGGAGAGGCCGCCGCACACCGGGGTGCCGGTGCCGGGGGCGAAGGCGGGGTCGAGGCAGTCGATGTCGAAGGTCAGGTACACCGGGTTATCCCCCACTCGCGCGCGAATCCGTTCGGCGATCTGCTCGGGCGTGTGGCGGTGTACCTCGCGGGCGTCCAGCACCTGGAAGCCCATCACGTCGTCATTGGTGGTGCGCAGGCCCACCTGCACCGAGCGCGACGGGTCCACCAGGCCCTCGCGGGCGGCGTGGAAGAACATGGTGCCGTGGTCGATGCGCTGCACATCCTCGTCCGGCCAGGTGTCGCTGTGGGCGTCGAAATGGATCAGCGACAGCGGGCCGTGCTTGGCCGCGTGGGCTTTCAGCAGCGGGTAGCTGATGAAGTGGTCGCCGCCCAGGGTGAGCATGGCGGCGCCGGCTTCGAGGATGCGCGCGGCGTGGGCCTGGATCAGCTCCGGGGTCTGCTGCGGCACGCCATGGTCGAAGGCGCAGTCGCCGTAGTCGACCACCGCCAGGTGGTCGAAGGGGTCGAACTCCCAGGGGTAGTGGCGGGCCCAGGCCATCTGCACCGAGGCGGCGCGGATGGCGCGCGGTCCGAAGCGGCTGCCGGGGCGGTTGGTGGTGGCGGTGTCGAAGGGCACGCCGCTCACCACCAGGTCGACACCGCGCAGGTCGCGGCTGTAGCGGCGGCGCATGAAGCTGGTGATGCCGGCATAGGTGGGTTCGGCGGCGGTGCCATAGAGGCTGTCGCGGGTGATGGCCTGGTCGTTGTCGAAGGCGTGTTCCATCTCATCGGGCTCCATTGATTGTCTCCCCTCTCCCTTTCAGGGAGAGGGGCCGGGGGAGAGGGTCTCAGTACTGGGTACGGAAACTGGTCCAGAGGCGGGTGCGCGCGCGCTGGTCCTTGAGGCTCTGGATCTGCTCGCCGAACAGGCGCTCGCGCACCTCCGCGCTCGGGTAGATGTCCGGGTCGCCGGCCACCTCGGGCGCCAGCAGCGGCTTGGCGGCCTGGTTGGCGTTGGCGAAGAACTGGCTGTTGGTCAGTTCGGCGATGGCCTCGGGGCGCAGCATGTAGTCGATGAAAGCGTGGGCGGCCCCGGGGTGCGGCGCGTCGGCGGGGATCACCATGGTGTCGAACCAGATCAGCGTGCCCTCGCGGGGGATGCGGTAGATCAGCTCGAAGGGCATCTGCGCCTGGCGCGCCTGGTCGGCGGCGATGGCGGCGTCGCCGTTGTAGGTCAGGGCCAGGCAGATCTCGCCCTTGGCCAGGTCGTTGATGTGCTTGCCGGCGCCGACGTAGCGGACGTTCGGCTGCAGCCGGGCGAAGAGTTCCTGCACCGCCTTGAGGTCGGCCTTGTCGGTGCTGTAGGGGTCCTTGCCGAGGTAGTGCAGGGCGATGCTGATCACCTCCTGGGGCGAGTCGATCACGGCGATGCCGCAGTCCTTCAGACGGCTGGCGTACTCGGGCTTGAACAGCAGGTCGAGGCTGTTCAGCGGCGCATCGGGAATGCGCTGGGTCACCGCATCCTTGTTGATCCCGAGGCCCACGGTGCCCCAGGTGTAGGGCACGCCGAAGCGGTTGCCGGGATCGACCGTGGCCAGCTTGGCCAGCAGCTCGGGGTCGAGGTTGGCGAAGTTCTTCAGCCGCTCGCGCTGCAGCGGCTGCACCGCGCGGGCCTGGATGGCGCGGGCCAGGCCGCTGCTGGCGGGGAAGACCACGTCATAGCCGCTGCCGCCGGTGAGCAGCTTGGCGTCCAGGGCCTCGGCGCTGTCGAAGATGTCGTATTTCACTTCGATGCCGCTCTGCGCCTTGAAGCCTTGCAGGGCCTTCTCGGGGATATAGGCGGACCAGCTGTAGAGGTTCAGCGCCTTGTCTTCGGCCTGCACCGGCAAGGCGCAGGCGAACAGGGCGGCAAGCAGCAGGGGGAAACGCATGATGGGCTCCTGGGGGATTGCAGGTGGAACCATGCTGCGCCGGGCTTTGCTTTGAATAAATATGAAGTGTTCTACTTTGGCATCTATCGCCATCAATGTTTGGTGCCACCATGCTCAGCCAGCTCCACGACCTCGACCTGCAACTGCTGCGTATCTTCGTCACCGTGGTGGAAAGCGGCGGCTTCAGCGCCGCCCAGGGCGAACTGGGCATCGGCCAGTCCACCATCAGCACGCAGATGGCCAAGCTGGAGACGCGCCTGGGCTTCCGCCTCTGCGAGCGCGGCAAGGCGGGATTCCGCCTGACGCCCAAGGGCGAGCAGGTGCTGGCCGCCACGCGCAGGTTGTTCGGTGCCATCGAGACCTTCAAGGGCGAGGCCCGGGGCATGGCCGACATGCTGCTGGGCGAGCTGCGCATCGGCCTCTCGGAAGCGCTGGACAACCAGGTGCTGCAACGCCTGGGCGCGGCCATCGGGCGCTTCCGCCGGCGCAACCAGGCGGTGCAGTTCGAGCTGATCAGCGCCATGCCCGCCGAGCTGGAGCGGCGCCTGTTGCAGGACCAGCTGCACCTGGCCATCGGTTACTTCTCCCGTGGCCAGGCGGCGCTGGATTACCAACCCTTGTTCAGCGAACGGCAGCGGCTGTTCTGCGCTATTGGCCATCCGCTTTTCGAGCGTGCCGAGGTCGGCCTGGAGGACCTCGCCGGCTGCGACCTGGTGCAGCATCCCTATCGCTTCGAGGAAGCGCGGCAACCCTTCGCCAGCGGCCCCAGCAGCGCCCGCACGGAGCAGGTGGAATGCAGCCTGGCGTTCGTGCTGTCCGGGGCGCATATCGGCTACCTGCCGGAACATATCGCCGCGCCCTGGGAAGCCGCCGGGCAATTGCGCTCCTTGCTACCGGAGGAGACGGGATACCGCGTGCAGTTCCACCTCACGACGCACCGCGGGCGGCAGCTGAGCGAGGCGCAGGTGGCGTTCGTGGAGGATCTGAGGGCCGCCTTCGGCGGGGCTGGAAGCTAGGAAGCTAGGAAGCCGGAAGCTGGAAGCTGGAAGCTGGAAGCCGAGGGATAAACCCACCATCGCTCCCGGATTTCATCCGGGCCAGGGTGCGCTGTGCGCACCGGGGGCCGACTTCCAGCTTCCAGCTTCCGGCTTCCAGCTCCCCTCACATGTACCAGCGGTACTCCCGCGCGCTCACCTCGTTCATGAAGTCCAGGTACTCCTGGCGCTTGTTCTCGCAGTAGACCATCACGAACTCGCTGCCCAGGCCGTGGTTCACCGCCGGATGGTGGCGCATGGCGGCGACGGCGGTGAGCATGTCCTTGGGAAAATCGATGCCGCTCCCGCGGTCGTCGTTCAGTGGCGCTATGGGTTCGCGGGCGGCGTCCAGGCCGTGTTCCATGCCGGTGAGGATGGCCGCCAGCACCAGGTAGGGGTTGGCGTCGGCGCCGGCCAGGCGGTGCTCGATGCGCAGGTTGCGGCCGTCGGACTCGGGGATGCGGATGCACGCATCGCGGTCCTCGAAACCCCAGCTGGCGCGGCTGGCGGCGTTGACCATGGCGCCGTAGCGGCGGAAGGCGTTGTGGTTGGCGGCGAAGATCGGCATGCAGTGGGGCAGCAGGTCGAGGCAGCCGGCCACGGCGTGGCGCAGCGGACGCTGGTGGTCGGCGGCCAGCAGGTTGTTGCCGTCCCGGTCATAGAGGCTGACGTGCACGTGCATGCCGCTGCCCGGCGCGTGCAGGTAGGGCTTGCTCATGAAGCTGGCGCGCTGGCCGTGCTTGAGCGCCACGCCACGAGTGCTGCGGCAGAACAGGGCGGCCCAGTCGGCGGCCTTGAGGCCGTCGTCGCAGTGGCCGAAGTTGATCTCGAACTGGCCCGGGCCGAGTTCGGCGGTGATGACGTTGGCAGCGACGCCCTGCTCATTGGCCGCCTCGACCATTTCATGCAGCACGTCGGAGAAGCGCGACAGGCGTTCGATGTGCATGTTCGGCTGGTCGTCCTCGTCCTCGCAGAGCGGGTCGCGGGGGAATTGCGGCAGGCCATTCTTGAGCTTGCGGTCGAACAGGTAGAACTCCAGCTCGAAGGCCACCACCGGGCGGATGCCGCGCTTTTCCAGGCGTTGCAGCACGCGGGCCAGCACTTCGCGGGGCTCGAACTCGATGGGCGCCTCGGTGCCGTCGGAGGTGATCAGCATCTGCCCCAGGAGCTCCTTCTCCCAGCGCACCGGCTTGAGGGTGCCGGGCACCAGGCGCCGCGGTGCGTCCGGGTCGCCGTCGGCGAAGCAGTAGTCGCCGATGGGGTAGAGCCCGCCCTGGGTGCCCAGCAGCACGCAGTTCTGCGGCAGCTTCAGCGGGCTGCCGGCGGCCACCTTCTCCAGCATGTCCACGGGGTAGCGCTTGCCGTAGAAGTGTCCTGGGAGGTCCAGGCAGATCAGGTCGACGTAGCGGATTTCCGGGTACTGGGCGCGGAAGGCACGCACTTCACTGAGCAGGTCGGGGTACTGGCTTGTTGTTGTCATCACTGCGGTCCTGCGGGTTCTCGCTTCAGGTGAAGACCCAAAGCACCCGCGTCGGTTTGTCGGAAAGATTGGCGTAACGGAACTGGGCGTGGGGCGGCAGCTGGAAGCTGTCGTTGGGGTAGAGGGTCACGGGCGCGTCGTCATCGCCGTACCACAGCGTCAACTCGCCTTCGAGCACGAAGCCGCCCTGCTCGGAGCTGTCGTCCAGGTGGCCCTCGCCGCTGGTGGCCCCGGGCGCCAGGAGGCTCTCCAGCATGGAGAAGCCGCCGGACATGGTCGGCGAGGCCAGCACGTCGGTGATGCCGCCGGCGTAATACAGGGTGCGGCGCTCGCCGGGGCGGGTCACCCAGGGTGTCCCGCGGGGCTTGCTCAGGCTGTAGAAGTAGGTGGTGGGCACGCCCAGGGCTTCGCTGATGGCGGTGAGGTCGGCCACGGTCGGGCGCGACAGGCCGCGCTCCACCTGGGAGAGGAAGCCCACCGAGCGGTCGATGCGCGTGGCGAGGTCGCCCAGGGTCACGTTCTTGTGCTTGCGCAGGTCGCGAATCAGGATCGCGAGGCCTTCGATTTCGTCTTGCTTGTCCATGGGTTCTCCTTGAGTCTCCCCTCTCCCTTCAGGGAGAGGGGCCGGGGGAGAGGGCATTGTCCCCCGCACCGGGCAATCAGATCACATCGCGCAGTCGGTAATAGGCCTTGCCCGCCGCTTCGAGCGGCGCGGCCAGCAGCGAGCCGCCCGGGAAGCGCGGGTTGCCGATGGCCTGGTAGAGATCCAGCAGTTCGTCGTTGCCGAGGATGGCGTCGGCCACCGCCTTGGCGCCGGCCAGGGTGGGCAGCACGCCGTGGCCGGAGAAGCCCTGCAGCCAGTAGCGCTGGCCGCTGCGACCGATGTCCGGGGTGCGCTTCATGCTGACGTCGATATGGCCGCCCCAGCCGAACTCGATCTCCACGCCCTCGAGCTGCGGGAAGACCCGCTCCAGGTAGGGGCGGATGGCCGCCGGCACGTCCTTGGGCAGGCCGCCCAGGTAGGTGCAGCCGCCGCCGAACAGCAGGCGGTGGTCGGGGGTGAGGCGGAAGTAGTCGGGTACGAACTGGTTGTCGATCACGCAGCTGTTCTTCGGCAGCAGCGAGCGCGCCAGTTCCGGGTCCAGCGGCGCGGTGGCCACCTGGTAGGAACCCACCGGCAGCAGGCGGCCGGAGAGCTGGCGGTCGAGGCGGTCGACATAGGCGTTGCAGGCCAGCACCAGCACCTCGCCGCGCACTTCGCCCTTGGCGGTGCGGGCCACATAGCCGGTCGCGGTCTGGCGGTACTCCAGCACCTGGCTCTGCTCGTAGATGCGCCCGCCGGCGGCCTCGATGGCGCCGGCCAGGCCCTGGGCCAGCTTGAGCGGATTGAGGTGGGCGGCTTCCGGGTCGTAGAGCGCGGCCTGGTAGCGCGGGCTGGCGATCCACTCGGGCAACTCGTCGCGGCCGATCAGGCGCATCCTGTCGTAGCCCCATTTGTGGATGGCGTCTTCCTGGGCCTCCTCCAGCATCTTCACGCGGCGCTCCTGCACCGCGGTCCAGAGGCTGCCGACGCGATAATCCACATCGAAGCCGTGACGACCCGGCAGCTCGCGCACCTCCTCGGCGGCCCAGCGCATGCTGTCCCAGAGGCGGCGGGTGCGCTCCAGGCCCAGAGCCTTCTCCAGCGGGGGCATGTCGCAGGACCAGCCCAGCAGGGCTTGCCCGCCATTGCGCCCCGAGGCCGCCCACGCCACCCGGCTGGCTTCCAGCAGGGTCACCCGCTTGCCCGCCAGCGCCAGGCGCAGGCCGGTATGCAGGCCGCTGAAGCCGGCACCGATGATCAGCACATCGGTGTCCTCGCTGCCCACCTGGGTCGGGCGCAGCGGGATGCTGCCGGGATAGGTTCCGGCGTAATAGGTGCCGACATGCTGGGCGGACTGCTTGAACATGGGAGCCTCGTGAAATTTCCAATTAGTAATTTCATGAAAATTTACACGATAGAATTCACCAAGCCAAGCAGTGTGTTTGAAATAAGCAACAAAAAACAGAAGTGAGCGCCGTGTTTACTGACCAACAGCCAGGCAGGGCGACGAAAATTACATACAGGCGGGCAGCCCTGCGGGCTGCTTGGCGAATGAATTCGCCCCTACAGGGTTGACCCCGAGCGCGGGACATTTCGCTGGCACGGACAAGCTCCCCTCTCCCTCTGGGAGAGGGGTTGGGGGTGAGGGAAATTCCAGGCAGCTCAGCGCCGGCCTCGTTTCGCGAATAATTTCGCTCCCACAAGGGCGGGCAGTCCTTCGGACTGCTCAGCGAATGAATTCGCCCCCACAGAATCAGCTCGTGCGTTGCGCCCACTCCTGCTCCTTCAGGCGTCCCGCCACGTAGTCGAGGAAGCAGGCAATGCGCGAGGCCAGTGCGGTGTTGCGGTAGTACACGGCGTTGATCGGCTGGCGCACTTCCAGGGTGTCGGCGGCCAGGACCTGCACCAGGTCGCCCCTGGCGCGATCTTCCTGGGTCATGAAGTCGGACAGGCAGACGATGCCGGCGCCGGTCAGCGCCAGCTGGCGCAGGGTTTCACCGCTGGAGGCCTTGATCGAAGGTTCGATCTGCAGGCTGTCGCCCTGGGCATGGCGCAGCGGCCAGTGGTTGAGGCTTTCCGGCTGGGTGAAACCGAGCAGCCCATGGCCCTGCAGTTCCTCCACCTTTCCCGGCGTGCCCCGGGCCTCGAGGTAGGCGGGGCTTGCCAGCACGCGGATACGACTGCTGCCGAGCGGCCGGGCATGCAGGGTGGAATCGCGCAGGGTGCCGATGCGGATGGCGATATCGGTGCGCTGCTCGATCAGGTCGATGATCTGGTCGCTGCTGTGCAGCTCCAGCTCGATCTCCGGGTAGCGCTCGCGAAAGCCCACCACCAGCGGCACCAGCATATGCAGCATGAAGGGCGAGGCGGCATTGACCCGCAGGCGTCCGGCAGGCTTCTGCCGGCGCAGGGCCATCTGCTCCTCGGCCTCTTCCACCTGGGCGAGGATGCGCCGCGCCTGGGTGAGGAAGGCCTCGCCCTCTTCGGTCAGCTCCAGGCGCCGGGTAGTGCGGCGCAGCAAGGTGACGTCGAGCTTGTCCTCCAGCCGGCCCAAGGCGCGGCTGACCCCCGAGGCTGTCTGCGCCAGTTGCTCGGCGGCGGCGGTGATGGAGCCGGTGTCGACCACGGTGGTGAAGGCCTGCAGCTCGTCCAGGGTGGTTTTCATTCGTGACTCCAGGGCAAGTACTCCCGCCTTGATACCCGCCTTTGCAGCATGAGTCGAGCGACGGAATCGCCGCCCTGCGGGTGACGCAGCAGGCTGATGCAACTACCCTCCTCCCTGTTCTGCCTTGAAGAGATCAGCCCATGCCCACCCAACGCGCCTTGCCGCGCCTCTCCTGCATCGCCCTGCTCGCCCTGCTCGGGGCCTGCGCCCAGCAGCAGGAACAGCAGCAACCCGCCGCGCCGCCTGCCGGGCAGCAGCCCCAGGCCCCGGCCACCACTACCCCGCAAGACCAGGAGAGCCGCGAGTTCGAGCGGGTTCGCCAGCAGGCCATGCGCGGCGATCTCGATAGCCAATACCAGCTCGGCAGCCTGTACTTCGTCGGCAAACCACAGAAGGACCTGAAGCAGGCCGAGTACTGGTGGAAGCAGGCCGCCGACAAGGGCCATTCCCAGTCGGCGTTCAGCCTGGCCTTCCTCTACACCGGTCGCGCCGATCCGGCCTTCGCCGACCAGCGCGCCATGCACAAGTACCTCGGCCAGTCCGCCGCCGCCGGCAACGCCATGGCCCAGCACGTGCTCGGCAGCATGTACGCCCAGGGTGCCGAAGGCCTGCAGCGCGACCTCTACCAGGCACGCGCCCTGTTCCAGAGCGCCTGCGACAAGCAGTACGCGGCGAGTTGCGAGGCGTTGAAGCGGTTGCCGATGAACTGATTGCAGGGCCCTGCACCGGTGGCCTCCGCCTGTAGGGGCGAATTCATTCGCCAAGGGCAGCGCAGCTGCCCCTCCTGGCCTTTGCAGGGCAGACCTGCGGCCTGCTTGGCGAATGAATTCGCCCCTACAAGTAAACATCCACGTTCGTAGAACCTGGACTTGCTTTTGGCCCCCTGGAAGGGGGCGAATCCTCCCCGTGCACAAGACCGCCCCCTTTCGCCTGGCCTGGACCCTAGGGTGCGCTGCGCGCACCGATTCCGGGATCGGCTTCGGCACCACGTCAAACCGCCGGTGCGCAGGCGCACCCTACCGCTAGCCCGGACATTCGAATCGTCACAGGCAGAGCCGCTGACTCATGACCACGTCCCAAGGACGTGGTTTCCCAAGTTCAAATGAATTCGCTCCTTCTACAGATCGCGCCAAGCCCGGAGCTAGTTCCGGATACGCAAACGCCCGGCACTGGCCGGGCGTTTGCGTTGCGGCGGGGATCAGAACCGGTAGTTGGCGCTAAGCTCCAGTGTGCGCGGAGCGCCGGGGGTGATCAGGTCCACCGAGCCATGGGCCGAGGCGTAGTAATCGCGGTCGAAGGCGTTCTTCAGGCGCAAGGCCGCATCCCATTGCGGCACGCTGTAGAACAGCGCGGCATCGAAGGTGGTGTAGCTGGGCATCACCACCTTGTTGTCCAGGGCGGTGAAGCGATCATCCACATAGTTGGCGCCGGCGCCGACACGCCATTCCGGGGTCAGGGAACGCACGACCCAGAGGTTGGCACTGTTGCGCGGGGTCAGGGTCGGCACCTGGCCTTTGTTGGGCACGCCGTTGGTCTTGTTGGTGGACTTGGTGATTTCCGCATCCAGGTAGGCGTAGCCGCCGTAGACCTGCCACTTGTCGGTGAGCTGGCCGCTGAAGGTGGCCTCGAAGCCATCGGTACGCTGCTCGCCGGCCAGCACCGTCAGGCTGGTCGCCGGGTCAGTGGTCTTCATGTTGGTGCGCTCGAGGCGGAACACCGCGGCGGTCACCGAGAGACGGCTGTCCAGCAGGTCCCACTTGGCGCCCAGCTCGTAGTTGGTGGTCTCTTCCGGCTCCAGATTCTCGATTGCCGGACTGAGTTGGAACACTTCACCCGAGGGCTGGAAGCTGCGGCTGACCGAGACGTAGTACGACTGCACCTGATCCGGCTGGAACACCAGGCCGGCGCGCGGGCTCCAGGTCTTGTCGGTACGGTCGAGGTCGACGTTCTGCACGCGCTTGTCGTCGAACTCCTGGCCGTAGATGTCGTAGCGCACGCCGAGCAGCGCCTTCCACTGGGAACTCAGTTCGATCAGGTCCTGCACGTAGAAACCGGCGGTTTCCTGGTAGTTGGTGCCCTTGGCGCTCAGGGTGCTGGCGTGCTCCGGCACCGGCACCAAGGCATCGCGATAGACCGGCACCTGGGCCACGTTGTTCTGGTTGAACGTCCGCTGGTACTTGTCCTGGTAACCCAGCTCCATGCCGTAGAGCAGGTTGTGCTGCATGCCCGCCACCTGGAGTTGCTGCTTCAGGTCGGTCTGGTTGAACACACCGTACTCATCGCGCGCCACGTTGCCGCGGTTCAGCTTCACCAGCAGTTCGCCGTTGGGCGCAGTGACGAAGCGGGTCGCGCTGCTGTCGGCCAGGGTGTTGTTGCGGTCCAGGTCGTAGTGGTAGTAGCGGGTGGTGTTGGTCAGGGTCAGATCATCGTTGATCCGGTAGTCCAGGGCGGCGGTGAAGGAGAACACCTCGCTGCGGACGTAGTCCTGGTCCGGGTTGCCGGAGCCGAAGCGCTTCTCGCGGTCGACATGGACCGGGCGATCGCCGAGGGCGGGGATGCCGAAATCGATCAGGCGCTTGTCGTAGAGGTAGGTGGCCCCCAGGTTCAGCTCAAGGTCGTCGGACAGGCGGAAGTAGGCCGATGGCGCGATGGCCTTGCGGTCGATGTAGCCGTCGTCGCGGAAAGTGTCGCTGTCCTCGAAGGCGCCGGTGACGCGAAACGCCTTGTCGCGCTGCTGCTCATCGGCCCAGCCGGTATCGAACTGGGTGCGGCGCTTGCCTTCGCTGTCGAAGCTGACGCCGACTTCGCGCTTGGGATCGAAGCCGGGCTTCTTGCTCACGCTGTTGATCAGGCCGCCGGAGGAACCACGGCCGTAGAGCACGGCGGCCGGGCCCTTGATCACCTCGACGCGCTCGATGTTGGAGAGGTCGCGGAAGTAGAGGGCGTCATCGCGAACGCCATCGACGAACATGTCGCCAATGGCGCTGAAGCCACGGATGGTGACCTGGTCGCGCTGGCCGTCGCCGTTGGAGAGGCCGACGCCGGGCACGTTCTTCAGCACGTCTTCCATGGACTGGGCGCCCTGGTCCTTGATCACGCTCTCGGGCACCACGTTGACCGTTTGCGGGATGTCACGCAGGGGCGCATCGATCTTCAGCGCGCTGCGGCTCTCGGTGGCCTTGTAGCTTTGTTGCTCATAGGAACTGGTGACCGACGTTGCCGGTACGGCCAGTGCTTCCTTGGTTTCAGCCTGAACAGCGGGAATTACCAACAGGCCCAGCATCGGCAGAGATGCCTGAGCAATACGCTTTTTTGCCACCACGAGCTCCTTGTTATCAGATAAGGAACAAATGGTAACAATTAGCATTTGTAAAGCAAACGTAAATGATTCGCTTCAACAAATTTGGCCCACTTCATGAATAGCGGGCCAGGGGCATCAGTGCAGTAACGGTGAAAGTGAATCTTCCCCGCCCTTCGCGATGCGAACGCTTGGGGCGAGTTGCCCGCATCAACTGTTGGCGCAGGCGCTGGACTCCTTCAGGTAGGTGACGGATTTCTCTTCGCCATTGGAATCGACGTAGGTCATCTTCGCCTGCACGGTTTCACAGGTCAGCGGGCTCGGTTCGTCGATGGAGATGACGCGGGCGACATCCAGCGGCATGCCGTAGCTGTAGGGCACGGCGTCGGCAGATTTGGCGGCGAAGACACTGCCACTGGCCAGGATGGCGAGCAGCAGGGTGGTGCTGGTGGTGATTGCGCGATTCATGGTGGAACTCCTGGTTTGCTCTGGAAGGCCCTGGCAGCGTCTGGCGATGCGGTTCAGGCCGATGGGTGAATGAGACTCCAGGCCGGGCCCGCGAAAAAGATGACTTCACTGCAAGAGCCTTTGCGCACGACGCAACAATCGCGACCAGCCCGATGGGTTTACCCCCTGCCTGGCCGAGGGGCGATCGCTCCCGGACCGGGCGACGGCCGCCAGGCGAGGGTGCTGCCAAACGGCCCGTCCCGGGATTAGTCTGTCGCTGATACCCGGGAGGTGGCCGATGCCCGCTGCTGCCCAGAGCCTCAAACTGTTTCTCGCCGGCGACCTGATGACCGCGCGGGGCATAGACGCGGTATTGCCGCATCCCGGCGACCCGCGGCTGCACGAGCCCTACCTCAAGGACGCCGGCGGCTATGTGCGCCTGGCCGAGCGCCTCCATGGCCCCCTGCCCCGTCCCGTCGACTACGCCTACATCTGGGGCGACGCCCTGGCGGAAATCCGGCAGCGCCAGCCCCAGGTGCGCCTGGTCAACCTGGAAACCGCGGTGACCCGACGCGGCCAGCCGGAAGCCAAGGGCATCAACTACCGGATGAATCCGGCCAACTTCCCGGCGGTCAGGGCGGCGGACATCGACTGTTGTGTGCTGGCCAACAACCATGTGCTGGACTGGGGCCGCCCCGGACTTCTGGACACCCTCGCGACCCTGGCGCGCAGCGGCGTGCAGGTTACCGGCGCCGGATGCGACCGGCAGGCAGCGGAGGCGCCCGCCGCAATCCCCCTGCGCGACGGCTCGCGGCTGCTGGTATTCGGCCTCTGCACCCCCGACTGCGGCGTGCCCGCCAGTTGGGCGGCGACCGGGCGACGCTCGGGCGTCGCCTGGCTGCCCGACCTGTCGCAGCAGACCCTCGACCGCCTGGCCCAGCGAATCCGCGCCTGCAAGTCCCCCGGGGACCGGGTGATCGCCTCCATCCACTGGGGCGGCAACTGGGGCTTCGAGATTTCACCGGAACAGCAGCGCTTCGCCCGGGGCCTGATCGACCAGGCCGGCGTCGACCTGGTGCATGGACACTCCTCGCACCACATCAAGGGCCTGGAGCTGTACCGCGAGCACCTGATCCTCTATGGCTGCGGCGACCTGTTGAACGACTACGAAGGCATCCAGGACTATGGCGTGTTCCATGGCGACCTGGGCCTGCTCTACTTCCCCACCCTGGCCGCGGACGGGCGCCTGCTCACCCTGGAGCTGGTGCCCACCCATATCCGCCGCTTCCAGCTCGGTCGCGCCGATACCGATGAGCGACGCTGGCTGTTCGAGACCCTGGAACGGGAATGCGCCCATCGCGGCTGCCATGTGCAGCCCTCCTACGGGCACAGCTTCGCCTTGAGCTGGTAGTTCAGGGCGATACCTGGTAGCCGCGCTGCTGCAGGCAACTGGTGTAGGCCGAGGAAGCCGTGCTACTGGCCTGCTGGTTGTTGCGACGGTCCTGCCGGCGCTCCTGGCGCTGGCGCGAACCGCCGACCACGGCACCGGCCACCGCGGCATCCTTGGCACGTTCCTGCCGGTACTCCTCCTGCAACTCGTCACCGACACGGTCGTAATCGTTGCTGCGCGACTGTGCGACCGCGGCACCCGCTACGGCACCCGTGGCGGCGCCCCGAACGCGGCCGCCGGTCTGCGGGGTGGTGGTGGTCGTGGTACTGCCGGCCTGGGCCTGGCAATTGGCGATGTCCTGCTGGATCTGTTGCTGCGTCTGGCCCTGCAGCGGCACCACGGTTTCGGCGAAGGCGGGCAGGCAGACGAGTGAGGCGAGCAGCGTCCAGCGGCAGGATGCGATGGGGCTCATGGCAGCGGGCTCCCGGAAGGAAGATGGGTTCGACTGGCGTGTCGCCGGCCATGTCGACTTCAGTCTGGACCGGGACTCGACGCCACGACGGCGGTGCCGACCAGTGGGCGCGAGGGGTACGCTTCAGGTAGCCTTGCGCACCCGCTAACCAAATAGCACTACCCTGCGCCGAGCCTGCCCATGTCCGACCTGCACCCCGCCGCTCTCGATGAAATCGACCGCCAGCTGATCGCCGCCCTGCAGATCAATGCACGGGAAAGCGTGGCCACGCTGGCGCGGCGGCTGGGCATCGCGCGTACCACCGTGACCTCGCGCCTGGCGCGTCTGGAGAAGGCCCAGGTGATCACCGGCTACGGCGTGCGCCTGGGCCAGCGCGTGGCCGACGGCGGGTTGCAGGCCTACGTCGGCATCACGGTGAAGCCGCGCAGCGGCAAGGACGTGCTGCGCCGCCTGACCGGCATGGCCGAGGTGCAGCTGCTGTGCACGGTGAGCGGCGAGTTCGACTACGTGGCCTGGCTGCGCGCCGACTCCCCCGAACGCCTCGACGAACTGCTGGACCTGATCGGCAGCGTCGACGGCGTGGAGAAGACCACCACCTCGATCATCCTCAGCTGCAAGATCGATCGCGGGCAGCCGCTGGCGCCTACCTGAAGACAGCGGGCGGGGCGCCGCCCCACCTTCCATGCCGGTTCGGGCTCGTGGTGCGTCTGAATATCCGGTGCGCACGGCGCACCCTACGGGCATTCACTTTACGCAGGGTGGGCAGAGCGAAGCGAAACCCACCGTAACGCCTCCTCCCACACCCCTCTCTTAGAAACGCTCCAGCCGGAATGCCTCAAGCCCTGGCACCGCAGGTGACTGGCCCGCCATCATCGCCAACTGGGCGATGTGCTCGGCGGTGATCGCGGCCTGGGTCAACCCCAGGTGCTGGTGGCCGAAGGCGAGCAACACCCGCCCCTCGCACACCCGGTCGATGATCGGCAACGAGTCCGGCAGGGATGGCCGAAAGCCCATCCAGGGTGTCGCCGCCTCGGCACTCAGGTCGCGGCTGAACAGGCCCTTGCTGAGGCGGTGCAACTGCCAGGCACGCTCCATGTTCGCCGGTCGATCCAGGCCGGCGAACTCGACGGTGCCGGCCAGGCGCAGCCCATCGGCCATCGGCGTCATGATGAACTTGCGCTCGAACGAAGTGACGGCGAACGGCAGCCGCCCGTGTTCGTGGGGCAGCATCAGGTGATAACCGCGCTCGGTATCCAGCGGCACTCGCTTGCCGGTCAGCCCGGAGGTCAGCTCGGCCGAGTGGGCGCCGCAGGCGATCAGCACCTGGCGGGCCCGCACACTCCCCTCCTCCGTGCCCAGCACGACGCCATGCGGGAGCAGGCGCCCACCGAGCACTCGCTGCCGCTGGAACCGGACGCCCATCCCCTTGGCGGCTTCCACCAGTTCGCAGACCACCCGGAAGGGGTCGATGAAGTGCCCGGTACGAGGAAAGAACAGCCCGCCCCGTATCCGCTCACTCAACTGGGGCGCGACGTCCTGTACGGCCCGGGCGTCCCAGAAGTCCACCGGCACGCCTTGCCCGCCGATGCGCGCCTGCAGCGCCTGGAGTGCCTGGCGGGACTCGTCGCGCTCGTACACCAGCAGGGAGCCGTCTTCCTTCAGCAGACCGGGACGATCGATCGTTTCCAGCAGCCGCTGCCAGGCACCCAGGCTGGCTTCGTTCAACCCGCGAAGGCCGGCGACGGTGCGCTGGAACGATACCGGGCGCAGGCTGAGCAGCAAACGCATGAACCAGGGCAAGGAGCGTGGCAGGTACTTCCAGTCGAGGTGCAGCGGGCCCATGGGGTCCATGAGCATCGCCGGGACACGCTTGAGGATCGACAGGTCCGCAATCGGGAAGACCTGTTCGGTCGCCAGGTGCCCGGCGTTGCCGAACGAGGCGCCCTGCCCCGGAGCCTGCGGGTCGATGACCAGGACGCGCCTGCCCTGTCGTGCCAGTTGCAGGGCGCAGGCGACACCGATGATGCCGGCGCCGACCACCGCAACATCCACCTCGGGCCGCTGCGCGTCCGGAACCTGTGCGTTCGCCATGGTGCTAGGCCTCCCTCTCGCCATCTAGCAGACGGCGCAGCTGCAATGGGTTGCCCTGTCTGAGCACAGCGGGCAGCAGGCCGTCCGGGAAGCCCTGATAGCAGACCGGGCGCAGGAAGCGCCGGATGGCGGCGGTGCCGACCGAAGTGGTGCGTGTGTCCGAAGTCGCCGGGAACGGGCCGCCATGGACCATGGCATCGCACACCTCGACGCCCGTTGGCCAGCCGTTGACAAGCACGCGGCCGGCCTTGAGTTCCAGGGTCGGCAGCAAGGCCCCGGCGCCGTCGAAATCCGCCTCGTCCAGGTGCAGGGTCGCGGTGAGCTGGCCTTCAAGATGCTCGGCGATCTCGCGGACCTGCCGATCATCCCGACACTGCACGATCAGCGAGGCCGCACCGAACACTTCGGCCTGCAGCGCCGGGTCGGCCAGGAACGTCTCCGCCCGGGTGACAAACAGTTGCGCCTGGCAACGGTTAGGGCCGTCGCCCGGCAGCCCGGTGGCCACCCTTTGCACCTCGGCATGCCGGGCCAGCGCGCCAACGCCGGACTCGAAGGCGTCGAAGATGCCCGGGGTGAGCATGGTCTGCGCGGGGCAGTGCTTCAGCTGCCCGGCAGCGGCCGCGATGAAGCCGTCCAGCTCCGCGCCCTGTCGGGCGATCACCAGGCCCGGGTTGGTGCAGAACTGGCCGGCGCCCTGGGTCAGCGACGCGACGAAGCCCTGGGCCAGGGCTTCGCCACGTGCCTGCAGGGCGGCGGGGAACAGGAACACCGGATTGATCGAACTCATTTCCGCATACACCGGGATCGGCTCCGGCCGGGCCTGGGCCGCCCGGCACAGGGCCAGGCCGCCGCTGCGCGAGCCGGTGAAGCCGACGGCCTTGATGCGTGGGTCGCTGACCAGGGCGATGCCCACTTCGCGGCCGGAGCCGAACAGCAGCGAAAACACGCCTTCGGGCATTGCGCAGCGTTCAGCCGCGCGGGCCACGGCACGCCCCACCAGTTCGCTGGTGCCGGGATGGGCACCGTGGGCCTTGACCACTACGGGGCAGCCGGCCGCCAGTGCCGAGGCGGTGTCGCCGCCGGCGACGGAGAAGGCCAGGGGGAAGTTGCTGGCGCCGAACACCGCCACGGGCCCCAGGGGAACCTGGCGCTGACGCAGGTCCGGGCGCGCCAGGGGCTGGCGTTCCGGCAGGGCCGTGTCGACCCGTACATCCAGCCATTCGCCCGCGCGGACGGTGCGGGCGAAGGTGCGCAGCTGCTGGCAGGTGCGCCCGCGCTCGCCCTGGATACGCGGCTGCGGCAGCCCGGTTTCGGCCATGGCGCGCTGGATCAGGGCATCGCCCAGCGCTTCGATTTCATCGGCGATGGTTTCGAGGAATCCGGCGCGCGCCGCCAAGGAGGTTTCCCGGTAGCCGGCGAAGGCGGCCCAGGCCAGGGCGCAGGCCTGTTCCACCTGGGCTTCGCTGCCCCCGGGATAGGCGGGTTCCAGCGGGGTGCCGGTGGCGGGGTCGATGGCCCGGATCGCCTCGCGGCTACCGGTTACGGCCTGCCGGCCGATCAGCATGTTGCCTGTGAGTGTCATGGTGCTTCCTTGATGTACGAGGTGCGCTCCCCTGCGGAACGGGGACGTTCCGCAGGGGAGCCGGGCTGGGTCAGGCGATGTTCAGCTCCGCCGACCAGTTGGCGTACCACTGGCGGAACAGCGCGTACTGCTGCTCGGCGTAGCGGCGCTGGGAATCGCTGAGCACATCGGTCTCGTTGAAGTGCAGGCTGTACTCCCGGTCGCCGTTGAGCACCATCAGGTACTTGTAGAAGAGCACCAGGTCGCAGCCCTCGTCGAAGGACGACAGCACGTCCAGCGCCGCGCTCAGCTCCAGGGCGAGGCGGCGCGCGCGGGTATCGCCCCTGGCGGCCTGCCGGCTCAGCGCCACCAGCTGCAGCACCTCGCGCGGCAGCACGTTGCCGATGCCGGTGATGGTGCCGGTGGCGTTGCAGTTGACGTAGCCGTGGAACACCTGGGTATCCACGCCGGCCATGAGGATCACCTCGTCGTCCCGGGAGGTGATGTGCTCGGCCGCGTAGCGCATGTCGGCGGCGCCGCCGAATTCCTTGAAGCCGATCAGGTTGGAGAACTGGCGGCGAAGTTCGAAGAACAGGTCGGCGCGGGTGGAGAAGCTGTAGTAGGGGCTGTTGTAGATCACCGCCGGCAGCGTGGGGGCGGCGCCGAGCACGGCGGAGAAGTGGGCCTTCTGCGCGGCGGGCGAGGCGGCGCGGGAGAGCAGGCGCGGGATCACCATGAGGCCGTGGGCGCCCACCTTGGCGGCGTGCGCGGCATGGGAAACCGCCTCGCGGGTGCTGACCGCGCCGGTGCCGACGATGGTGGGTACGCCGGCCTTCACCAGACGTGCCACGCCTTCCTGGCGCTGGGCTTCGGTAAGCAGCGGCCAGTCCCCCATGGAGCCGCAGTAGACCACCGCGCTCATGCCGAGATCGACCAGTTCGCGGCCCTTGGCGACCAGGGCGTCGAAGTCCGGCTCGCGCTCGGCGGTGCAGGGGGTCATCAGGGCGGGAATGCAACCGTTGAAGATGCTGTCGTTCATTGTTCTGCTCCTTGGTGCAGGGGAATGGAGAGGGCGCGTGGGGCTCGGATGCCCAACGCGAAGGGGTTTTGCTCGTCGATCAGCAGGGTGCTGTCGGCGGTCAGATGGGCACGGCCGGTGATGAAGGGGCGGATGCGCTCGCCGTCCCGTTCGTAGCGGCCCTCGAGCCGGCTTCCGGTGTGGGAATCGATGACATGTACACGCTGCATGGGCTGATCCATTCAGTGGCCGGGAAGAGGTTCGGGATGCGGGCGGGCCGCTAGGCCATCAGCCGCTCGATGTCGTCCAGCAGGGCCTGCGCTACCCAGACGCCCTCACGCTCGCTGCGCTTGCGTGCGGCGAAGCGGCGCTGCGAAGGAAGGCGTGCGCCCTGGTCGGTGATGGCGGCGAACAGCTGTTCGGCGCGCCGCTGGCCCTCCTCCACCGCACTCCCGAGGAAACGCGCTGGGTCGAAGGCCAGCAGCAGCTCGCCGTGGCAGGGCGTCGCACCGGCGCCGGCATCGAATGCCAGGGATTCGGCGCTGGTCATGTCACCGATCAGCGCGCCGGCCAGCAGTTCGATCATGGCGGCGAGCGCCGAGCCCTTGTGCCCGCCGAAGGTCTGCATGGCCCCCGCCAGTGCGGCATGCGCATCGGTGGTGGGCGCACCCTCGGCATCCAGGCCCCAGCCCAGGGGGATGGGTTTGTCCTGGCGGGCGTGCAGTTCGATATCGCCTCGCGCAATCGCGCTGGTGGCGAAATCGAAGACGAAGGGCTCACGCCCTTTCCGCGGCCAGGCGAACGCCAGCGGGTTGGTGCCGAACACACCCTTGCTGCCGCCCTCCGGCGCCACCCAGGCGTGGCTGGGCGTCATGGCCAGGCCGACCAGCCCCTCGGCGGCGATGGCCTCGACTTCCGGCCAGAGCGCGGAGAAGTGGAAGCAGTTGCGGATCGCCAGGGCGGCGACGCCCAGCTCGCGGGCCTGCTCCACCAGCAGCGGCAGCCCGGTCTGGAACGCCAGCAGCGAGTAACCCCGGTGGGCGTCGACGCTGACGATGGAGGGCGCGGGCCGGCTCACCGTCGGCCGGGCCAACGGATCGACCTTGCCGGAACGCAGCGAATGCACGCACACCAGCACGCGGTAGAGGCCGTGGGAGTGGCACTCGTCGCGCTGCCCCCGGGTGATGGTGTCGGCGATGGCCCGGGCGTGATCCTCGCCCATGCCGTTGCGGGTCAGTGCGCGCATCGCGAGTGCATGGACCTGGTCGAGGCTGAGGTTGATGAGATCGCTCATATCCGTACTCCTTCTCGCTGGATATCAGGACGAGGCCTGGCTGTGGACCGCCGCCGGATGCAGACCCGCGTCGGTGTCGGCACCCTCCTCGCTTTCATCCTCGCCACTCAGGATGATCAGCTCGGCCGGTACGCCCGTCGCCGCGCCCCAGTAGTAGATCGCCGTCGCACAGGCAGCCACGGCGAGGGTGTCGAACGGGTGGCCGAGCACGCCCAGGCCACCGAAACTGCCGAGCCAGGAAAGCAGGAGGGTGATGAGGTAGAAGCCGATCAGCCAGGCGGACGAGCGCACCTGCTGGGCCAGGCTCAGGTGCTCGGTGGGCACGAAGCGTCGGCACAGCAGGTAGATCACGAACATCAGGATCTGCAGGCTCAGCAGCCAGGACACGGTGCCCCAGCCCGACCAGTAGACGATCAGCGCGGCGATGACGAAGGACAGCGGCCCCATCACGCCCATGCCCCTGACCCGGAACGGACGCGGCATGCCGGGGGCGTTGCGACGCAGGGCGGCGACGGTCACCGGTGCCACGGCGTAGCTCAGTACCAGCGCGGCCGACACCACGTTGATCAGGGCCTCCCAGGACGGGAACGGCAGGGTCCAGAACACCGACAGGGCGAAGGTCAGCCAGAGCGCCGGACGCGGGATGCCGGACTTCTCGTCGATGCGGGTGAAGATCCTGAAGAAGGTGCCGGTCTGCGCCCAGCCGTAGACGACCCGGGGGGTGGCGTTCATGTAGATGTTGCCGCAGCCGCTGGGTGAGACCACCGCATCGGCCACCACCAGGTAGGCCAGCCAGCCCACGCCGAGCACCAGGGCGATGTCCCGGTACGGCAGGGCGAACTCCCTGGAGATCCCGGCCCAGCCGTTGGCCAGCAATTCCGTGGGCACGGCGCCGAGGAAGGCCAGTTGCAGCAGTACGTAGATGGCGGTGGAGAGCAGGACCGAGAGGATCAGCGCGATTGGTATGGTGCGTTGCGGGTTCTTCACTTCGCTGGCCACCGAGATGATCGGCGTGAGCCCCAGGTAGGCGAAGATGATCCCGCCTGCGGAGACCGCCATCTCGATGCCCGAGAGGCCGAAGGGCGCGAAGCCCTGGACCGTGAAGTTCTCCGGTTTGAAGAAGGAGAACAGCACGCCGATCACCAGCAGGGGCACGATGAACTTGAACACGCTGACCAGGTTGTTGGCCCTGGCGAAGGTCTTGACGCTGCGGTAGTTGAGCCAGAAGAACAGGCACAGCAGGCCGAACTGCACGAGCCAGCCGAGGATCGTCGGATCACTGGAGCCCGCCTCGGTCAGCCCCGGGAACCAGGCCGCCGCGTATTGGCGGGAGGCGACCACTTCGATCGCCACCAGGCTGGAGAAGGCGATCAGGGTGATGAACCCCATCAGGTAGCCCAGCAGCGGGCCGTGGGAGAACACCGGATAACGCACCACGCCGCCGGCACGTGGCAGCGCCGCGCCCAGCTCGCAGTAGATGATGCCGAGCAGCAGCACGGCGAACCCGCCGAGGAACCAGGAGACGATCCCCGCCGGGCCGGCGATGGCGGAGACGTGGCTGGCGGCGAACAGCCAGCCGGAGCCGAAGATGGCCCCCAGGCCGATAAAGGTCAGGTCCATCAACGAGAGTTGCTTCTTGAATTTTCCGGACATGGCGTAGCCTTCTTGTGCGTTTTTGGATGGGCTGGTGGGTTGCCATTCGAGGCCACGATCGGCGTAGCGATGCGGCCCCTGGCGAGTGCTTTTTCCTTGGGTTATCGGCCTGGGCGCTGGCCATAGAGTGGACGGTCGGCGGGCCACCGCGCTTGATCCATTCCCCCACTCAGGATGACGAAATCAGCACAGCAAGGATGATTGCCGGGCGCATACGGACCTTGGCTCCGGCCTGCCCTACACAGGCCGCAAGCTCTGGAGCGAGCTTCCGGTGAGGGCATTGCCAATCAGCCTCAGGGGGGATGGGAATGATGTCGCGTAGCGCGCTTGCCGAACTCTGCACAGGGAGCGAGCGCCGCCCCTTCGCGAGCAGGGCTCGCTCCTGCGGTTTCCTGCCTCGCCGGCTAGGCTGGAAAAGGAATGGGATGACTCAGGTTCGTCATTACGCTCTTATTTTTCGTCATTTCGTATCATCAACAATCCAAATGACGACACTCTGCATCTTAAAGACGAAATCGGCGCTCCCTAGAATGGCTCCACCGCTGCCCGCTATCGGCAGCTCCTCTCACCGCCATCAAGGTCCATCATGAACAACAACGATCGCCACCCCGCCGACGGCAAGAAACCCATCACCATCTTCGGTCCGGACTTCCCTTTCGCCTTCGATGACTGGATCCAGCATCCGGCGGGCCTGGGCAGCATTCCTGCCGCGCATCATGGTGCCGAGGTGGCGATAGTCGGTGCCGGCATCGCCGGCCTGGTGGCTGCCTACGAGCTGATGAAGATGGGCTTGAAGCCCGTGGTGTACGAAGCCTCGAAGATGGGCGGGCGCCTGCGCTCGCAGACTTTCGAAGGCACTGACGGCATCACCGCCGAGCTGGGCGGCATGCGCTTCCCGGCGTCCTCCACCGCCTTCTACCACTACGTGGACATGCTCGGCCTCAAGACCCAGCCCTTCCCCAACCCGCTGACCCCGGCCTCGGGCAGCACGGTGATCGATATCGAGGGCAAGACCTACTACGCCGAGAAGCTGTCCGACCTGCCGGCGCTGTTCCAGGAAGTGGCCGACGCCTGGGCCGATGCCCTGGAGGACGGCGCCCGCTTCGGCGACATCCAGCAGGCCATCCGCGACCGCGACGTGAAGCGCCTGAAAGAGCTGTGGAACACCCTGGTGCCGCTGTGGGACGACCGCACCTTCTACGACTTCGTGGCCAGCTCCAAGGCCTTCGCCAAGCTGTCCTTCCACCACCGCGAGGTGTTCGGCCAGGTGGGCTTCGGCACCGGTGGCTGGGACTCGGACTTCCCCAACTCGATGCTGGAAATCTTCCGCGTGGTGATGACCGCCTGCGACGATAACCAGCACCTGATCGTCGGCGGCGTGCAGCAGGTGCCCATGGGCATCTGGCGCCACGCCCCGAAAAAATGCGTGCACTGGCCGGCCGGCACCAGCCTGGCGTCCCTGCACAACGGCGCGGCGCGCCCCGGCGTGAAGCGCATCGCCCGCGCTGCTGACGGCCGTATCGCGGTGACCGACAACTGGGGCGATACCCGCCACTACGCGGCAGTGCTCGCCACCTGCCAGAGCTGGCTGCTGACCACCCAGATCGAGTGCGAAGAATCGCTCTTCTCGCAGAAGATGTGGATGGCCCTGGACCGTACCCGCTACATGCAGTCGTCGAAGACCTTCGTGATGGTCGACCGGCCCTTCTGGAAGGACAAGAATCCGCAGACTGGCCGCGACACCCTGAGCATGACCCTGACCGACCGCCTCACCCGCGGCACCTACCTGTTCGACAACGGCGACGACAAGCCGGGGGTCATCTGCCTGTCCTACTCCTGGATGAGCGATGCGCTGAAGATGCTGCCGCACCCGGTGGAAAAACGCGTGAAGCTGGCCCTCGACGCGCTGAAGAAGATCTACCCGGACGTGGACATCGCCGGCCACATCATCGGCGACCCGATCACCATCTCCTGGGAATCCGACCCGCACTTCCTCGGCGCCTTCAAGGGCGCGCTGCCGGGCCACTACCGCTACAACCAGCGGATGTACGCGCACTTCATGCAGGACGAGATGCCCGCCGAGCAGCGCGGCATCTTCATCGCCGGTGACGATGTGTCCTGGACCCCGGCCTGGGTGGAAGGCGCGGTGCAGACCTCGCTCAACGCGGTCTGGGGCATCATGAAGCACTTCGGCGGCCACACCCCGGCCGAGAACCCCGGCCCCGGCGACCTGTTCGCCGAACTCGGCCCCATCGCCCTGCCGGACTGAGCCATGCGCATCGCTCTTTACCAGTGCCCACCGCTGCCGCTGGAACCCGCGGCCAACCTCGAACGCCTGCGCCAGCGGGCGGCCGAGGCGGCCCGGCGCGGCGCGGCCCTGCTGGCCACGCCGGAGATGTACCTCAGCGGCTACAACATCGGCCTGGACGCGGTCAGCGCCCTGGCCGAGCCCCGTGACGGCCCTTGGGCCGCGCGGGTGGCCGAAATCGCCCGCGAGAACGGCATCGCCATCCTCTATGGCTACCCCGAGCGGAGCGCCGAGGGTGCCATCTTCAACTCGGTGCAACTGGTGGATGCCCGAGGTGAACGCCTCGGCAACTACCGCAAGACCCACCTCTTCGGCGAACTGGACAACAGCATGTTCAGCGCCGGCGGCGACGATTATCCGCTGCTGGAACTGAACGGCTGGAAGCTGGGGATGCTGATCTGCTACGACGTGGAGTTCCCGGAGAACGTGCGCCGCCTGGCCCTGGCCGGTGCCGACCTGGTGCTGGTGCCGACCGCCAACATGGAACCCTACGACTTCGTCTGCGAGGTGCTGGTGCGCGCCCGCGCCTTCGAGAACCAGTGCTACCTGGCCTACGCCAACTACTGCGGCGGCGAGGGCGAGATCCGCTATTGCGGCCTCTCCAGCGTCAGCGCGCCGGATGGCAGCCTGGCCGCCGTGTGTGGCCGCGAGGAAACCCTGGCTTTCGCAGACCTCAGTCGGGCCAAGCTGGAGGCTTCGCGCCGCAGCATCACCTACCTGCAGGATCGGCGGAAGGAGCTGTACGGCCCGCTGCTGTAGTTGGGCTGAAATCCTGTAGGGGCGAATTCATTCGCCAAGCAGACCGAAGGGCTGCCTTGCAATGTTTTGGGGCAGCTTCGCTGCCCTTGGCGAATAAATTCGCCCCTACAAGCCCCCGGAGTCCCAAAGCATGAAGGGAAAAATCAGGTCAACGCCGCGTGCGGCCCGGTGAGGTAATCCAGCAGGCGGAACAGCGTTGGCGCCAGGGCACTGCAATGGGGAAAACCATCGCGGATGGCCGCCGCGTCCTCCACCGAGCCTGGCTGCTCCAGGTCCGCCGCGCAGGCTTCCAGCATCGCCTCGATGCTTTCCGGCGTGCTTTCCAGGTGGCACTGCAGGCGGGAGCTCCAGTCCTCCACCTGGCCGCTGGCCAGACGGCGGGCAGCGGTATCGCGCCAGCGACCGGACAGCGCCTCGCACTGCTGCAACTGCTGCAGGCCGGCGTGTTCCAGCGGGTAGTGGAAGAAGCTCTGGATAGCATGGGCGACGGTCAGGCCCGGATAACTGCGCCGGATCAGCTCCAGGCTGTCCCCCGGGGCTGACGAAGCCGGGACGGATCACCCGATAGAACCAGCCGCAGCGACCGCTCTCCTGCACCTGTTCGGGCAGCTCGGGAATGCCCCAGCGCCGGCTCAGGCGATAACAGGGCGAGCGCGGCTGGCTGACCTGGATGAAGACCTGGCCCCAGCGGAAGGTGTCGCCGATGCACACCTGGTCTTCGGTCAGGCCGTAGGTGGACAGATTCTCGCCGAAGCTTGGCGCCTCCCAGTCCAGGTGACGGAATTGCTTGCGCCAATAACGGTAGTGCTCCGCCGGATAGTGGTGGAGGGCGCGCTCGGGGCCGCCATGGAAGCGCGGGTCGCCCTGTTCGTCGCTGCCCAGACCCTGGAGCTCTTGCGCTCGCTGCTGGAAGGGGTGGCGGGGCCGAAGGAAGTGCTGTTGTAGAGCGGCAACGTTGGCGCGGAAAAAGAAAACCCCGCCGAGGCGGGGCTTTGCAGACTGTAATTCCGACATCCCTGATCCGACCGCCATCCTGGCGGAAATCCGGTGTATCCCTGTTCTTCAGTGCGCTTCCTGCGCGACATCCAATGGTGTGCAGATTAGCCCTGGCCACCGGGGCCCGGAAGGAGCCAAAGACACCAGAATCTGTAAGCCTTTGCTTACACGATTTGGTGATTAGTCTGGGATTACTTATGGCACCAACGGACAGGGCAACTAGCCGCGCCCAGGAAGATCGGTCTGCCGCTGGTGTAGCAGCAGAATCAGCGCCAGCACTGGCAGATTCTTGGTCAGCGGCCCGAACGGGTGGCCCCAGTAGCTCGGGTCGATCAGGCTCAGCAACAGGCTGTAGAGCAGAACCACCGCGCCCTGCACCCGCAGGCAGGCCACCGCTGCCCTGCCGCTGAGCAGCCATAGCCCCAGGAACAGGTCCAGCGCCGCGCCGCCGTAGACGCAGAGATCGGCCAGGGCGCCCTCGACGCCACCACTGGAGAGGATGTCGTAGCCGACCTGCCGGCCGCTGGTGACCGAGACCACTGCCGTGGCCAGCCAGAGAAAGACCAGGGCGAAGCGGGCAATGGTCCAGGCACTCATCGCGTCAGACCACGGACAGCGGCTTGGCCACCATCAGCCAGAGCAACAGCAGGATGGCGCTGAAGGCCGGAATGCCCAGGGCCGTCCAGCGCCCCATCCACTTGCGCAGCTCGCCGTCCGGCGCGCCGGCGACCATGGCGGCGGCCGCCCGGCGCAGGCGGTACTGGATCACCACCACCGGCAACCAGCAGGCGCCGATGAAGAGGAAAAGCGCCAGCGCCGCGAGAAACCAGGGTGAGCCGTAGCGGTAACCAGTGACCTCCATCAGCGCAATGCCGGTACCGAACTGCAGCAGCACGGCCGGTGCAGTGAACAGCCAGTCCGCGACCACCACCAGCCGCGCGGTGCCTGCCATCAGGCGCGGATCACCGCTTCGGGAAGCCAGCAACATGAAGAACGCTATACCGGCACCTGTACCGATCAGCACGGTGGCGCCCAGCACATGGAAGAATTTCAGCAGCAGGTAGGCATTCATGGACTGACTCGGTGATAGATGCCGAGGGGTGCAGCCTCGGCATCGAAGTCCGCCAGGCTGAACAGGCCGAGACAAGGCAGCGCACCGCGCTCGGCCAGCTCGCCGCGCAGCAGCTTGCCGGCGAGGATGATGGCCGAGAGGGTCGGGATGCAGGGCCCGATGCCGTTCTCCGCGTAGAGGTTCCAGACCAGGCGTTTGGGTCGAAAGTCCCGCCCCGCCCCCGTGAGCTCGATACGCATGCCGCCGATGTCCGTTCCGAAGGCCATCAACGGCTGCCGCGCCTTGAGCATGGGAGCCGCCCAGGACGACCAGTCGGCCACCAGGCCGACCCTGGCCAGGGCAGCCATGGCCACCATGCAGTGGTGCAGCAGCGGCAGCTCAAGGCCGGCCTGGAATTTCACGCTGCGTACGCTGGCATAGCGTTCGGGGAATAGCTCCAGGTCGGGGATGTCGATATTGGCCAGCCAGCGCCGTCCTACCGGCCCGCCGAAGTCGACGCGGCGCGCGTCCATCCAGCCACGACGCTCCTGCCAGCGGCCGTTCGCCAGGACGGGAAAGGGATGGCCCGTGTAGCTGAGAATGCCCTTGAGAGTGGCCTCGCCCACCTCGGCCTTGTTGCCGGGAGCGATGGCGAAGTCGATGGCGTCCAGGCGGGAGAACTCGCCACGGAAGTGGTCGATCACGGTGGACGAAAGCCCCGGCACCGAGCTGGCGCCACTGACTACCAGCACCCCGCGCGCCCTGGCCTCGATATCCAGGCTGCGGATATCGCAGACATAGCGGCGGCCATCGGCCAGGTCGATGCAGTGGGCACCGGCCTGGATGCAGGCGCGGGGAACACGGTAGTCCTGCCCCTGGAAGGGGCCGCTGGTGTGGATGACGACAGACGGCCCGAGGGCGGCCAACTCATCAGGGAAAGCGGGCGAGTCGATATCCAGCCGCACGGGCTGGAAAAGGGTGCCGGCCGCGCCGATGGGCTGCAGTTCGGCACAAAGCCTTTCCGCACGCCCCAGGCTGCGCCCGGCGATCAGCAGCTCCAGCCCTGGATGGGCCTTGCCCAGGTTCTCGGCGATACGTTTACCGAAATTACCGTAGCCCCCCAGAATCAGCACCCGCGCCATGAATCCGACCTCCTTGTGTGGTGGCACATGGTAATCCAGGTAACGGATATCCGTAGGGTGGATCACGCTTTTCCGATCCACCATCGGGCGCCTGGCCTGGCCACGAAGGTGGATAGAAACGCGCTATCCCTACAGGCGCCCATGCTCGCGGCCTTGAAAGACGAAGCCCCGCATCTGCGGGGCTTCGTGCTGCGCAAGAGCGCTTAGAACTGCGCGGCGTCCAGCAGGTAGAGCGACTCGCTGCCGGCCTTGACCGAGGCGGTCAGGGAGTGGATACGCGGCAGCAGGCGGGCGAAGTAGAAACGCGCGGTGCCGAGCTTGCTGGCGTAGAAGTCGTCCTGGCCTTCCTTGCCCAGCGCGGCGCGAACCATCAGCGCCCACATGTAGGCGTAGGCGGTGTAGCCGAACGCATGGAGGTATTCCACCGAGGCGGCACCGATCTCGTTCGGGTCGTTCTGCGCGCGGTCCAGCACCCAGGCGGTGAGCTCGTCGAGGTTGTCGATGGCGGCCTTCAGCGGCCCGGTGAATTCGGCCAGCTCGGCGGAGGCGCCGCCCACGAAGGCCTTGATCTCGTCAGAGAAGTGCTTGTAGAAGGCGCCGCCGCTGCCCACCACCTTGCGTCCCATCAGGTCCAGGGCCTGGATGCCGTTGGTGCCTTCGTAGATCTGGGTGATGCGCACGTCACGCACCAGTTGCTCCTGGCCCCACTCGCGGATGAAGCCGTGGCCGCCGAAGACCTGCTGGCCGTGGACGGTGGTTTCCAGGCCGAGGTCGGTGAGGAAGGCCTTGGCCACCGGGGTCAGCAGGGCGACCAGCTCTTCCGCACGCTTGCGGACGACCGGGTCTTCGCTGTACTTGGCGGTGTCCAGTTGCATGGCGACGTAGGTGGAGAAGGCACGGCCGCCTTCGTTGGCCGCCTTCATGGTCAGCAGCATGCGGCGCACGTCGGGGTGGACGATGATCGGATCGGCCGCCTTGTCCTTGGCCACCGGGCCGGTCGCGGCGCGGCTCTGGATACGCTCGCGGGCGTATTCCACGGCGCTCTGGTAGGAACGCTCGCCGGAGGCAAGGCCCTGGATACCGACGCCCAGGCGCTCGTAGTTCATCATGGTGAACATCGCGGCCAGGCCCTTGTTCGGGGCGTCGACTATCCAGCCGGTGGCGCCATCGAAGTTCATCACGCAGGTGGCCGAGGCCTTGATGCCCATCTTGTGCTCGATGGAGCCGCAGGAAACGGCGTTCTGCTGGCCCAGGGAACCGTCGGCGTTGACCATCACCTTGGGCACCAGGAACAGGGAGATGCCTTTCGGGCCAGCCGGGGCATCCGGCAGCTTGGCCAGCACCAGGTGGATGATGTTCTCGGTCAGGTCGTGCTCGCCGCCGGTGATGAAGATCTTGGTGCCGGTGATCTTGAAGCTGCCGTCGGCCTGGGGTTCGGCCCTGGTGCGGATGATGCCGAGGTCGGTGCCGGCATGGGGTTCGGTCAGGCACATGGAGCCGGCCCAGACACCCGCGTACATGTTCGGCAGGTACTTTTCCTTCAGCTCTTCGCTGGCATGGGCGTTGATCGACAGGCAGGCGCCGGCGGTCAGCATGGGGTAGAGGCCGAAGGAGAGGTTGGCGGCGTTGACCATTTCCTCCACCTGGGCGGAGATCACCTTGGGCATGCCCATGCCGCCGAAGACGGGATCACCCCCCACGCCAACCCAGCCGCCTTCGGCATAGGTCCTGTAGGCCTCGGGGAAACCGGCCGGCGTGCTCACGGCACCGTCCTTCCACTGGCAACCTTCTTCGTCGCCACTGCGGTTCAGCGGGGCGATCACGCCGCTGGTGACCTTGCCGGCTTCTTCGAGGATGGCGGAGGCGGTATCGGCGTCGACCACTTCAGCCAGGGCCGGCAGTTCCGCCCAGAGCTTGGCAACCTCGAAGACTTCATTGAGGACGAAGCGCATATCGCGCAGGGGCGCTTTGTAGTCAGCCATGTGCAAACCTCGCAAACACTCACAGGTGGCCAAGGGCGGCCGGTTTCACGGAAGTGGCCGGCAGTGTACATGAACAACTTTTTGGAGACATAGCGCCACTTAGTGACCACACAGTCGACTTCAGTCACCGCCATCAGCAAACGAAAAGGCCCGCACCAGGCGGGCCTCGAGCCGTCCGTCGGCGTCAGAGCGCGAAGTTCTCCGCCGGCAGCTGCATCAGGCAATCGCTGCCCGCCTCCACCGCCGCCCGGTGGGCTTCGGTACGCGGCAGCAGGCGCTTGAAGTAGAAGTCGCAGGTGGCCAGCTTGGTCTGGTAGTAGGCGCTGTCGCCCGCGCCGTCCCGTAGCTTGCCTTCGGCCACCACGGCCATGCGCAGCCAGAAGAAGGCCAGGGTGATGTAGCCGGAATACATGAGGTAATCCAGGGCCGCGGCGCCCACCTCGTCCGGGTTCTTCATGGCAGCCAGGCCGACTTTCCGGGTCAGCTCGCCCCACTGCTGGTTGAGGCGCGCCAGTTCCGCCACCTGGGCCTTGAGGCACGGGTGCTCGGCCTGGGCCTGGCAGAACTTGTGGATCAGCCGGGTGAAGCCGCGCAACAGCTTGCCCTGGCTGCCCAGCACCTTGCGGCCGAGCAGGTCGAGGGCCTGGATGCCATTGGTGCCTTCGTAGATGGGGGCGATGCGGCAGTCACGCACCAGCTGTTCCATGCCCCATTCGCGGATGTAGCCGTGGCCGCCGAACACCTGCATGCCGAGGTTGGTGGCTTCCAGCCCGGTCTCGGTCATGAAGGCCTTGCAGATGGGGGTTAGGAAGGCCAGCAGGTTCTCCGCTTCCTCGCGGGCGGCCGCATCTTCGGCGCGATGGGCGATGTCCAGCTGCTGCGCGGTGAAATAGGCCAGGGCGCGATTGCCCTCGTTGAAGGCCTTCATGGTCAGCAGCATGCGGCGCACATCGGGGTGCACGATAATCGGGTCGGCGGGCTTGTCCGGCGCCTTGGGCCCGGTGAGGGCGCGCATCTGCAGGCGGTCGTTGGCATAGCGCACGGCGCCCTGGTAGCTGGCCTCGCCGAGGCACAGGCCCTGCATGCCGGTGCCGAGGCGGGCGTGGTTCATCATGGTGAACATGCAGTTCAGGCCCTTGTTCGGCTCGCCGATGAGGAAGCCCTTGGCGCCGTCGAAGTTCATCACGCAGGTGGCCGAAGCCTTGATGCCCATCTTGTGCTCGATGGAGCCGCAGGCCACCGCGTTGCGTTCGCCGATGCCCTCGGCTCGCGGAAGGAACTTGGGCACGATGAACAGGGAGATGCCCCTGGTGCCCGCCGGAGCATCGGGCAGCTTGGCCAGCACCAGGTGGACGATGTTCTCGCTCATGTCGTGCTCGCCGGCGGAGATGAAGATCTTGGTGCCGGAGATCGCGTAGCTGCCGTCGGCCTGGGGCACGGCACGGGTCTTGATGATGCCGAGGTCGGTGCCGCAATGGGGCTCGGTGAGGCACATGGTGCCGGTCCAGCGACCTTCGGTGAGGCGGGTCAGGTAGGTCCGCTTCTGTTCTTCGCTGCCGTGGGCATGGATGGCCGACATGGCGCCGTGGGTCAGGCCGGGGTACATGGCCCAGGACTGGTTGGCCGAGGCGACCATCTCGCTGACGATCAGGCCGAGGGAATGGGGCAGGCCCTGGCCGCCATAGGCCGGGTCCGCCGCCAGGCCGTTCCAGCCGCCTTCGACGTACTGGGCGAAGGCTTCCTTGAAGCCCTTGGGCGTGGTCACCACGCCGTCGTGCCACTGGCACTCCTCTTCATCGCCGGATCGGTTGATCGGCGAGAGCACCTGTTCGCAGAACTTGGCGCCCTCTTCGAGGATGGCGTCGACCATGTCCGGGGTAGCGTCGCTGGCACCCAGGGCCGCGTAGCTGGCCGGATAATCGAAGACTTCGCCGATGAGGAAGCGGATGTCGCGCAGAGGGGCCTTGTACTCGGGCATGGCAGGTTCTCCGTGAAAGGGGCGGCACTATCGGCGCCTGTCGATCCCCAGACGCTACTGCGCCCTCCTCCCCCCGACAATCAGGCTGCGCCGCCTGAATGGAACGCCATAACCGGCCCGGTCGAACGCCCATGAAAAAGCCCGCCGGATGGCGGGCTCCTTCTGTAGCGCCTTGACCTCAGTAGCCCAGGGCGAAGTCTTCTTCGGCCAGGTCCATCAGGTTGCTGGCGCCGGACAGCATGGTTTCCACATGGGTGCGGGTACGCGGCAGGATGCGCTTGAAGTAGAAGCGCGCGGTCTGCAGCTTGGCCTTGTAGAAGGCGGCGTCGCCTTCGCCGGCAGCCAGCTTCTCGGCGGCCAGGCGCGCCATGTCGGCCCAGAAATAGGCCAGGCAGGCGTAGCCGGAGTACATCAGGTAGTCCACCGAAGCGGCACCGACTTCCTCGCGGTCCTTCATGGCGGCCATGCCGACCTTCATGGTCAGCTCGCCCCATTCCTTGTTCAGCTTGGCCAGGGGCTCGACGAACTCCTTGACGGCTTCGTTGGCTTCGTTGGCCTGGCAGAACTTGTGCACGATCTTGGTGAAACCCTTGAGCGCCTCGCCCTGGGTCATCAGGATCTTGCGGCCCAGCAGATCGAGGGCCTGAACGCCGGTGGTGCCTTCGTACATCATGGAGATACGGCAGTCGCGCAGGTTCTGCTCCATGCCCCACTCGCTGATGAAGCCGTGGCCGCCGTAGATCTGCATGCCGTGGGAAGCGGACTCGAAGCCCACTTCGGTCATGAAGGCCTTGGCGATGGGGGTCAGGAAGGCCAGCAGCGAATCTGCGGCTTTCTTCTGCTCTTCGTCCTGGCTGTACTTGACGATGTCCACCTGCTTGGCGGTGAAGTAGACCATGGCGCGGTTGCCTTCGGCGAAGGCCTTCATGGTCAGCAGCATGCGGCGCACGTCCGGGTGGACGATGATCGGGTCGGCCGCCTTGTCCGGGGCTTTCGGGCCGGTCAGGGAACGCATCTGCAGACGCTCGCGGGCGTACTTGATGCCACCCTGGAAACCGATCTCGGCGTGGGCCAGGCCTTGCAGCGCGGTACCCAGGCGAGCGGTGTTCATGAAGGTGAACATGCAGTTCAGGCCCTTGTTCGCCGGGCCGATCAGGAAGCCGGTGGCGCCGTCGAAGTTCATCACGCAGGTGGCGTTGCCGTGGATGCCCATCTTGTGTTCGATGGAGCCGCAGGAAACGGCGTTGCGCTCGCCAACGGAACCGTCGGCGGCCGGCAGGAACTTCGGCACGATGAACAGGGAGATGCCCTTGGTGCCGGCGGGGGCGTCGGGCAGGCGGGCCAGCACGATATGGACGATATTGTCGGCCATGTCGTGCTCACCGGCGGAGATGAAGATCTTGGTGCCGGAAACCTTGTAGGAACCGTCGGCCTGGGGCTCGGCCTTGGTGCGCAGCATGCCCAGGTCGGTACCGCAGTGCGGCTCGGTCAGGCACATGGTGCCGGTCCACTCGCCGGATACCAGCTTGGTCAGGTAGGTGTGCTTCTGCTCGTCGGTGCCGTGGGCGGACAGGGTGTTCATCGCGCCATGGGACAGGCCGGGGTACATGCCCCAGGCCCAGTTGGCCTCGCCGACCATCTCGCTGATGGCCAGGCCGAGGGATTCCGGCAGGCCCTGGCCGCCGTGGTCGACGTCATGGGCCAGGCTCGGCCAGCCGCCTTCGACGAACTGCTTGTAGGCTTCCTTGAAGCCGGTCGGGGTCTTCACACCGGATTCGCTCCAGGTGCAGCCCTCGGTATCACCCACACGATTCAGCGGAGCGATCACCTGCTCGCAGAACTTGGCGCCCTCTTCGAGGATGGCGTTGACCATGTCCGGGGTGGCGTCCTGGCAGCCAGGCAGGCTCTGATAGTGCGCTTCGTAGCCGAGCAGTTCGTCGCGAACGAAACGAATATCACGCAAGGGGGCCTTGTAATCAGGCATAGCGGTAAACCTCTGCAGTGGGTTCCTGGTTCAGCTGACCGGAGCGCCGGTCGCTTGCGGCATGTGGTGGTGATTGCAGAAGCAATCAAACAGGCGTTTGAAACATACGTTTATGCCAATGCCCTGTCAAGCGCTCCGCCCGACCGGCCGGTCACGTCCCTGGCAGGCAGCCGGCGGCCCTGCCTTCAGACAGTAAAGATCAAGAAAAAGCGGTATAGCGCCGGCCCGGACGCAGGCGCGGGGAACTGGGATGAAAGGGGCCGGGCGGCCTGGTGGGGTCAGGCGCGGGGCCGATCAGGGAGCCGGGCGGGCGTCGGAGGTCCAGATCCCTTGACGCCGCCCTGCGCCATCAGGGGCGGTGCAGGACGATACCCAAGGGGGAAAGATCGAGGTGCTGCGCCACGGCCGCGGGCGTGGCCGCAGCCAGGCGCGGCACCCGGCCGAGACAGGGTGCGGGCAGGCGCTCGGCCAGGGTGGCGAGGTTTTCTTCCAGGCGCGAGGTCTGCGGATCGACCACATTGGCCACCCAGCCGGCCAGCAGCAGGCCATCGCGCAGGATAGCCTCGGCGGTCAGCACGGCATGGTTGATGCATCCAAGGCGCACCCCCACCACCAGAATCACCGGCAGGCCGAGGGCGATGGGCAGGTCGGACAGGCTGGCCGCCCCGGCAAGCGGCACGCGCCAGCCGCCAGCGCCTTCCACCAGGCTGAAGTCGGCTTCCTTCGCCAGCACCCGGCGCACCGGCGCGGCCAGGGCTTCGACATCCAGCCGGATGCCCGCCTCGCGCGCCGCCAGGTGTGGGGCGATGGCCGGTGCGAAGGCCAGCGGATTGACCTCGTCATAGGACAGCGGCAGCGAGCATTCCCCCAGCAGCGCCAGGGCATCGCCGTTGCGCAGGCCCTGGGCGGTTTCTTCGCAGCCGGAGGCCACCGGCTTGGCCGCCGCCGTGGACAGGCCTGCCTGGCGCGCCGCGTGCAGCAGGCCGGCGGCAATGGTGGTCTTGCCGATCTCGGTGTCGGTGCCGGTGACGAAGTAGGCCGCGGCCATGTCAGTCTTCCTTCTGCAGTACGCCGTAGACCACCTGGTAGGTGGCCGGCAGCCCCCGGGGTTGGCGGAAGCGTTCGTAGGCGTCCACCAGCGCGAGGATACGCGCCCTGCCGGTGAGGCCGCCGGGGCGACCAGGGTTGAGGTTGTGGGCGCCGAGGGCCTTGAGTTCGTGGGTCAGGGTGCGCAGGTCGGGGTAGTGCAGCACCTCGGGCCGGCTATCCAGCACCAGCGGCGACAGACCGCTGGCGGCGCAGAGGTCCTGATAGTCCTCCAGGCGGCGGAAGCGGTTGACGTGGACGAAGCCATCCACCGCGTGCCAGCTGTCGCGCAGTTCCTGCAGGGTGCCGACGCACAGGCTGCTGAAGGCGAAGATACCGCCCGGCTGCAGTACGCGGCGGGCTTCGGCGAGAACCGCGGCGAAGTCCGAGCACCACTGCACGGCGAGGCTGGAGAAGATCAGCTGTTGCGTGCCGCTGGCCAGGGGCAGGTGTTCGGCATCCCCGGCGACGAAGCGCCTGGCGCCCCCCAGGGGACGGGCATGGCGCAGCATGCCTTCGGCGATATCCAGGGCCAGGCCTTCGCTCTCCGGGAAGCGCTCGGCCAAGGCGCGGGAGAAGTAGCCGGTGCCGCAACCGAGATCGAGCCAGTGATCTGGCGCGAAGCCGTCCGGCAGGCAGCGCAGCAGTTCGTTGCCGACCGCGCGCTGCAGCGCGGCGACGCTGTCGTAACTGTCAGCCGCGCGGGAAAAGGAGGCCGCCACCTGGCGCTTGTCCGGCAGCGGGCCGTCGTCGAAGCGTGGATCAGACATCCTCACCCTCGCGCATGAAAGCGAGGATGGCCGCCGCCACCTCTTCCGGTCGTTCCAGGGGCAGGCCATGGCTGGCGTCCGCGACGACCTGCACCTCCACATCCGGCAGCCAGTTCAACAAGGCATCGGCGGCAGCGGCCGGCACCAGGGCGTCGCGCCCGGCGAACAGGTGCAGCTGCGGCCCGCCGAAGCCCTGCAGCGCGGCGCGGGTATCCAGCACGTCCAGCAGCCGCAGGCCGGCCTCCAGCACCCTGGGCTCGGTGGGGACCTGGGTGACTTGCAGCTGGCGCGCCAGGGTGCGGGCATCCCGCGCGCCCTGGGCCACCAGCATGGTGAAGCGCTTGAGGGTCTGTGCCGGATCGAGCCGGCAGGCTTCATGGAAGGCTGCGAAGATTTCCTGGGACATGGCGCAGGGCCAGTCATCGCGGTCGCGAAAACTCGTGTTGCTGCACAGGCCGACCAGGCCGCGGCAGGCATCGCCACGGCGCGCGGCCAGTTGCGCGGCCAGCATGCCGCCGAGGGACCAGCCGGCGAGCCAGCTGTCCTGGGGCAGGCGGGCGTCCAGCTCGTCGAGCCAGGCGCCGACCTGGTCCAGGGCCGGCAGCGGCGCCACCTCCACCGCCAGGTGCGGTGCGCGGTCCAGCAGGGCTTCGCGCAGGGGTTCGAGGGCGGCGGGACCAATGGCCCAGCCGGGCAACAGGATCAGGCGTTCACGCATCGGCAGCTTCCTCCTTCGCCAGGGTCGCCCAGCATTCGGCGAGGGCGCTCAGCAAGGATTCAAGCTGCTCTTCGCTGTGGGCGGCGGAGAAAGTGACGCGCAGGCGTGCGCTGCCGGCCGGCACGGTGGGCGGACGGATGGCGCCCACCAAAATGCCGCGCTCGCGTAGCAGGGTGGAGAGTTTCAGGGCACGGGCACTGTCACCCACGAGGATCGGCTGGATCGGCGTCGGGCTGTCCATCAGGGTCAGGCCGATCTGGGCCGCGCCTTCGCGGAAGCGCCGGATCAGCTTGCCCAGGTGTTCGCGACGCCAGCTCTCGCGCTGCAACAGCTCCAGGCTCTTCAGGGTGGCGCAGGCCACGGCCGGCGGCTGGCTGGTGGTGTAGATGTAGGGGCGGGCGAACTGGATCAGGGTTTCGATCAGTTCCTCGCTACCGGCGACGAAGGCACCGGCGGTGCCGAAGGCCTTGCCCAGGGTGCCCACGAGTACGGGGACGTCTTCGAGGACCAGGCCGAAATGCTCGACTATGCCGCCGCCATTGGCACCCAGGGGGCCGAAGCCGTGGGCGTCGTCCACCATCACCCAGGCGCCCTTCGCGCGGGCCGCGGCGCAGATGGCGGGCAGCTCGGCCAGGTCGCCATCCATGCTGAACACGCCATCGGTGACCACCAGGGTGTTGCCTTCGGCCTTCTCCAGGCGGCTGGCCAGGCTGGCTGCATCGTTGTGCAGGTAGCGCGAGAAGCGCGCCCCGGAAAGCAGCCCGGCGTCCAGCAGGGAGGCGTGGTTGAGACGGTCCTCCAGCACGGTATCGCCCTTGCCCAGCAGCGCGGTGACCGCGCCCAGGTTGGCCATGTAGCCGGTGGAGAACAACAGGGCACGGGGCCGGCCGGTGAACTCGGCCAGGGCCAGCTCCAGGTCGTGATGCGGGCCGCTGTGGCCGATCACCAGGTGCGAGGCACCGCCACCGGCGCCCCACTTCTCCGCGCCATCGCGCAACGCACGGACCACCTCGGGGTGGTCGGCCAGGCCCAGATAGTCATTGGAACAGAAGGCCAGCATCGGCCGGCCATCCACCACCACCTCGGGGCCCTGGGGGCTCTCCAGCAGCGGACGCTGGCGATAGAGGTTGTCCGCATGGCGGGCGGCAAGGCGGGAGGCGAGATCGAAGGACATAGAAGAGAGCTCGAAGCGGGAAGCTGAAAGCTGGAAGCCGTAGCCGCCCGCTTCAAGCTTCCGGCTTCAGGCTTCCAGCTCGCCGTCGTCAGACGGCGGCGTTATAGAACAGCTGCGAGTCGCGCTGCTCCACCAGAGCCTGCTCGATGGCGGCCTGGTGCACTTCGTCGGCGTGTTCTTCGCGCTCTTCCGGCTTGATGCCGAGGCGGGCGAACAGCTGCATGTCCTTCTCCGCCTGCGGGTTGGCGGTGGTCAGCAGTTTCTCGCCGTAGAAGATCGAGTTGGCGCCAGCCATGAAGGCCAGGGCCTGCATCTGCTCGTTCATCTGCTCGCGGCCGGCGGACAGGCGCACATGGGACTTCGGCATCATGATGCGCGCCACCGCCAGGGTGCGGATGAAGTCGAAGGGATCGACGTCCTGCTCCTCGGCCAGCGGGGTGCCCTTGACCTTCACCAGCATGTTGATCGGCACCGATTCCGGATGCTCCGGCAGGTTGGCCAGCTGGATCAGCAGGCCGGCGCGGTCGTCCACCGACTCGCCCATGCCGAGGATGCCGCCGGAGCAGATCTTCATCCCCGCCTCGCGCACGTAGGCCAGGGTCTGCAGGCGCTCGCTGTAGGTGCGGGTGGTGATGATGTTGCCGTAGAACTCCGGCGAGGTATCCAGGTTGTGGTTGTAGTAATCCAGGCCGGCTTCGGCCAGCGCCTGGGTCTGCTCCTGGGTCAGCTTGCCCAGGGTCATGCAGGTTTCCAGGCCGAGCTTCTTCACGCCTTTGACCATTTCCAGCACGTAGGGCATGTCCTTGGCGGACGGGTGCTTCCAGGCGGCGCCCATGCAGAAGCGGGTGGAACCGATGGCCTTGGCTTCGGCAGCGGCCTCGAGGACCTTCTGCACTTCCATCAGCTTTTCCTTGTCCAGGCCGGTGTTGTAGTGGCCGGACTGCGGGCAGTACTTGCAGTCTTCCGGGCAGGCGCCGGTCTTGATCGACAGCAGGGTGGAAACCTGCACCCGGTTCGGGTCGAAGTGCGCGCGGTGAACGGTCTGGGCCTGGAACAGCAGGTCGTTGAACGGCTGCTCGAAGAGGGCCTTCACCTCGGCGAGGGACCAGTCGTGGCGGGTAGCGATGGATGCGGTTGCACTCATTGAGGTTTCCTTCGACGCTTGTGTGGCGCCTCTTGTCGGGGATGCCCGGACGGGGAATCCGGGAATTCAGGCTTAGGGCATCATATGTGGCGCTGCGACGCTGTCAACCATGATCTCGACACGGGTCGACATCTGCTTATTTATTGATCAATTCAAACGATTAGCCGCAGGGGGCGCCACCACCAATTCCTGGTGCGCGCAGCGCACCCTACGGCCTGCCCGCTTATCGATCGGCAAGTCCTTTGGCCAGGACGGACTCCCCCGCCGGGCGCAACCGCAGCGCGGCTCCATACACACTGGCCGAAACCAGGAAGGTCAGCGGCGCCGAGAACGACTGCAGCACGCCACCGGCCTGCATCAGCAGGAAGCCCAGCAGCACGCCGCAGAACCAGGCAGCCAGCCCTCCGGCATTCAGGCTGGAAGAATCGGTCAGCTGGGACGCACCCTTGCCGAGGATGTGCGCCAACGCCACCCCGACCCAGGCCACGACGAATACGCCCTGCCAGGCCAGCGCCTTGAGCAGCCAGCTGAACACGTCCGCCAGCATCAGGCCGTAGACCACCGCCCCCACCACCAATGCCCAGACCACGCGCGACTGGCGCAAACGCAGCAGGTCGCCGAAGAAGGCCTGCATGTTCACCGTGGCCAGGTAGTAGTTGGCGGTGTTGATGCGGGTCTGGGTCACCCAGACGAACAGCAGGCCCCAGATGCCCATCAGCTGCAGGATCGCCATGACCACCGTGACTTCGCTCAGCTCGCCCTGGCGCGGCATGCTGGCCGCCAGGTAGATGCCGGCGACGCCGTTGAGCAGGAAGGTCACCAGGTAGAAGGGCATGCCGAAGTTCCAGCGGCCGTGGTAGCGGGCGTCCTCCGGCTTGCCGAAGCGGGCGTAGTCGAAGGTGAACATCATCAGCACCCACACGCCCATGTAGGCGGTGAAGCAGTCCCACCAGCCGCTGGCGGAGGGTTCGGCCGGGCCGAAGTCGAGCCACTGCCCCTGGTAGCCGTATTCGCCGATGGACAGCGTCACCGCCGCCAGCAGGCCGAACAGGTAGAACGGCAGCAGCACGCCGTTGAACTTGTCCAGCCAGTTCTGCACGCTGCCGAAGATCAGCGGCACGCTGTAGAGCACCACCAGCAGCGCCGCCAGCGGGTAGGACAGCGAGGGATAGAGGTGGTTGAAGGCCACCGCGATCACCGAGCCCTCGAACACCGCGTAGTAGATGGCGGTGGAGAAGAAGATCAGGGTCGCCAGGGAGGCCCCCAGGCGGCCGAACAGCAGCCGCGAGAACAGCGCCACGGAGAGGCCGGTGCGCACCGCATAGCGGCTGATCACCGCGTTGACCAGGCCATAGCAGACCACCGACAGCAGCATGCCGACGATGGCGTTGCGCGCACCGTAGGCCAGCGCCAGCGAGGCGCCGACCACGATGTAGAACATGGCGCTGCACACGGCCCACCAGGCCATGGTCAGCGACAGCTTGCCCATGCGGGCGTCGAGGGGAACAGGGTGGGTGGACAGGTCGATATCTTGTTCTTGTTTCGACAGGCTTGCCATCTGGGGTTCTCCGTTATGGAGGCTGGTTACCGGCCCCACGGGGCCGCGACGGCCCCGTGGGGGCCGCCGGACTCCGCGATGACCGCGTGGATGGATCAGGCGAGGAAGAAGCGCTGCAGGCGTTCCAGCTGCTGGTTGTACTGGCGCCGCGCGGCCAGCCCTTCCTCCAGGCTGACGGCGACGAAGCGGGCCTTCTGGTTGGGCTGCATCTGCGCCATGCGGTCGAGGTCGGGGCTGATCACCGTGCCGATGGTGGCGTAGCCGCCGCCGGAGACCGCGTCACGGTGCAGGATGATCGGCTCCAGGCCGCCCGGGACCTGGATGGAGCCTATGGGGTAGCAGGCATCGACTATGTTCGACGGGTCGGAGCCGGCGCCGAAGGGCTGCTCGCGGGGCTCGAACTCCAGCGGCGTGCCGCCCTTGAAGCGGTAGCCGGTGCGGTCCGCTTCCGAACCCACGGTCCAGGTGTCGGCGAAGAACTGCTCCAGCGCCCGCGGGGTGAGGCGATGCACATAGAGGCCGGGCACCACGCGCAGGGCCACCTCGCCGCCCACCTCGATCTGCAACGAGCGCGGCAGGGCCAGGCCCTCGCGCCCCTGGCCGGTAGGCTCGCCCAGCGCAACTTCGTCACCCGCGGCCAGACGCCGTCCCTGGAAGCCGCCGATGGCCCCCAGCCCATAGGTGGAGCGGCTGCCGAGCACCTCGGGCACTGCGATGCCGCCATCGATGGCCACATAGCCACGGGCGCCGGCCTTGATGTAGTCGAAGCCCAGGACCTGCCCGGCACGCACGCGGAAGGCCGCGTCCTGGGGCATCTCGGTGCCGTCCAGGCGCGGCGTCATGCGCGCACCGGTGACGGCCACCAGGGCGTCGCGCTGGAACTCCAGTTGCGGGCCCAGCAGCGTGCATTCCAGCACCGCGGCGGTGGCCGCGTTGCCCACCAGCAGGTTGGCGGCACGCAGGGCGAACTGGTCGAGCGCGCCCGAGGGCGGGATACCCAGGTGGTAATAGCCTTCTCGTCCACCATCCTGGACCGAGGTGGCCAGGCCCGGTTTCAGCACCTTAATCATGGAGCACCTCCTGCAGGCGCTGTTTGCAGCCTTGCGGATCCTGGATGAACGCATCCAGGTCGAAGGTGACCGGCCGGATGCGCAGCTGGAAGGTTCCCGCCTCGACCTCGGCCACGGCCTGGTCGTAGGCGGCGCGGTCGATGGGCTTGAACTGCACGATGTCGCCGGAGCGGAAGAACACCATGGAGTCCCGCAGGTAGCCCAGGCGCTGCTCGGGGTCGTAGATCGGCGCCGGGGTCACGCCGAACATCTGGTAGCCGCCGGCGCCACGGACCGAATAGATGCAGCCGAAGCAGCCGCCGTGGCCCAGGGTCAGCTTCGGCGTGTCGGTGCGCGGGCGCAGGTACTTGGGCACCTGCAACTGCTGCTCGCGCTCGACCATCTGGTACATGAAGGGCAGGCCGGCGACGAAACCCACCATGGAGACGAACCAGGGCGAGCCGCTGTGGGCCTCGATGAAGGCCTGCACGTCGGCGTAGCCATTGATGCGCGCGGCGTATTCCAGGTCGGTGGACTCCGGGTCCTGGTGCCGGTCACGGAAGCGCATCAGCGTCTCATGGGTCCAGGGGTCGTTGTAGAGCACCGGGATCTCGATGATGCGGGTCTCCAGGCGACGCTCGGCCGTGGTGCGATCCTCCAGTTGGCGGACCTTCTCCAGCAGCGCCTCGGGGGCGATCGCATCCGGGTTGAAACGCACCTGGAAGGAGGCGTTGGACAGGCAGATGTCGAGCACGCCGGGCAGGTCCTCCTGCTCCAGGGCACGGGTGATGGCCATGCCGCGGAAGAATGCCTCCAGCGACATGGACTCGGAGACTTCGGCGAACAGGTGCTCGTCGCCGCCGAAGCTGTAGCGTATGGAATCAGCGCTCATCTCGGGCCTCCGGGGTAGCGGCCAGCAGCTCGGCCCGCTCGGCGAGCCAGGGTTCCAGGGTGCCGGTGTCGAACTGGCCGTCGCGCACATCGGCATCGGCCAGCAACAGGCGGTGCAGCGGCAGGGTGGTGGCCATGCCGGTCAGGCGCGTTGTCGCCACGGCCGCCTCGGCGCGGGCGAAGGCCTCGGCGCGGTCGCTGCCATGCACCACCAGCTTGGCCAGCAGCGAGTCGTAGTAGGCCGGCACGCGATAGCCCTCGAACAGGTGGCTCTCGACGCGGATGCCCGCACCGCTCGGCCACGCCAGGGACTCCACCAGGCCGGGGCTGGGGAAGAAGTTGCGCGCCGGGTCCTCGGCGTTGATGCGCATCTCCAGTGCCGCGCCCTGCAGGCGGATGTCCGCCTGGCGCAGCGACAGCGGCTCGCCGCCGGCGATGCGCAGCATCCACTGCACCAGGTCGATGCCGGTCACCATCTCGGTCACCGGGTGTTCCACCTGGATACGGGTGTTCATCTCGATGAAGAAGAACTCCCCGCTGACCGCATCGAACAGGTATTCCAGGGTGCCGGCACCGCGATAGCCGATCTGCTGCGCCAGGCGCACGGCGCTGTCGCACAGGGCGGCGCGCTGGGCATCGCTGAGCACCGGGGATGGCGCTTCCTCGAAGACCTTCTGGCGGCGGCGCTGCAGCGAGCACTCGCGCTCGAACAGGTGCACCGCGTGCCGGCCGTCGCCCAGCACCTGCACCTCGATGTGCCGCGCCTGGCGGATGAAGCGTTCCAGGTATACGGCGCCGGAGCCGAAGGCGGCCTGGGCCTCGCGCTGGGCCAGGGGGAATTCCCGGGCCAGCTCCTCGGCATCGTGGGCAATACGGATGCCCCGACCGCCGCCGCCGGCGGAGGCCTTGATCAGCAGCGGGTAGCCGACCTGCCCGGCGCAGGCGAGCGCCGCATCCAGATTCTCCAGTTCGCCGGGAGAGCCCGGAACCACCGGTACGCCGGCGGCCTGGGCGGTACGCCGCGCCTCGGCCTTGTCGCCCATGCGGCGGATGGTGTCGGCATCGGGGCCGACGAAGATCAGGCCGGCGTCCGCCACCGCCTGGGCGAAGGCGGCATTCTCGGAAAGGAAGCCATAGCCCGGGTGAATGGCGTTGGCGCCGCTGTCCAGGGCCGCCTGCAGCAGCGCCTCGGCGTTCAGGTAACTCTTGTCGGCACGGGCCGGGCCTATCACCCGCACCTCGTCGGCCAGGCGTGCCGGCAGGGAGTCGGCGTCCGCCTCGCTGCACGCCGCCACCGTCGGAATGCCCAGGGCCCGGGCCGCGCGGATGATGCGCACGGCGATCTCGCCCCGGTTGGCCACCAGCAGCTTGTGAATGGAACCGCTCATCATCCGCCCCCTCACGCGTCGGTCTGGATAACGGCCAGCAATTGCCCCGGTTCGACCGGGTCGCCATCCTCGGCGTGGAAGGCCAGGACCCGACCGCCCAGGTCGGTGGTCAGCTCGGAAAACTGCTTCATCACCTCCACCAGCCCGATCACCGCGCCGGCGGCGACGACGTCGCCCTCCTTGGCGTAATCAGCGGCCTCGGGGCTCGGCTTGCGGTAGAAGGTGCCGGGAAGCGGCGAAAACACCTGATGTTCAGCCATGTCTGTTCCTCTTGTAGTCATTGTCTGGGCAGGCTTGGGAAGGGGAGAGATCAGCGCGGCGCCCTGATGGCGATTCCCGCGGACTCCAGCCGGGTTCGAGTGTGCTGGACCAGGGCGAGCGCCCCGGGTGTATCGCTGTGGATGCACACGGAATCGAAACGGATCGGGATGTCCTGGCCGTCCACGGTGCGCACCACGCCTTCCTGGCGGGCCCGCAGGACCTTGTCGGCCACCTGCTGCGGGTCCCAGGCGGTGACCCGGCGGATGAACACGATGGAGCCGGAGGCGTCGTACTCGCGGTCGGCATAGAACTCGCGCACCACCGGCTGGCCGAGTTCCTCGGCGATGCGGCAGGTGGCCGAGCCGTCCATGCAGAACAGCAGCAGCTCCGGGTCCAGCTGGCGCAGGGTTTCGACGAACAAGCGGGCGGCCTCCTCGTCGCGAGCCAGGTGCATGTAGAGCGCGCCATGGGGCTTGATGTGCTGCAGCGGCACACCGCGCAGGCGGGCGAACTCACGCAGGGCGCCGAGCTGGTAGAGCATGTCGTTGACCAGTTCCCGGGCCGGCGCGTTGATGTGCCGGCGGCCGAAGCCCACCAGGTCGCGGAAGCCGGGGTGGGCGCCGATACCGACGCCGTGCTGCTGGGCCATCTCGATGGTGCGCAGCATGATGTTGGGGTCGCCGGCGTGGAAGCCGGTGGCGATGTTGGCGCTGCTGATCAGGGGCATGATCTGGGCGTCGACGCCATCGCCAATGGTCCATGGACCGAACCCTTCGCCCATGTCGGAATTGAGGTCGACCTCGGTCATCTCCTGTTTGCCTCTTGTTGTCGGATGTCGATGGGAACGACGTTAAGAGGGGGCGCAGGTATTGGGAAGATTTATTATTCGATAGACTGGTTTCTGAAAAATCGATACCCCTCCAGGCAGGTTCCCCATGGCCTTCACCCTTCGCCAGGTCCGCTATTTCGTCGCCACCGCCGAGGTCGGACAGATCTCCCAGGCCGCCATCCACCTGAGCATTTCCCAGTCGGCGGTCACCAGCGCCATCCAGGAACTGGAGGGCCTGCTGGGGGTGAGCCTGTTCATCCGCTCACCCCAGGGCATGACCCTGACCGACAGCGGCCGGCACTTCCTCAATCACGCCTACTCGATCCTGCGCAGCGTGGAGGACGCGCTGAAGAGCCCGCTGCCGGACACCAGCATCGAGGGCAGCCTGAAGGTGGCCGCCAGCTACACGGTGATGGGCTACTTCCTGCCCTATCACCTGCAGCGCCTGGCCCAGTGGTACCCGGGCATCCGGCTCGACCTGTTCGAGCAGGAGCGCGAAGCCATCGAAAGCGGCCTGCTGGACGGCTCCCTGGACATGGCCGTGGTGCTGACCGCCAACCTGCGCCACCCGGATATCGCCGCCGAGACCCTGTTCAGCTCCGAGCGCCGCCTCTGGCTGCCCAACCGCCACCCGTTGAGCGAGCGTGCCTCGGTGGGCCTGGCGGAGGTGGCCCGCGAGCCCTTCATCCTGCTGACGGTGGACGAGGCGGACCAGACCGCCATGCGCTACTGGGAGTCGACCGACTTCCGGCCCAGTGTGATACTGCGCACCAGTTCGGTGGAGGCCGTGCGCAGCATGGTGGCCAACGGCACCGGCGTAGCCATCCTGTCGGACCTGGTGTACCGCCCCTGGTCGCTGGAAGGGCGGCGCATCGAGACCCTCTCCCTGACCGACGCGGTGCCGCCGATGAGCGTGGGCCTGGCCTGGCGCCGTGACCGGGAATTCAGCGAGCCGATGAAGGCGTTCCGCGAGTACTTCCGGCACTCCTTCCTGGCCCCGCAGCTGAGCAGCCCGCGCCGCTGAACCCGGCCGCCACGCCGCGCTCAAAGCCATCGCCCAATTCTCAAGGAGCCCCAAGCAGTGCGTACCGAAGGATTTTTCGAATGGCTCGGCCGGATCATCGGCAGCGTCATTCGCTTCATCGTTGACCTGCTGTCCGGCGTACTCGACGGCATCGGCCAGGCCATCAACGATTTTCTCAACGGCCTGGCGCGGGCCATCGGCATGGATGTCTCCTTCTTCAGCCTGATCTTCCTGGTCATCGGCCTGGCGCTGCTCTACGGCGGCGTCCGCGCCTTCGTCCGCAAATCCATCGTCGGCGGCCTGGTGCTGACCTTCCTCGGCCTGGTGGTGATGAGCTGGCTGATCGCCTGAGCACCAGCCCCGAATCGAGTCCCAGGGAGGGGACCATGCATCCGCTATTCGCCCAGCTGTGGCCGGCCTGGCTGCGCCACAGGCCCGACTGCCTGCTCTGCCATGCCGCCGGCGGTGACCTGCCCATCTGCCCCGACTGCGAGGCCGACCTGCCCTGGCTGGGCGGGCATTGCGCCATCTGCGCCCTGCCCTTGCCCACCGACGGCCTGCCCTGCGGCGACTGCCTGAAGCGGCCACCGCCCTTCGAACGGGTGGAGGCGCCCTGGCGCTACGCCTTCCCGGTGGACAGCCTGATCACCCGCTTCAAGCACCAGGGGCGCTGGCCTCTCGGTCGGCTATTGGGGGAACTGCTCGCCCGCCACCTCGAGCACGCCTTCGCCGAAGGCCTGCCGCGCCCCGCCGCCCTGCTGCCGGTACCCCTGGCCGCACCGAGACTGCGCCAGCGCGGTTTCAACCAGGCGCAGATGCTGGCCCGCTGGCTGGGCGACGAACTGCGGCTCCCGCTGCGCAGCGACTGGCTGCTGCGCATCGAGGACGGCCCGCCCCAGCAGGGCCTGGATGCCGCCGCCCGGCGCCGCAACCTGCGCCGCGCCTTCGCCCTGCACCAAAGGGCCGAGGTGCGCGGCTTGCACCTGGCGCTGGTGGACGACGTGCTGACCACGGGCACCACTGCCCATTTCCTCGCCCGCCTGCTGAAACGCGCCGGCGCGGCGCGGGTGGACGTCTACTGCCTGGCGCGCACACCCCGTCCCGGCGACGCCTGAAGGCTTGACGCAGCGCAGCGCCGGGCGCAGCCTGCGCGCCAGAACCCCAGACGAACCCGCGCCCCATGAGCCTGACCAGCGCCCTCACCCAGCAACTCACCCGCCGCCCGCAGCGCCTGGCGCTGCTGGAGCAGATCGCCGTGCAAGGCTCCATCACCCGCGCGGCCAAGGCCGCGGGCCTGAGCTACAAGGCCGCCTGGGATGCCATCGACGAGCTGAACAACCTCGCCGAGCGGCCCCTGGTGGAGCGCTCGGTGGGCGGCAAGGGCGGCGGCGGCGCGCGGCTGACCGCCGAGGGCGAGCGGCTGCTGGCGCTGTACAAGCGCCTGGAAAGCCTGCAGGCGCGGCTACTGGAGAGCTCCGAGAGCGAACAGGACCTGGAGCTGCTGGGCCGCCTGATGCTGCGCACCAGCGCGCGCAACCAGCTGAGCGGCCGGGTGCTCGGCATCGAGGCGCGGGGCCGCAACGACCTGGTGAGCGTCGAGCTGGTGGGCGGCGCACGGCTCGATGCGCAGATCACCCACGACAGCACCGAAAAGCTGGAACTGGCGCCCGGACGCAGCGTCGTGGCGCTGATCAAGGCCGGCTGGCTACGCCTGCAGCCGCTCGCCGAGCCGGCCGACGAAGCGCTGAACCAACTGCAGGGACGGATCGAGGAAATCCTCGACGCCACCGACGGTCCCAGCGAGGTGCGCATCGCCCTCGCCAGTGGCCAGATGCTTTGCGCCCTGGTCGAGCCCGAGCGCCTGGCGCAGCTCGGCCTCAAGGCCGGCGACAAGGTCCGCGCACAGTTCGCCCCCGGTCAGGTGTTGCTCGGCACCGCACTCTGACAGGCGTCAATGGTCGAGCGAGCTAGAGAAGAGCAAGGCGAGAATGGCTGAGGGCGCGGAGTTTACGAGCTGTAAATGAGCCCCCGAAGCCATTGTCAGCGCAGCTATTCCGACGCGCAGCCGACCATTGGGGATAGACTGGGCGCCTGACTGCCGGAGCCGCCCATGTCCCACCCCTTCGATGACCTCACCCCCGACCTGGTACTGGACGCCGTGGAAAGCCTCGGCTTTCTCAGCGATGCGCGGATACTCGCCCTCAACAGCTACGAGAACCGCGTCTACCAGGTGGGCATCGAGGGCGCCGAGCCGCTGATCGCCAAGTTCTACCGCCCCCTGCGCTGGAGCGACGCGGCCATACGCGAGGAGCACACTTTCAGCGCCGAACTGGCCGACTGCGAAGTCCCCGTGGTAGCCCCCCTGTCGCAGGGCGGGGAAAGCCTGTTCGAGCATGGCGGCTTCCGCTTCGCCCTCTTCCCCCGTCGTGGCGGCCGCGCACCGGAGCCGGGCAACATGGACCAGCTCTACCGCCTCGGCCAACTGCTCGGCCGCCTGCATGCGGTGGGCGCCGCCCGGCCTTTCGCACACCGCGAAACCCTGGCGGTGGACAATTTCGGCCATCAGTCGCTGGCCACCCTGCTGGAGGGCGACTTCATTCCGCGCAGCCTCCTGCCCGCCTACGAGTCGGTTGCCCGCGACCTGCTCAGGCGCCTGGACCAGCTGTTCGCCGAGGTGCGCTACCAGCCGATCCGCCTGCACGGCGACTGCCACCCCGGCAACCTGCTGTGCCGCGACGACATCTTCCATGTGGTGGACCTGGACGATTGCCGCATGGGGCCGGCAGTGCAGGACCTGTGGATGATGCTCGCCGGCCCGCGCCAGGAACGCCTCGGCCAGCTCGCCGAACTGGTGGACGGCTACCAGGAATTCCACGACTTCGACCCTCGCGAGCTGCCGCTGGTCGAGGGGCTGCGCAGCCTGCGCCTGATGCACCACAGCGCCTGGATCGCCCGGCGCTGGGACGACCCGGCCTTCCCCATGCACTTTTCCTGGTTCGGCAGCGAACGCTACTGGGGCGACCAGATCCTCACCCTGCGCGAACAACTGGCGGCACTGGACGAGGAGCCGTTGCGATTGTTCTAGACCGGGGAGCATCAACCTGTAGGGGCGAATTCATTCGCCAAGGGCAGCGCAGCTGCCCCTGGGAAGCCTCGCAGGGCGGACCTGCGGCCCGCTTGGCGATTGAAATCGCCCCTACAAGGGAATGCCATGTCCCGGAAGCAAGCCGTCGTAAAGAACCCCTTACGCCTTTCACTTGCACAGCCTTGCGGAAAAAACCTGAGCACACAGACAAGCCCCGGCGGCGCCAACTAGAATGTCGCACCACTCGTTAGCTGCCTAAGCAAGGACATTCCATGGCCACCGCCGACCCGCGCCGCGGGTACATCCTGGGGCTCACCGCCTACATCATCTGGGGACTCTTTCCGCTCTACTTCAAAGCCATCCAGAGCGTTCCCGCCCTGGAAATCATCGTTCACCGCGCCCTCTGGTCCGCCCTCTTCGGCGCGCTCCTGCTGCTGGTCTGGAAGCACCCCGGCTGGCTGCGGGAGCTGCGCGACAATCCCCGGCGCTTTGGCATCCTGGCCGCCAGCGGCATGCTGATCGCCAGCAACTGGCTGATCTACGTCTGGGCGGTGAACAACGGACGCATGCTGGAGGCCAGCCTCGGTTACTACATCAACCCGCTGGTGAACGTGTTGCTGGGAATGCTGCTCCTCGGCGAGCGCCTGCGCCGCCTGCAGTGGATCGCCGTGCTGCTGGCGGCCATAGGCGTGGCCCAGCAGATCTGGCAGGTGGGTGCGCTGCCCTGGGTGTCCCTGGCGCTGGCGCTGACCTTCGGCTTCTACGGACTGATCCGCAAGCAGGCCCCGGTGAAGGCCCTGCCCGGCCTGGTAGTGGAAACCTGGCTGCTGCTGCCGCTGGCCATCGGCTGGCTGCTGCTCACCCCGACCGCGGCCTCCGCCCAGGCGAGCTTCTGGAGCAGCCCCGAGGCCCTCTGGCTGATGGCCGCCGGCCCCATCACCCTGGTGCCCCTGGTGTCCTTCAACGCCGCGGCGCGCCATCTGCCCTACACCACCCTGGGCTTCCTCCAGTACATCGCGCCGACCCTGGTGATGCTGCAGGCGATCTTCCTCTTCGGCGAACACTTCGACCCGAGCAAGCTGCTGGCCTTCTCCTTCATCTGGGCGGGCCTGGCCATCTACAGCGTCGACGCCTGGCTCACCCTGCGGCGCAACGCCTGAACCCCACCCCCGCGGTGGATCGATGAAGCGCGATCCACCCTACAAAGGCCGGAACCCGGCGTAGGGTGGAAATCCGCGTGGCGGATTTCCACCGTCGGGAGCCACGCACTGGCCCCTCATTTCTCCTGGTGCAGGTTCAGCTCCACCATGAGTTCATCGGCCAGGGATTCCAGCTTTGCCTGCAACACGTCCAGCGACAGGGTAAGCGGCACCGCCAGCACAGCCTCGGCGTGGAACAGCGGCTCGCTGCTCATGGGCGCCGGCATCACCTCGGTGACCAGGCTTTCCAGGTTGACCCCCAGCTCCGCCAGAAGACGGGTGATATCACGGACGATCCCCGGCCGGTCGTTGCCCACCAGATCCAGCAGGATCGGCTTCCAGGTGCAGGCCGGCTCGATGCCGCTCTGCGCCAGCATCACGCGGATGCCATGGGCGCTCAGCTCCTGCAGTCCCTCCACCAGTTCGTCATAGCCCTCGGCCGGCACCGCCACCCGCAGTATCCCGGCGAACTGCCCGGCCATGCGCGACATGCGGCTTTCCAGCCAGTTGCCGCCATGGGCGGCGATGCACTGTGCGACGCGTTCCACCAGCCCGGGCTGGTCCGCCGCTATGACCGTCAATACCAGATGATCCACGCTCGACTCCTCATGTTGGCAAACGATGCCTAACTCTTGGAGTCTGTTCACGATCGCAGCCGACCGTGAAAAGACTCTCAGGCCAGGCTCAGCCAGTAGGTATAGAACACTTCGTCCCGCTTGTAGCCCAGCCGCTCATAGAGCGCCTGGCCGGCCAGGTTGGTCTTCGCGGTTTCCAGCTGGATGCCGCAGGCGCCACTGCGTTCGGCATGGGCGCGGGCGGCGTTCATCAGCGCCCCCCCCACGCCCCGGCGCCGGACGGCGGGCACTACATAAAGATCGCTCAACAACCAGGCCGGTGCCAGCGCCAGCGACGAGAGAAAGGGATAGAGCTGGGTGAATCCAACGGCCGTGCCGGCGGTGTCGCGGGCGATGAAGAGCGTCGAATCGCCCCGCGCCAGGCGTTGCTCGAGGAACCCGCGGACTTCGGCCAGTGGCCGGGGCACCTGGTAGAACTCCAGGTAGCCGCAAAACAGCGGTGCGAGATCATCGAGATCGGCAGCAGTGACGGCGTGTACGGACATGGCGGGCTCCAGAGCGGGCTGCGGGGAGTATAGGAAAGCCCCGGAGAACCGCCGCAAAGCCCACTGCGACGGCCTGTCGCAGTTCCTCTGAAAAATAAATCGTGTACATTTTTCAGATTTAACTGGAACAATACGCCAGTTTTTTGAGAACATTCTGCCCGCCGTTGTGACCGTAAACCAGCTTTTAGTCGCATAGCGACGCGACCCCACTGATTTTCACGACGGCTTCATGTAGTATGCCGCGCTTCGGACTACAAGAAGGGAAACCCCCGGTCCGAGCGGATATTGAGCAGAGTGAGGCAAGCAATGACTGAGCGCGTTCAAGTCGGTGGCCTTCAGGTCGCCAGAGTCCTGTTCGACTTCGTGAACAACGAAGCCATCCCTGGAACCGGCATTGCGGCCGAGAAGTTCTGGGCCGGTGTGGAAGCCGTCATCAACGACCTGGCTCCGAAGAACAAAGCCCTCCTCGCCAAACGCGATGAACTGCAGGCCAAGATCGACGCCTGGCATCAGGCGCGTGCCGGCCAGGCTCACGATGCCGTGGCCTACAAGGCGTTCCTCCAGGAGATCGGCTACCTGCTGCCGGAACCGGCCGACTTCCAGGCCACCACCCAGAATGTCGACGAAGAAATCGCCACCATGGCCGGCCCGCAGCTGGTGGTGCCGGTGATGAACGCGCGCTTCGCCCTGAACGCCGCCAACGCCCGCTGGGGCTCGCTCTACGACGCGCTGTATGGCACCGACGCCATCAGCGAAGAAGGTGGCGCCGAGAAGGGCAAGGGCTACAACAAGGTTCGCGGTGACAAGGTGATCGCCTTCGCCCGCGCCTTCCTCGACGACGCCGCGCCCCTGGAAAACGCCTCCCACGTCGACGCCACCGCCTACGCGGTGAAGAACGGCCAACTGGCCGTGACCCTGAAGAACGGCAGCGAAGCCGGCCTGAAGAACGCCGCCCAGTTCATCGCCTTCCAGGGCGATGCCGCTGCGCCTTCCGCCGTGCTGCTGAAGAACAACGGCCTGCACTTCGAAATCCAGATCGACCCGCAGAGCCCCATCGGCCAGACCGACGCCGCCGGCGTCAAGGACGTGCTGATGGAATCCGCCCTGACCACCATCATGGACTGCGAAGACTCAGTAGCCGCCGTCGATGCCGACGACAAGGTCGTGGTCTACCGCAACTGGCTGGGCCTGATGAAGGGCGACCTGGCCGAGGAAGTCAGCAAGGGCGGCCAGACCTTCACCCGCACCATGAACCCGGACCGCGTCTACACCAGGGCCGACGGTTCGGAACTGACCCTGCACGGCCGTTCCCTGCTGTTCGTGCGTAACGTCGGCCACCTGATGACCAACCCGGCCATCCTCGATGCCGCCGGCAACGAAGTACCGGAAGGCATCCAGGACGGCCTGTTCACCGGCCTGATCGCCCTGCACAACCTCAAGGGCAACACCAGCCGCAAGAACACCCGCACCGGCTCGATGTACATCGTCAAGCCGAAGATGCACGGTCCCGAAGAAGTGGCCTTCGCCACCGAAATCTTCGGCCGCGTCGAAGACGTCCTGGGCCTTGCGCGCAACACCCTGAAGGTCGGCATCATGGACGAGGAGCGCCGCACCACCGTCAACCTCAAGGCCTGCATCAAGGCCGCCGCCGAGCGCGTGGTGTTCATCAACACCGGCTTCCTCGACCGCACCGGTGACGAGATCCACACCTCCATGGAAGCCGGCGCCATGGTGCGCAAGGGCGCCATGAAGACCGAGAAGTGGATCGGTTCCTACGAGAACAACAACGTCGACGTCGGCCTGGCCACCGGCCTGCAGGGCAAGGCGCAGATCGGCAAGGGCATGTGGGCCATGCCGGACCTGATGGCCGCCATGCTCGAGCAGAAGATCGGCCACCCCATGGCCGGCGCCAACACCGCCTGGGTACCCTCGCCCACCGCCGCCACCCTGCATGCACTGCACTACCACAAGGTCGACGTGTTCGCCCGCCAGGCCGAACTGGCCAAGCGCGCCCCGGCGTCCGTGGACGACATCCTGACCATCCCGCTGGCGCCGAACACCAACTGGACCGCCGAAGAAATCCAGAACGAACTGGACAACAACGCCCAGGGCATCCTCGGCTACGTGGTGCGCTGGATCGACCAGGGCGTCGGCTGCTCCAAGGTGCCGGACATCAACGACGTCGGCCTGATGGAGGACCGCGCCACCCTGCGTATCTCCAGCCAGCTGCTGGCCAACTGGCTGCGCCACGGCGTAGTCACCCGCGAGCAGATCGTCGAGAGCCTGGAGCGCATGGCCGCGGTGGTCGACCGGCAGAACGCCAACGACCCGCTGTACCGCCCGATGGCGCCGAACTTCGAAGGCAACGTGGCCTTCCAGGCCGCGCTGGAACTGGTGGTGGAAGGCACCAGGCAGCCCAACGGCTACACCGAGCCGGTCCTGCACCGTCGTCGCCGCGAGTTCAAGGCGAAAAACGGTCTGTAAGACCTACCCATGAAAAACCGCCCTTCGGGGCGGTTTTTTCATGCCTGCGAAAAAGGGGGGCGAGCGCGGGGCGTTACTCATGCATACAAAAATTGTGTACAAAATCCCCACTCCCACCTCACCTGCGCCTCGGGCAAAGTTGACTTTCAAGTCAATGAAATTCAAGGACAAATTGACTGATATCGCATGAAAGGCGCATCAGTCCTGAGTTGCTGATGACCTCCAATGGTGCACGCAAGACCATCGATCGCTGCGGCAATCGCCGAATCGAGTGGGTGGCACGAAACTGGCTTGCATACAAAAAAACATAACAATGCACACAAGTTCACGGAGGCCCCATGGCGCCCACCCCACTCTCCGGCGTTACCCGACTCGATTCCCCGCCCGCCGAAACGGCCGCCCCCGGCCAGGTAACGCTGAGCCCACGCCTGTACAGCGCCGACCTTGCACCGACCCGTGCGGCGAACCGCAGCTGGGGGCGCTACAGCCTGTTCGCGCTGTGGACCAACGATGTGCACAACATCGCCAACTATTCCTTCGCCATCGGCCTCTTCGCCCTGGGCATGAGTGGCGCGCAGATCCTCGCGGCCTTCGCCCTTGGCGCACTGGTGATCTATGGACTGATGAACCTGTCCGGCTACATGGGCCAGAAGACCGGCCTGCCCTACCCGGTGATGTGCCGGATCAGTTTCGGCATCCACGGCGCGCAGCTGCCGGCGCTGATCCGCGCGGTCATCGCCATCGCCTGGTTCGGCATCCAGACCTACCTCGCCTCGGTCGTCCTGCGCGTGCTGCTCAATGCCCTGGCGCCAGGGCTGCACGAGCTCGACCAGAACTCGATTCTCGGCCTGTCCACGCTCGGCTGGATCACCTTCCTCGGCATCTGGTGCGTGCAGCTGGTGATCTTCGCCTACGGCATGGAGATGGTGCGCCGCTACGAATCCTTCGCCGGTCCGGTGATCCTGGTCACCTTCGCCGCGCTGGCGTTCTGGATGTACCAGCGCAGCGGCTTTTCCATCACCTGGTCCACCGGCGAAGGCTTCAGCGGCTCGACCATGTGGCTGAAGGTACTGGGCGCGGCGGCACTCTGGGTGTCGCTGTACGGCACCATGATCCTCAACTTCTGCGATTTCACGCGGAACTGCCCGGACCGCCGCACCATCAGCGTGGGCAATTTCTGGGGGCTCCCGGTGAACATGCTGGGTTTTGCGCTGATCGCGGTGGTGCTGGCCGGTGCGCAGTTCAGCATCGACGGCAAGCTGGTGCAGAGCCCGACCGAAATCGTCGCCAGCATCCCCGACACCACCGGCCTGGTACTGGCCTGCCTGGCCTTCCTGATCGTCACCGTGGCGGTGAACATCATGGCCAACTTCGTCGCCCCGGCCTACGTGCTCACCAACCTGGCGCCGAACCTGCTGAACTTCCGCCGCGCCGGCCTGCTCAGCGCCACCATCGCGGTGCTGATCCTGCCCTGGCACCTGTACAACAGCCCGGCGGTCATCCTGTATTTCCTCGGCGGCCTCGGCGCCCTGCTCGGCCCGCTGTACGGAATCATCGTCACCGACTACTACCTGGTGCGCCGGAGCCGGGTGAACCTGCCGGAGCTGTACAGCGAAAGCCGCGACGCCGCCTACCACTATCGCCATGGCATCAACCTGCGCGCGATAGCGGCATTCATTCCGTCGGCGCTGATCGCCATCGTGCTGGCGCTGGTGCCTGCGTTCGAGTCGCTGTCGCAGTTCTCCTGGTTCTTCGGCGCCGGCCTCGGCGGGCTGATCCACTACGCCATCGCCGATCGTCGCAGCGAACACCTGGACGTATCCGGCGAAGCGATAGCGGTGGACAGCGCGCACCACTGAGGGCCGGCGGACAGGCATAAAAAAACCGCCTGTCCCTGGCGGTTTTCTATGCGCTCTTCAGCGCGATGACTTTGGCTTTGGCCTTCGTTTTCGCCTGCCTGGGCCGCACCCGGGGAGGCGGGGCCTTGGGTTCGGGCGGGGCGCCCAGCTCGTTGCGCACCAGGTTGGCCAGGCGGCTCATGTCCACCGGCTTGAGGAGGAAGTCCACCACCTTCATGTGCATCGCCTCGATGGCGTCCTGCACGTCGGCATTGCCGGAGACGATGATGACCGGCAGGGTAGCCCGCGCCGACTGGCGCACCTGGCGCACCAGCTCCAGGCCGCTGCCGCATTGCATGTGGAGTTCGGTGATCATCAGGCCAATGGAAGGCCGCGTCACCAGCAGCGCCAGCGCCTGCTCGCCGCTCTCGGCGGTGATGCAGGGAATACCCTGGGCGACCAGCGCATCGGCCAGGAGATCGCGCCCGGCCTCGTCATCATCCACCAGCAGGACGCTGGGCGGCGCGTCGGGTACGCGCATGATCTCATCAAGCGCTTGCAGCTCGGCCTCGCTCAGCAGGTCACCGTAACTCATGGGGTTCGTCCTCGAAGGGGGCCGCCCTGGCGGGCCCAACGCCCCTTGCCAATAAGCTTTAGCACGGGGCACGCAGGTCGGATGCGCAAAATGCATGCAAGTTCCCTTGCAGAACGCACTAGCCGCCGAACGGTAGCCCTGGGCCCCGGCCTGCCGACGACTTGCCAACGCTTAGACTTACGTCCAATTTGTGCCACCGGCCGCCAGGCGCAGCATGATCCGTCCAACAAGAACAGCAGGCAGGTCCATGAACAAGGCAGATGCATTTGCCCAGGCCGGCAAGCAGGCGGTGATGCAGAACATCCACGGCACCATGGAGTTCCTGCAGAAGCATCCGCCCTTCAACCAGATGGAAAGCGCCCACCTCGCCTTTCTCGTCGAGCACTGCCTGCTGCGCTTCTATGCCGCCGGCGAATCCATCATCAAGCCCCAGGACGGGCCGGTGGAGCACTTCTACATCGTCAAGCAGGGCCGGGTCGTGGGCGAGCGCCCGCACTCGGCCCGGCGCGGCACCGAGACCACCTTCGAGATCGCCAGCGGCGAGTGCTTCCCCCTGGCCGCCCTGCTCGGCGAGCGTGCGACCCGCACCGAACACCTGGCCGGCGAAGACACCTTCTGCCTGCTCCTGGGCAAGACCGCCTTCATCAAGCTGTTCGCCCTCTCCAACCCCTTCCGCGACTTCGCCCTGCGCGGGGTCAGCAGCCTGCTCGACCAGGTCAATCAGCAGGTGCAGATGCGCGCGGTGGAAACCCTCGGCGCCCAGTATTCCCTCGACACCCGTCTCGGCGAACTGGCGGTGCGCCAGCCCATCGCCTGCCTGCCGGGACTGCCGCTGCGCGATGCCGTGCGGCTGATGCACGAGCAGCAGGTGGGCAGCATCGTGATAGTCGACGCGCGGGAGCGCCCACTGGGCATCTTCACCCTGCGCGACCTGCGCCGGGTGATCGCCGACGCCAGCGCCGACCTGGCCCAGCCCATAGCCGAGGTCATGACCCAGGCGCCCTTCCACCTGCCGCCCGAGGCCAGCGCCTTCGACGCCGCCCTGGCCATGACCGAGCGGCACATCGCCCACGTTTGCGTGGTGCAGGACGAACGCCTGGTGGGCGTGGTATCGGAGCGCGACCTGTTCTCCCTGCAGCGGGTCGATCTGGTGCACCTGGCGCGCACCATCCGCCACGCCGGGCGGGTCGAAACCCTGGCCGCCCTGCGGGGCGAGATCCAGCGCCTGGTGGACAGCATGCTCGCCCACGGCGCCAGCTCCACCCAGATCACGCGCATCATCACCCTGCTCAACGACCACACCGTCTGCCGGGTGATCGAACTCACCCTCGAGGAAATGGGCGATCCGGGGATTCCCTTCACCTGGCTGTGCTTCGGCAGCGAGGGGCGTTGCGAGCAGACCCTGCACACCGACCAGGACAACGGCATCCTCTTCGAGGCCGCGGATGCCGCCGAAGCCGCCGCCATCCGCGGACGCCTGCTGCCGCTGGCCGAACGCATCAACCAGTCCCTGGCCCGCTGCGGTTTCGAGCTGTGCAAGGGCGGCATCATGGCCGGCAACCCGCAGCTCTGCCTGTCCCGTAGCGAATGGAGCCGACGCTTCGCCGGCTTCGTCCGCGAGGCGACGCCGGAAAACCTGCTGGGCTCCTCCATCTACTTCGACCTGCGCGCCGTCTGGGGGCCCACCGAGGGTTGCGAACAATTGCAGCGCGAATTGCTGGTGCTGGTGGCGGACAACAGCATCTTCCAGCGCATGCTGGCCGACACCGCCCTGCGCCAGCGCCCGCCGGTGGGCCGCTTCCGCGATTTCGTGGTGGCGCGCAAGGGTGCCGAGAAGGACACCCTCGACCTGAAGATCCAGGGCCTCACGCCCTTCGTCGACGGCGCCCGCCTCCTCGCCCTGGCCCACGGCATCAGCGCCTGCAACACCCTGGAACGCCTGCGCCAGCTGGTGGAACGTGACGTGGTGGACGCCCAGGACGGCGCGGCCTTCGAGGAGGCCTACCACTTCATCCAGCTGACCCGCATGCAGCAGCACCAGCACCAGGCACGACAAGGGCTGCCCTACTCCAACCGGCTCGACCCGGACACCCTCAACCACCTGGACCGGCGCATCCTGCGCGAATCCTTCCGCCAGGCCCAGCGCCTGCAATCCAGCCTGGCGCTACGCTACCAGCTATGAACGTATTTCCCTGGTTCACCCGCCGCACGCCCCTGTCCCCGGAGTTCGCCGCCCGTCGCGACCGCCTGCCCGGTCCCCAGCCGCTGGATGACCGCCCCCTGCGGGAACAGCGCTTCGTGGTGCTGGACCTGGAAACCAGTGGCCTGAACATGAGCCGCGACCTGGTGCTGTCCATCGGCGCGGTGAGCATCGAGGACGGCGCCATCGACCTGGGCAGCCAGTTCGAGTGCACCTTGCAGCGCGATACCGGCAAACTCAGCGCCAGCGTGCTGATCCACGGCATCGCCCCGAGCGAGCTGGCCGCCGGCGTCGAACCGGCCGAGGCTATGCTGGGATTCATGGAGTTCCTCGGCGACAGTCCGCTGCTGGCCTTCCACGCCACCTTCGACCAACGCATGCTCGGCCGCGCCCTCAAGCAGGACCTCGACCATCGCCTGCGCCACAGCTTCCTCGACATCGCCGAACTGGCGCCCCTGCTCTGCCCCGAGGCCGGCATCCGCAATGGCGGCCTGGACGAATGGGTGGACTACTTCGGCCTGCAGGTGCAGCAGCGCCACAATGCCAGCGCCGACGCCCTGGTCACCGCCGAGATCGCCCTGATCCTGTTCAGCCGTGCCCGCCGCCAGGGGCTGGAAAGCCCGGCGGCGCTGGTATCCGCCCTGACGAAGTGGCAACGCCGGCAACAGGTCCCTGCCTTCTGAGCCCATCCGACGGCCAGTGATGGCGGCCGCCGGCCCGCCTCGACGAACCGGCCTTGCGCTGCGGCCCCCGAAGGAGCAGTCCTTTCCCCCGCACCATTCGGCGAATCTTCCGAACCCTTGGCGACCTCCGGCGTCGATTGACCTAGGACCCGAGACTCGGAGGTCTCCGCCATGATCCGCAGCATCGCCTTCGCCCTGCTCGCCATCCTGTACTGCGGGACGGTTCCGGCAGCTGATGTCACCTACTACCCGGTCCCGGCGGGCACGGGCCCGCGCGACGTGGCCCCGGCCACCGATGGACGCGTGTGGTTCACGGCCCAGCGCCAGGGCTGCGTCGGGCTGCTCGACCCCATGACCGGCCAGAGCCAGCTCATCCCGCTGGGCGTGGGTTCTTCGCCAAGTGCCCTGGTGGTGGACCAGGACGGTGCGGCCTGGGTCTCCGACCCGGGCCTCGATGCGCTGGTCAGGGTCGACCCGACCGACCTCTCGGTGCACAGCTTCCCCCTCAAGGGCACGGCTGCCGATACCGGCCTCGAAGGCATCGCCCTGGATCGCAATGGCAACCTCTGGTTCACCGGCCAACGCGGATTCATCGGCCGCTTCGAGCCGGCTTCCGAGAACGTGGAAATCTGGCCCGCGCCAGGCGGCGCCGGCCCCGGCGGCATTACCGTGACACCCAATGGCGAGGTCTGGTACGCCAACCAGAATGCCCGCCATATCGCCCGCATCGAGCCCACCACCGGCCGCGCCAAAGTGGTCGAGATACCGGACGCCAGCGCCGGCCCCCGCCTGATCTGGAGCGATTCGCGCGGCACGTTGTGGGTCAGCGAGGCCGACAGCGGTCGCCTCAGTAGGTTCGACCCGCTGGGAGAAACCTGGAGCAGCTGGAGTATCCCCGGCGGCGACGCCGATGCCCATGCCCTCTACGTCGACGAGCAGGAACGGGTCTGGCTGAGCGATTTCCGCGCCAATGCCATCCTGCGTTTCAATCCGTTCAGCCGCCTCTTCGCCAGTTTCCCCAGCGACAGGCCCGGTGCCCGGGTGACGCAGCTGTCCGGCCGTACGGGCGAGGTCTGGGGCGCCGAGTCGGCCCAGGACCGGCTGGTGATGATCCGCTACTGAGTCATCTCCTCGGCCCGCTTTTCCTGTGGGGGCGAATTCATTCGCCAAGGGCAGCGCAGCCGCCCATTGCCCAAGCCTCGCAGGGCAGCCCTTCGGCCTGCTTGGCGAATGAATTCGCCCCTACATGCCCGACGGCGATCCAATGCGGTATAACTGCCCCAATACACCGCTGCAGCCGTCGAGGGACCCCGCATGAGCGCCAGCCAGACCCTGTTCTTCTCGCCCACCTCGCCCTACGTTCGCAAGGTCATGGTGCTGCTCCACGAAACCGGGCAGCTGGGCAGCGTCACCCTGCACGGCGTCACCCTGACCCCGCTGAACCCCAGCGCCGAGGTGAACGAACACAACCCCGCCGGCAAGATTCCCGCCCTGCTGCTGGCCGACGGCAGCGTGCTGCACGACAGCCGGGTGATCCTCGACTACTTCGATCACCAGCACAGCGGCGAGCCGCTGATCCCCCGCGATGGTCCGGCGCGCTGGCGGCGCCTGACCCTGGCCTCCCTGGCGGACGCCGTGCTGGATGCCTCCATCCTGGTGCGCTACGAAACCTTCCTGCGTCCCGAGGACAAGCGCTGGGACGACTGGGTGCTGGGCCAGTGCAACAAGATCGACCGCGCCCTGGAAACCTTCGAGCAGGCCGCTGGCGAACTGGGCGAACGTTTCGACGTGGCCGCCATCAGCGCCGCCTGCGCCCTGGGCTACCTGGACTTCCGCCTGCCCGACCTGAACTGGCGGCGCGATTGCCCGAGACTGGCGGCCTGGTACTCAACCGCCAGCCAGCGGCCGTCGCTGCAGGCCACGGCGCCGACGCACTGATTCCAACTCCTCGTGCAGGCGGGGCAGGCTGGCGCTGAACAGCCGGTCCAGCTCCGCCGCCAGCTTCGCCCCGCGCTCCTGGTCCTCGCGCAATCCCAGCCGCCTCAATTGCCGCTCTCCGGCTGGGTACGGCCGACGCCATACCAGTCCAGCTTGCGGGTGAGCACCATCACACAGGCGAGCACTCCGAACACCAGCAAGGAGCCCATCAGCAGTGCGTAGTCCTCGGCGCTGAGCAGGCCGTAGAGCATCCCGTAGAGCGCTGCCAGGGCCAGGGTGAAGCCACCTCCGCGCAGCCAGCTGTGCAGCACATGGCTGACATAGAAGCCCACCAGGGCCACGCAGGCCGAGGCCGAGATCGCGAACGCCAGGGCGAACTCCAGATGCTCGGAAAGCGACAGCAGCAGCAGGTAGAAGAACGCCAGGGCCAACCCCACCAGACCGTACTGCACGGGATGGACCGCCAGGCGCTTGAGCACCTCCACCAGGAAGAAGCCGGCGAAGGTCAGGGCGACGAACAGCAGGGCGTACTTGATCGCACGGTCGGTCTTCAGGTACTGGTCCACCGGGTCGACGAAGCTCACCCCGAAGTCCCGCGAGTTGAAGGCGTTGCATTGGCCCGCGCCCACGCATTCGGCGAGCGCCTCCTGCAGGTTGGTGGCGAAGAAGCTGGTCTGCCAGACCGCATTGAAACCCTTGGCGCCGATGCTGCGCTCGCTGGGCAGGAATTCGCCGATGAAGCTCGGGTGCGGCCAGGAGGAGCTCAGCTCCACCCGCGAATCGCGGCCTACCGGGGTGATGCTCAGGCTGGAGGTTCCCTGCAGCTTGAGCTCGAAGGCGAAGTCCAGGCTCTGCACCAGGTCAGCCTGCAACGGCGCCAGGAGAACGTGCACGCCGCCATCGAGCAGGCGGTCGCCACTGCCGGGCTGGAAGTCCAGGGTCTGGCCGTTCAGGCGCAGCTTCAGGGCATTGCCGATGCCGCGGATATCGCTGATACCCACCGCCAGGAAGGGTTGCTCGAAGCGGTAGTCGGCCAGGTCCTGGTCGATGCCATAGTTGGCCGGCACCCGGATCTGCCCGCTGACCTGGCTCTCGCTCTTGTACAGCCGCGCCTTGTAGATGCCCCGGGCGCGCAGCTCGGTGTCCACGGTGCCGGTCAGGTTGAACCGCTCCGGCAGGAAGTAGAGCCGCCCCCCGACCTCGCGCTCCTCGAGGCGGCGCTGGCCGGTCTGCTCGTAGGTCTTCCATTCGCGAATCGTGCGTTTGTAGGGCACCACCAGGATGGGCCCGGTGATCCGCTGGCTGTAGCTGGAACTGCGGGCGATATTGGCCAGCACGCCGTCGCGCGCCGCCTGGCGCTCATCGATCAGGCCGTCGATCAGCGTCAGCGGGATGATCAGCAACAGCATCAGCAGGGCGATGATGCCCAGTTTGAAACCCAGGGTACGGGTCATGGCGACTCTCCTTGTGTCGGGATGGGGAGAGTCTGGGGAACGCCCGAGGTGGGCCCATGGGGGAAATGTGGAGATTGTGTGGGGATTGGGTGGCGGAGGGGCCATTCATCACTGTAGGGGCGAATTCATTCGCCAAGGGCAGCGCAGCTGCCCCGATGGAGCCCGATGGGCAGGCCTTCGGCCTGCCTGGCGAATGAATTCGCCCCTACAAGGAGGTCGTCGCCTGCGGGAAGACGCTATGCCCCGCGGATGTACTGCTCCAGATGATGGATCAGGCTTTCCTGCTCGGCGGTGATATCGCGCACCAGGTCGCGGATGGAGAGCAGGCCCACCAGCTTGCCGTTGTCCAGCACCGGCAGGTGGCGCAGGTTCTTCTCGGTCATCAGCTGCATGCAGTACTGGTTGCTGTCCCGCAGGGTCACCACGAAGAGGTTGGAGGTCATCACCTCCTCGATGGTGGTGGCGTAGGCCGAGCGTTCCAGGGCCGCGACGCGGCGCACGAAGTCGCGCTCGGTGACGATGCCCACCAGCTCGCCCCCCTTCAATACCACCAGCGCGCCGATGTCCTTGTCGGCCATCAGCAGGGCGGCTTCCAGTACGGTGGTCGTGGGGTCCACGCTGAAAATCCGGGTATGGGACTTGGCTCTGAGAATCTCGGCGACTGTTTTCATCCGGCAGCTCCTTGAGGGCCTGTGTTTCTTGTGACGAAGCTCGGCGCTGTGCGTCAGTGCCAAATCAAGAATCAAGCCAAAACCTGGTTACAAGGTGGCGACGGCCGCCAAAAATCGGGACGCCGTCCTGGTCAATTTATAGCCGAAGGGTGATGCGGCCGGCGCCGCTGGGCGGCGGTCGCATATCAATCCGCGACAGCTGGAAGTCGCAGACAGGCTTCCACGCCATCGTCGCGATTCGCCACCCTCAGCTCGCCGCCGTGGAGCCCGGCCACTTCCTGCACGAAATTGAGGCCGAGACCCGTGCTCTTGCGCCCTGTTGCGGGGCGCGGCAGGGAATAGAAACGTTCGGTCAGGCGCGGCAGGGCGAATTCAGGGATGGCCTCGCCCTGGTTGTACAGCCGCAGTTCCAGCCAGTCGCCGCGCCGCTCGGCGTCCAGCCGCAGCAGGCCGCCGGCCGGGGTGAAATCCAGGGCGTTTTCCAGCAGGTTGGCCAGGGCCTGGCCCAGCAGGAAGCGCTCGCCCAGCGCGCACAGCCCTGGTGCGATCCGGTTCTCCACCTGGAAGCCGGCGGCCTCGATCCGCGCCGCCTGGGCTCCCAGCAGTTTCTCGGCCAACTCGCGCAGGGGCACCGCCACGCGCTCTTCCAGCCCTTGGCGCTGCTCCACCCGGGCCAGGTTGAGCAGGCGTTCGACCAGTTGCTGCAGGCGCGCACCCTCGTTGCCGATATTGGCCACGAAGCGCTGCCGCTGCTCGGCCGGCATATCCCCTTCCAGCAGCTCGGCGGCACCACGGATGGCCGCCAGCGGGCTTTTCAGCTCGTGGGTCAGGGTATGCACGTAGCGCTCGACGTAAGCCTTGCCTTCCAGCTGGGTGCGCATCCGCTCGACGGCGGCGGCCAGCTGGCGCAGCTCGCCGCCGCTCATGCCCGGCAACTCGGCGCGCCGGCCTTCGCTCACCGCCTGGGCGTAGTCGCGCAGGCGCCGCAGCGAATGGCTCAGCCACCAGGACAGCAGCCCGCCCACCAGCAGGCCGAGGCCGATCAGGCCAGCGCCGAGCCAGGCCAGACGCCCCTGCGAACGCTCGATGTAGGGCTGCAGCGAGGCATTCGGCTTGGCCACCGAGACCACACCGATGATCCGTTCGCCATCGCGGATCGGCGCGGCCACGTACATGACCGAGGAATCCGGGTCGTTCGGGTCCTCGCGGGTGGAGCGGGCGCCGTACTGGCCGCGCAGGGTCAGGTAGACGTCGTTCCAGCGCGAGTAGTCCTGGCCCAGCGCCGCGCCGCTGGAGTCCAGCAGCACCATGCCCTTGTCGTCGGTGACATAGATGCGGTGGTTGACCGCCGTCTTGCGCACGCCCCAGATATCCGCCCCCGGCTGGCGCTGGCCGTAGGCGCGCAGCAGCGCCGGCAGGCGGCCCTGGTCCAGGGTGCCGGCGCGCACTTCGTCGCGAAGTATCTCCGCCAGCAGGTTGGCGGTATCCACCAGGGTCTCCTCGGTGGACTGGCGCACGCCGGGACGGATCTCGTCCATCACCGTGCTGAGCACGAACCAGCCGGCCAGCCCGACGAAGAGGAAGTAGGCCAGGAAGATGCGGACGCCCAGCGGCATCAGGCGCGATCCGGCGCGTAGCTGTAGCCCAGGCCGCGATGGGTCTGGATGGGTTCGGCAGCCGGCGCCACCTCGCGCAGCTTGGCGCGCAGGCCCTTGATGTGGCTGTCTACGTTGCGCTCGTAGCCGGCATCGGCGGCCACTCCCAGGGCGTCCAGCAGCTGCTCGCGGCTGAACACCCGCTCGGGCTGCGCCAGCAACGCCTGGAGCAGGCGGAATTCGTGGCGGGTCAGGCCGAGGAGCCGGCCATGGTAGTGGATGCGCACGCGCTCGGCATCCACCTGGAAGGGCCCGTTGGCAGCGGGCGCGGGGACCGCCTCGCGGGGCGCCGTGCGCTTGAGGATGGCGCGCACCCGCGCGGCCACCTCGCGCGGGCTGAAGGGCTTCACCACATAGTCGTCGGCACCGATTTCCAGGCCCACCACCCGGTCGATCTCGGCATTGCGCGCGGTGAGGAAGAGCACCGGCACCTCGGAGAATCGCCGCAGCGCCTTGCACAGCTCGAAGCCGCTGGTGTCCGGCAGGCCGACATCGAGGATCACCAGGTCCACCGGCTGCTGGCGCAGCAGCTCCAGCGCCGGGCCGCCGAGGCTCAGCCAAGTGGTGGCGTTGCCATCGGCCTCGAGGGCATAGACCAGGGTGTCGGCGATGGCGGCTTCATCTTCGACGATGAGGATATGTGGCATGGGCGTCCCGGCTCATGGAGGTGAAGGGGAAGGTGCCGCACGGCCCCTTCCCCGTCAATCAGCACTGGGGCTTGCCGGCGGTGAACTTCTTGCCGGGGTAGATGGCGGCCTTGAACTCGCGCAGGGCCTTGGCGCCGATCAGCAGCGGGTAGTTGAAGCTGGAGCGGTCGGTGAGGTTGACCTCCACCGTGCGCTTGACCCCGCCCAGGCACATTTCCATGTCCACCACCGGACGCTTGGAAATCTCCGCCGAGGGCGCCTCGTCCTCGTCGCCCAGTTCGTCGGCGCGGTTCTTGATCTTGCTGATGCGCGACAGGCGATGCTCGTAGAGGGTGTCGTCGGCATCCTTGGTGGCCAGGCGGAAGCGCACCCAATCCTCACCGTCGCGCTTGAAGCGCTCGATGTCCTTGGCCGACAGGGACGCGGTGAGGGCGCCGGTATCCATCTTGGCCTTGAGGGTCTGGCCGATCTCCGGCAGGCGCACGTATTCGTAGCGGCCGTAGAGGGTGGGCTCCTCGGCGGCGACGACGGGCAGCGCCACCAGGGCAAGCAGGGCGATCAGGGATTTCAACGCAGTATCTCCTGGTTGAGGGGTACGGTTCTGGGACTGGGCGGATGGGCAATTGGTTCGCCATCGGCGATGGCAGCGGGTGCCCGGAAGCATACCCGCCCCCCGGTAGCGGGCAAGGCCCGACCGCTCGTCGCGTCGAGGACGACTGCGTATCATGGCGCACATCCAAGCGGACGAGGAGCCAAGGAGCCATGCGGGCACTGCTGACCGGAATCGCCACCACGCTGCTGCTCTTGCTGAACACCCTGATCCTGATCGGCCCGATGCTGGCCATCGCCCTGCTCAAGCTCGTCCTGCCGGGCCAGCGCCTGCGCGATACCTGCTCACGGGGTGTGATGTGGATCGCCGAAGCCTGGGCGGAGAACTGCAAGCGCGTCTTCGCCGCCCTAACCCCCACCCACTGGGACATTCGCGGCGGCGACGGGCTGCGCAACGACACCTCCTACCTGGTCATCAGCAACCACCAGTCCTGGGTGGACATTCCGGCGTTGGTCCAGGCCTTCAACCGCAAGGCGCCCTACTTCAAGTTCTTCCTGAAAAAGGAGCTGATCTGGGTGCCTTTCCTCGGCCTGGCCTTCTGGGCCCTCGACTACCCCTTCATGAAGCGCTACAGCAAGGCCTTCCTGGAGAAGCATCCGGACATGAAGGGCAAGGACCTGGAAATCACCCGGGCCGCCTGCGAGAAGTTCAAGCGCATGCCGGTGACCGTGGTGAACTACCTCGAGGGCACCCGCTTCACCCCCGTCAAACATGCCAACCAGGGCTCGCCCTACCGGCACCTGCTGAAACCCAAGGCGGGCGGCGTGGCTTTCGTGCTGGCGGCCATGGGCGAGAAGCTCGATGCCATCCTCGATGTCACCCTGGTCTACCCCGGCAAGGGCGTGCCCGGCTTCTGGGCCCTGCTGTCCGGCCAGGTACCCCGGGTGATCATGGATATCCGTACCCGCGACCTGGACCCGGCCCTGTGGCAGGGCGACTACGAGAACGATGGGGAATTCCGCCAGTACGTGCAGGCCTGGGTCAGCCGGCTCTGGCAGGAGAAGGACGCGCGCATCGAGCAGCTGCGCGCTGAACTGAAGGGGTAGGCGCGAGACCTACCCCAGCGCGGCTCAGGTCGACAGGCCGCTCACCGGCGCCTTTTGCAGCGGAACCTGCTGCACCGGCGACTGCTGTATCGGCGTCTGCTGCAAGCCTGGGGTCACCGGCGGTACCGTCCATTGCCAAAGGTTGCCCAGGCTCTGCAGCAGCGAGTCGGCCAGGCCCTGCTGGCCGAGGAAGGACAGGATCAGCGGGGCGAAGCGGCTGATCAGGCTGTTGTCCATCCCCAGCGCGCCGAAGGCCTGGCTCACGTCCGCCATGCTGTTCATCTGCTGCCCGGCGAGCACCCCGGGCTGGCCGCCCAGGGCATTGCCCGGCTGCTGCCCGAGCAGCCCGCCGATGCTGCTGAGCAGGCCCTGGGTATTGGGGTCGGTGAGTATGCCCACACCCGGCACCGCCTGGTCCAGCTGGGCGAACTGATCGGCCGGCAGGTTGTTGCGCGCCAGGCCGAACAGCGCGGCAGCGCCGCCCAGGGCCTGCTCCGGGGTGATCTGCAGCTGGCCGCCCAGTTGCTCCAGCATGGCCGCCGACTCCGCCGGCTCGATGCCCGGCCCCTGCTCCTGATGGCTATCCGTCCCGCTCGCGGCAGCGGCGGAGACGACATCGCCCAGGGTAACGGCGAACACCGGGCTGGCAGCCAGGCTGAGCAGGACGGCCAGGGTCAGGCTTCGGGGAGTGTGCATAGGTCGACCTCGAGGATGGATCCGCGCCGGAACACTGCGTACCGGCCGGTGAGCGGAGGCTCGGCAATATGACTGCGGAGATGGGGCCGGCGTTCCCGGCATTCCGTCGGTTCTTCACGCCGGCCCCTGTAGGGGCGAATTCATTCGCCGCTTGTCTCCCCTCTCCCAGAGGGAGAGGGGGCTGACCGTGCCAGCCATGGACTAGCCTTCAATGACCACTCTCCACGGCCCTTCGCCATGACCAAGCACAACCTGGCCGAACTCGACGCCGCCCTCCCCGGCCTGGCCCGCAGAATCCGCGTGCTCGACGCCATCGCCTGGCCCGATGGCATCGAGGAACGCTTCCTCGCCGACTGGCGCGCCGGCCGTCCGAAACTACCGGATGTGCCGCTGAAACCCCGTGACCACAGCATGGAGGTAGAAGCGCTGGAAACCCTCGCCAGCCGGTGCGACGCCGGCCACCCGGCCGGGGCCTTCCTCGCCGCCACCGCGCGCAGCTACGCCTGCGCCGGACGCATGCTGGGGGCCATCGGCACGCCGGCCTTCACCGACTACTCCGCGCGTCTCTACCAGCGTCCGGACCACTACTACGAACGGCAAAAGATGACGCCCCTGGATGCCGCGCGCTTCTTCCTCGACACCACCGACGCCCTGCTGGACAGCCGCAGCATCCCCGCCACCGAGGCAACCATCCCGGCCGAAGACTTCGCCGCCTGGATGCGCACCGAAGTGGACGCCTTCTTCGGCCCCGGCCAGGTGAAGGTAGTGCTGGACCCGGACCTGGCCTCCAAGGCCATCGCCGGCGCCACCCGCATCCGCCTGCGCGCTTCGGCGCGCTTTTCCGAGCTGGACAAGGCCCAGCTGTTGCAGCACGAAGCCTTCGTGCATGTCGGCACCGCCCTCAATGGCCGCGCCCAGCCGCGCCTCACCAGCCTGGCCCTGGGCGCGCCGCGCACCACCCTGACCCAGGAAGGCATCGCCATGCTCGCCGAGCTGCTCACCGGCAGCATCGACATCCAGCGCCTGCGGCGCATCGCCCTGCGGGTGGTGGCGGTGCAGCAGGCCCTGGACGGCGCCGACTTCATCGAGGTGTTCAAGGGCTTCCTGGAAGCCGGGCAGACGGAGGAGGAATCCTTCCGCTCCACCCAGCGGGTGTTCCGTGGCGCCGACGTGCGCGGCGGCGGCGCCTTCACCAAGGACGCCTGCTACGTGATCGGCATGCTCGGCGTGCACACCCTGCTGCGGGTGGCGGTGCGCGACAACCGCCCGGAACTGCTGCGCCAGCTGTTCGCCGGACGCATGAGCGCGGGCGACGTGGTGCGCCTGGCGCCGCTGTTCGAGTCCGGCTGGCTGGAACAGCCCCGCTACGTGCCGCCCTGGGCCTCCGACCTGCGGCGCCTGGCGGCGGCCCTGGCGTTCTCCGCCTTCGTCGGGCGGATAAAGCTGGAGGTGGTGGATCTGCAAAGGTTCGTGGAGCTGGAGGAGGAATGACCACCGCGGAGCGAAATCACCTGTAGGGGCGAATTCATTCGCCAAGGGCAGCGCAGCTGTCCTATTGGAGGCCAATGGGCAGACCTTCGGCCTGCTTGGCGAATGAATTCGCCCCTACAAAGGCCTCCACTCCCCAACAGCCCAGACAAAAAAAGGGGCCCGAAGGGCCCCTTGAGGGACAGACGCCGCGGCTGTCACACCCACGGCGTCGGGGGTCGCACTGTGGAGTCAGGCGGCGCTGAAGGTCTTGTGCGGGTCGATGACGAATTTCTTCGGCACGCCGGCATCGAACTCGCCGTAGCCACGGGGAGCGTCGTCCAGGCTGATGACCTGCACGCCCACCACGTCGGCGATATTGATGCGGTCCCACATGATCGCTTGCATCAGCGCGCGGTTGTACTTCATCACCGGGGTCTGGCCGGTGTGGAAGCTGTGGGATTTCGCCCAGCCGAGGCCGAAGCGGATGCTCAGGCTGCCGATCTTGGCGGCGGCATCCACCGCGCCCGGGTCTTCGGTGACGTAGAGACCGGGGATACCGATCTTGCCGGCCACGCGGGTGACCTGCATCAGCGAGTTGAGCACGGTGGCCGGAGCTTCGTGCTTGGCGCCTTCATGGCCATGGCCGCGAGCTTCGAAGCCCACAGCGTCGATGGCGCAGTCCACTTCCGGCTCGCCCAGCAGCGCGGCGATCTGCTCGTGCAGCGGGGTGTCCAGCGACAGGTCGGCGATCTCGAAGCCTTGCGCCTTGGCGTGGGCCAGGCGGGCGGGGTTGAGGTCACCGACGATGACCACGGCGGCGCCCAGCAGGCGGGCGGAAGCGGCAGCGGCGAGGCCGACAGGACCGGCACCGGCGACGTACACGGTGCTGCCCGGGCCGACGCCGGCGGTGACGGCGCCGTGGTAGCCGGTGGGCAGGATGTCGGAGAGACAGGTCAGGTCACGGATCTTCTCCATGGCCTTGTCGCGCTCGGGCAGCTTGAGCAGGTTGAAGTCGGCGTAAGGGACGAGCACGTACTCGGCCTGGCCGCCGGTCCAGTCGCCCATGTCGACGTAGCCGTAGGCGCCGCCGGCGCGGGCCGGGTTGACGGTGAGGCAGACGCCGGTATGCATTTCCTTGCAGGAACGGCAACGGCCGCAGGCCACGTTGAAGGGTACGGAAACCAGGTCGCCGATCTGCAGGTTTTCCACGTCACGGCCTTTCTCGATCACCTCACCGGTGATCTCGTGGCCGAGCACCAGGCCGACCTGTGCGGTGGTACGGCCGCGCACCATGTGCTGGTCCGAGCCGCAGATGTTGGTGGACACCACCTTCAGGATCACCCCGTGTTCGATCTTCTTGCCGCGAGGGTCCTGCATCTTCGGGTAGTCGATCTTCTGGACTTCGACCTTGCCCGCACCGAGATAAACGACACCACGATTACCAGACATGCGTAATTCTCCGTTGTTGTTGTGAACACAAAGGCGCGACCCACGGCCACGCGGCCTTGTACTGGAGCTTGCATCTGTTGCCGGAACCCGCCGGTGAATCCTGGCAGGGCGGTTTCCGTGAAAGTAGGGTGCGCCGTGCGCACCAATGGGTTCCCGAAATGCGCACAGCGCACCCTCTCCCTGAAGGGAGAGGGGGAAAGCCTTATGCGTTGAGCACCACAGTCCGGTTGGCGTTGAGGAACACGCGGCGCTCGATGTGATAGCCGACGGCCTTGGCCAGGGTCAGGCACTCGATGTCGCGGCCCTTGGCGATCAGGTCTTCGGGGTAGTGGGCGTGGTCCACCGACTCCACGCCCTGGGCGATGATCGGACCTTCGTCCAGGTCGTTATTGATGTAATGCGCCGTGGCCCCCACCAGCTTGACCCCCTTCTGGTAGGCCTGGTGGTAAGGCTTGGCGCCCTTGAAGCCGGGCAGCAGCGAGTGGTGGATGTTGATCGCCCAACCGTCGAGCTTCTTGCACAGCTCTGGCGAGAGCACCTGCATGTAGCGGGCGAGCACCACCAGTTCGGCACCGGTTTCCTCGATCACCTTGAGCACCTTGCGCTCCTGCGCCGGCTTGTCGTTGGGGTCGAGGGGGAAATGGTGGTAGGGAATCCCATGCCAACGGGCCAGGGGCTCCAGGTCAGGGTGGTTGGAAACCACCGCCACCACGTCCATTTCCAGCTGGCCGATGCGCTGGCGGTAGAGCAGGTCGTTCAGGCAATGGTCGGCCTTGGAGACCATCAGCACCACCTTGGCGCGGTAGCCCGGCGGAGTCAGCTCGGTCTGCATGTCGAAGGGCGCCAGGCGCTCGGCGAGGCCGGCGCGGAAGGCCTGCTCGTCGAAGTCGTCCGGCTGGCGGAACTCGACACGGATGAAGAAGCGCGAGGACAGCCGGTCATCGAACGAATGGTGCTCGGTGACGTAGCAGCGCTGCTCGAAGAGAAAGCGCGTCACCGCATCCACGGTGCCGAGCACGCTCGGGCATTGGGCGGTGAGAATCCAGGTATCGGGGGTGCGGCTCATATGCGGACTCCGATGTTTAGTTCCCCTCTCCCAGAGGGAGAGGGGCTTTCCGTGCATCCGATCAGGCCTTGACCGCCAGCCCGTACTCCGCGCTCGCATCCTGCAGCCAGAGCCAGATGTAGTCGGCGAAGCTGCGGCGTACCAGCAGTTCCCAGGTGTCCTCGCCGGTATGGCGGATCACCAGCTGGGACTTGGCGAAGTTGGTGCCCACCGCCTTGCCCACCGGGAAGTTGCTCGGGTGCACGTCATAGGAGGTGGACTTCATCAGCACCTCGCGGACCTTGGGCCCGGAGAGCTCGAGGAGCGTCTGGCCGCCGCTGACGTTGACCACCGAGATGTGCTGGCCGTCCAGGGCCTTGCGCAGGCGCTGCTCCACCTCGAACTCGGTGCCGCCGGGTACCACCAGCAGCCACTCGTCCGGGCCGAGCCACTGCAGCGAGGTGTCGCCGTTGGCCACCAGGGTCAGGGCCACCGGCAACTCCAGGCCCAGGGCGCTGTGCACGCCGCCGGCGAAGGCCGGGTCCTTGGCGTCGCCACGGATCACCAGGTGGCCGAGGAGTTTCTTCTCGCGCAGGACCACGCCTGCGCTGCTCTTGCCCTTGCGCGCCAGCTCGTCGAGGCCGGCGTGGAACAGCGGCGATTGGGCCTGGGCTTTCTCGGGGCGCTGCTTGTAGACGTTCACGTTAGACATTCTGGCGATCCCCTTTCGGGTCATAGAACACGGAGCTGCAGATTTCGGCTTCGATCACGCTGCCATCGGCCAGCGGCGCGAACACGCGCTCGCCCATGCGCTTGAGGCCGCCCTTGACCACGGCCATGGCGAAGGAATAGCCCATGGTCGAGCTCATGTAGCTGGAGGTGACGTGGCCGACCATCTTCATCGGGATGGACTGCTTCGGATCGAACACCAGCTGGGCGCCTTCCGGCAGCACCTTGTTCGGGTCGATGGGCTTGAGGCCCACCAGTTGCTTGCGGTCTTCGCGCAGGCAGTCCTCGCGGTTCATGCCGCGCCAGCCGATCCAGGAGAAGGCCTTGTTGCGGCCGACGCACCAGCCCATGTTCAGGTCGTCCGGGGTCACCGAACCGTCGGTGTCCTGGCCGACGATGATGAAGCCCTTCTCGGCCCGCAGCACGTGCATGGTCTCGGTGCCGTAGGGGGTCAGGTTGTACTTCTTGCCGGCCTCGACGACCTTCTCCCACACGCCCAGGGCGTAGTCGGCCTGCACGTTCACCTCGTAGGAGAGCTCACCGGTGAAGGAGATGCGGAACACCCGCGCCGGCACGCCGCCCACCAGGCCTTCCTTCCAGGTCATGAAGGGGAAGGCGTCCTTGTCCAGGTCGATATCGGTGACCTCGGCCAGCAGCTTGCGGCTGTTGGGGCCGGACAGGGTCATGGTCGCCCAGTGGTCGGTGACCGAGGTGAAGTACACCTTCAGCTCCGGCCATTCGGTCTGGTGGTAGATCTCCAGCCATTCCAGCACCCGGGCGGCACCGCCGGTGGTGGTGGTCATGATGAAGTGGTTCTCGCCGACACAGGCGGTCACGCCGTCGTCGAAGACCATGCCGTCTTCCTTGCACATCAGGCCGTAGCGGGCCTTGCCCACGTCCAGCTTGGTCCAGGCGTTGGTGTAGACGCGGTTGAGGAACTCGCGCGCATCCGGGCCCTGGATGTCGATCTTGCCCAGGGTGGAGGCGTCGAGGATGCCCACGCTGTCACGCACGGCCTTGCATTCGCGGGCCACGGCGGCATGCATGTCTTCGCCGCGCTTGGGGAAGTACCAGGGGCGCTTCCACTGGCCGACGTCCTCGAACTCCGCGCCCTGCGCCAGGTGCCAGCTGTGCATGGCGGTGTAGCGCTTGGGCTCGAACAGGTGGCCGCAGTGACGGCCGGCCACGGCACCGAAGGTCACCGGGGTGTAGTTCGGGCGGAACATGGTGGTGCCCATTTCCGTGATGCTGATGCCCATCGAACGCGCGGCGATGGCCAGGCCGTTGATGTTGCCCAGCTTGCCCTGGTCGGTACCGAAGCCCAGCGCGGTGTAGCGCTTGACGTGCTCGACCGACTCGAAGCCCTCGCGGGTGGCCAGCTCGATACCGGCGGAGGTCACGTCGTTCTGCAGGTCGACGAACTGCTTCGGCGCGCGGGAGGTGGACTTGTCGTGGGGCACCTGGAACAGGGCCACGGCAGCTTCTTCCTTGCGCTTCTCGGTCTTCGGCAGGGTGCCTTCGACCATCTTGAAGCCGGCCTCGGCGGCGGCCTTGGCGCCCGCCTCGAAACCGTCGGCCAGGGCATCGCCCAGGCCGAACACGCCGTTCACGGCACCGGCGCAGATGCGCTTCTGGAAGCCTTCGCCGGGAACGAAGGCGAGGATGTCCTCGCGCCAGATCGGCTTGCCGCCCAGGTGCGACGCCAGGTGCACCACCGGGCTGTAGCCGCCGGAGCTGACGATCAGGTCGCAGTCCACCACTTCGCCGGGGCTGGTGACCTTGTGGCTCTTCAGGTCGATGGCGCAGATGCGCGCACCGCTGACCCGCTTGCTGCCACGGGCCTCGACCACCGCGCTGCCGGTGAGGATGCGCACGCCACGGGCGCGGGCCTCTTCCACCCAGGCGCCGCGCGGGTTGCTGCGGGCGTCGGCGACGGCCACCACCTGCTGGCCGGCGTCGAGCCAGTCCAGCACCACGCGGTAGGCGTAGTCGTTGTTGGTGGACAGCACCAGCTGGCGGCCCGGGGCCACGCCGTAGCGGTTGACGTAGGTGGACACGGCGCCGGCGAGCATGTTGCCCGGCACGTCGTTGTTCGAATACACCAGCGGACGCTCGTGGGCGCCGGCGGCCAGCACCACGCGCTTGGCGCGGACGCGATGGACGCGGTGGCGGGCCTGGCCACGGGGGGCGACTTCACCCAGGTGGTCGGTCAGGCGCTGGTGGATGGTGAGGAAGTTGTGGTCGTGGTAGCCGTTCACCGTGGCGCGCGGCAGCAGGGTCACTTCCGGCATCTTCTCCAGTTCGGCGATGGCCTTGGCCGCCCACTCGGAAGCAGGCTTGCCGTCCAGGGTCTCGCGGGTGTCCAGCAGGCTGCCGCCGAACTCTTCCTGCTCGTCGGCCAGGATCACCCGGGCACCGCTGCGGCCAGCGGCCAGGGCGGCGGCGAGGCCGGCCGGGCCGGCGCCGACCACCAGCACGTCGCAGTGCTGGTTCAGGTGGTCATAGATGTCCGGGTCGACTTCCAGCGGCGCGCGGCCGAGGCCGGCGGCCTTGCGGATGTACTTCTCGTAGGTCAGCCAGAGGTTCTGCGGGTACATGAAGGTCTTGTAGTAGAACCCGGGCGGCATCATGCCGCCGCCGACCTTGCCAAGGATGCCCATGACGTCGTTGTTGACGTTCGGCCAGCCGTTGGTGCTGTTGGCTACCAGGCCGGCGTAGAGGGCCTGCTGGGTGGCGCGCACGTTGGGCACCTGGGCGTTCTCGGTGGAACCGATCTGCAGCACGGCGTTGGGCTCTTCCGCGCCGGCGGCGACGATGCCGCGCGGACGGGAGTACTTGAAGCTGCGACCGACGATATCGACGCCGTTGGCCAGCAGGGCGGCGGCCAGGGTGTCGCCGGCGAAGCCCTGGTAGTTCTGGCCATTGAAGGTGAAGGTCAGCGGCTGGCTGCGATCGACGCGGCCGCCCTTGGGAAGACGGTTGACCTGGCTCATGCCGTTACTCCTGCGGTCGCGGCTTTCTTCTCGCCGACGTTGGCTTCGGTGACAGTGGGTTTCTCACCGATCTTGTAGGTTTCGAGGATTTCGTAGCTCACGGTGTGGCGCGTGGCGTTGAAATACTTGCGGCAGCCGGCGGAATGCACCCACAGCTCGTGGTGGATGCCGCGCGGGTTGTCGCGGAAAAAGATGTAGTCGCCCCACTCCTCGTCGGTGCAGGCGTTCGGGTCCAGCGGGCGCGGGATGTGCGCCTGGCCCTTGGCGTGGAATTCCTCTTCGGAGCGCAGTTCCCCGCAGTAGGGGCAGAAGATGTGCAGCATGGTGGTGGTCTCCGGTGAATCTCTTTATCTCCCCAAGGGAGCTTGATCAGTGCGCTACCGCAGCAGCCCCGTGCTCATCGATCAGTGCGCCGGTATGGAAACGGTCGATGGAGAAGGGCTTGGCCAGCGGGTGCATCTCGCCGCGCGCCAGGCTGGCCGCGAAGACGTGGCCCGAACCCGGGGTGGCCTTGAAGCCGCCGGTGCCCCAGCCGCAGTTGAAGAACAGGTTCTTCACCGGAGTCTTGGAGATGATCGGGCAGGCGTCCGGGGTGGTATCCACGATGCCGCCCCACTGACGGTTCATGCGCACGCGGGAGAGGATCGGGAACATCTCCACGATGGCCTGCAGGGTGTGTTCGATGGTCCCGTAGGAACCGCGCTGGCCGTAGCCGTTGTAGCCGTCGATACCGGCACCGATGACCAGGTCGCCCTTGTCCGACTGGCTGATGTAGCCGTGCACGGCGTTGGACATGATCACGCTGTGAATGATCGGCTTGATCGGCTCGGACACCAGGGCCTGCAGCGGGTGGGATTCCAGCGGCAGGCGGAAGCCGGCCTGCTTGGCCATGTGCCCGGAGTTGCCGGCGGTGACCACGCCGACGCGCTTGGCGCCGATGAAGCCGCGGTTGGTCTCGACGCCGATCACCGCGCCGTCCTGCTTGCGGAAGCCGATCACCTCGGTGTTCTGCAGCAGGTCCACGCCCAGGGCGTCGGCGGCACGGGCATAACCCCAGGCCACGGCATCGTGACGGGCCACGCCGCCACGGCGCTGCACGGTGGAACCCATGACCGGGTAGCGGGTGTTCTTGCTGCAGTCGAGGAAGGGGATCTCCTCGGCCACCTGGCGGGCGTCCAGCAGTTCGCCGTCGACGCCGTTCAGGCGGTTGGCGTTGACCCGGCGCGCCGAGTCACGCATGTCCTGCAGGGTGTGGCAGAGGTTGTAGACGCCACGCTGGGAGAACATCACGTTGTAGTTCAGGTCCTGGGACAGGCCTTCCCAGAGTTTCATCGCGTGTTCGTACAGCTGCGCCGCCTCGTCCCACAGGTAGTTGGAGCGGACGATGGTGGTGTTGCGCGCAGTGTTGCCGCCGCCCAGCCAGCCCTTCTCCACCACCGCGACGTTCTTCACGCCGAATTCCTTGGCCAGGTAGTAGGCGGTGGCCAGGCCGTGGCCGCCGCCGCCGACGATGATCACGTCATAGACCGGCTTCGGCGTAGGGTTGCGCCACATGCGTTGCCAGTTTTCGTGGTGGCTCAGGGAGTGCTTGAACAGACCGAAGCCGGAATAACGTTGCATGGAATGCTCCTGGTTCTACTCCCCTCTCCCACTTGTGGGAGAGGGGCCGGGGGAGAGGGTGTATGGACTCAGCGGTAGACGGGGAAGTCGGCGCAGAGGCCGGCGACCTGCTTGGCCACCTGGGCTTCGACGTCGGCATCGCCGAGGTGGTCGAGGATGTCGCAGATCCAGCCAGCCAGTTCGCTGGACTGCTCTTCCTTGAAGCCACGGCTGGTGATGGCCGGGGTGCCGATGCGCACGCCGGAGGTCACGAAGGGCGACTGCGGGTCGTTCGGCACGGCGTTCTTGTTCACGGTGATGCCGGCGCGGCCGAGGGCGGCGTCCGCCTCTTTGCCGGTCTTGCCCTGCTTGATCAGGCTGACCAGGAACAGGTGGTTGTCGGTGCCGCCGGAGACCACGTCGTAGCCACGGTCGATGAACACCTTGGCCATGGCCTGGGCGTTCTTGATCACCTGGGCCTGGTAGTCCTTGAAGCCGGGCTCCAGCGCTTCCTTGAAGCACACCGCCTTGGCGGCGATCACGTGCATCAGCGGGCCGCCCTGGGCGCCGGGGAATACCGCGGCGTTGAGCTTCTTCTCGATTTCTTCGTTCTTGCGCGCCAGGATCAGGCCGCCACGGGGACCGCGCAGGGTCTTGTGGGTGGTGGTGGTGACCACGTCGGCATAGGGCAGCGGGTTCGGGTACAGGCCGGCGGCCACCAGGCCGGCGACGTGGGCCATGTCGACGAACAGCAGCGCACCCACCTTGTCGGCGATGGCGCGGAAGCGCGGGAAGTCCAGGGTCTTGGAGTAGGCGGAGAAGCCGGCGACGATCATCTTCGGCTTGTGCTCGACGGCCAGGCGCTCCACCTCGTCGTAGTCGATCAGCCCGGTGGCGGTGTCCAGGCCGTACTGCACGGCGTTGTACAGCTTGCCGGAGGAGCTCACCTTGGCGCCGTGGGTCAGGTGGCCGCCGTGGGCCAGGCTCATGCCGAGGATGGTGTCGCCGGCCTGCAGCAGGGCCAGGTAGACGGCGCTGTTGGCCTGGGAGCCGGAGTGCGGCTGGACGTTGGCGTAGTCGGCGCCGAACAGTTGCTTGGCGCGGTCGATGGCCAGTTGCTCGACCTTGTCCACATGCTCGCAACCACCGTAGTAGCGCTTGCCCGGATAGCCTTCGGCGTACTTGTTGGTCAGGCCGCTGCCCTGGGCTTCCATCACGCGCTTGCTGGTGTAGTTTTCCGAGGCGATCAGCTCGATGTGGTCTTCCTGACGGCTCTCTTCTTCCTGGATGGCGCTGAACAGTTCGTCGTCGTAACCCTGGATCTGGTCTTGCTTGCTGAACATCGATGATCTCCCTGCGACAACCTGGTGTCGTCTCTATTGTTTGGGGGCCCTATGCCGGCCGGATCGAACAGGGCGTGCCGTCCTCCCGCCGGTTGCCCCGGTGGGCCTCCGCAGGGCGCTGCAGCAGCGGCCTGGCGGGGAATGGCGCCGCCGGTCAATTCCGGTCGGTTCCAGCCTGTTGCGGCCGATTGTGCGAAATAGCCCGACACCCCGTTTGCCTGTTTGCGACGTGTAAATGCCCAAACTGACCTTGGCGGCTGGGTAAATCCTTCCGACTGCCGGCAGCGCCGCCCGAAAGCGATGGCCGGATACCGCCCAGAACTGCCAAGGAATGCGGATTAGCGGCCGTTGACGGCGCTGATCGCGGTGCGGAATGGGTGTAAGCTGAACCCCGGCGCCGGGCTCGGTCCGCGCCGGAAAACAATAAGAAGACAGAGCTGCACTTCGACGTCTGCCTCACCGGCCTATACCCAAAAACGACAGTCGATGCAGTGGAGGAAGAACCCAATGGCTGTTGCGAACCTTGCGGCGCCGCCCGTCGACGAAACATCAGGCCAACCCCGGCCGGCCGGAGTGAAGACCTTCGGCTTCCTGCTGATCCCCAACTTCACCACCATCGGCTTCGCCTCGGCGATCGAGACCCTGCGCATGGCCAACCTGGCCGCCAAGCGTCCCCTGTTCCGCACCCTGCTGATCGCCGCCGACCATGAGCCGGTGCAGGCCAGCAACGGCATGCGCGTGGTGCCCGACCATTCCATCGACGACGCACCCGCGCTGGACGCGCTGTTCGTCGTGGGCTCCAACCCGATGCCGCTGCGCTACGACCGCCGCCTGCTGCATTGGGTGCGCAAGCTGGCCCAGCACGACGTGGCGCTGGGCGGCATCTGCACCGGCAGCCACCTGCTGGCCAGCGCCGAGCTGCTCAAGGGCTACCGCTGCACCGTGCACTGGGAAGACATCGAACAGGTGAAGGACAAGTTTCCCGGCATCGTCATTTCCAACCAGCTGTTCGAACTGGACCGCGACCGCTACACCTGCTCCGGCGGCACCGCCTCCATGGACATGACCCTGCAGCTGATCGCCCGCGAACCGGGCGGCATGGAGATCGCCACCCGCGCCGCCGAGCTGCTGCTCTGCGACCGCATGCGCGGCGCCCGCGAGCAGCAGCGCATCCCCCTGCGGCAAAAACTGGGCCACGCCCAGCCGAAGCTGAGCCAGATCGTCGCGATCATGGAAGCCAACCTGGAAGAACCCCTGGAACTGGAAGAGCTGGCGCAGCTCAACGAGGTGTCGGTGCGCCAGCTGGAGCGGCTGTTCCACAAGTACCTGGAACGCACGCCCAGCCAGTACTACCTGGAACTGCGCCTGAACCGCGCCCGCGACCTGCTGCTGCGCAGCGAATCCCAGGTACGCGACATCGCCCTGGCCTGCGGCTTCACCTCCCCGGCGCACTTCTCCAAGTGCTACAGCCGCTTCTTCGGCCATTCGCCGCGCGGCGAGCGCAAGCAGAGTCCGTTGCATTCCTGAGCCCGGCACCGGGCCCCGTCCGGTGGAAATCGCTTCGCGATTTTCACCCTACATCCGAGCCCACCGGCTGCACTCCCCGTAGGGTGGACAGCGCTCTTCTGTCCACCGGACGTGCCTGAGCCCCGCGCAAAGGCCAGCCCCGTCCGGTGGAAATCGCTTCGCGATTTTCACCCTACATCCGAGCCCACCGGCTGCACTCCCCGTAGGGTGGACAGCGCTTTTCTGTCCACCGGACGTGCCTGAACCCGGCACAGAGGCCAGCCCTCAGAGCAGGCGGCAACTCGTAGCCCGGATTGCAGTGAACAGGTCAGGAGCAATCGGCGCCATTGAGCCGCTGCTGCAGCTGTTCGCAGGCGTCCATCAAATCATCGAAGGCGAAGGGTTCACCGACCATCATCCCGCCTTCGAGCATCCTCGCGTAATCGTCCGCCAGGGCCTTTCGGGCATCGCCATCCGGAACGATCCTCAAGCCGCCTGTAACTGCCGCTCGGTAGTCGACTTCATTGCCGTTGGCATCTTTCTCCCGGAAAAAACAACTCTTGTGTTCTGCAACCAGGCCAGCGACAACCTTGTCTGCAGCAATCGCCTCCAAGTGGTCGCTTCGAGCTATGGCGGCCAGATCATGCCAATGCCTGGCAAATCGCTCTCCCTTGAGCCTGTGCTGCACACAGTAGACGTGGGTGGCGGTAGCCTTCTCCCAGAAGGTACGGGCAATTTCCATCACCACCGGCTCGGCCTGCGGGAAGTCGACACCCTGGATGGCCTCTGCCATGTCGCAGGTAACCGGGTGGACGCGATGCGGCTCGCCGCTGGAACGGGCGCCGAACTCCAGCAGGACGGCCGGCCGGACATAATCGCTCGCCGGCGTGAGGGCGGGGTAATGCACGAAAAGCTTGTCGTCTTCGACCTGCAGCCCTGCTCCGAGGTGCTCCCGTTCCAGAGCCGCCGAGAGGACCGGACATACCTCAGCCTCTATCCAGCCTGGCAGGCTCGCTCGGATCTGCCTTGTCCACTTGCTCTCCTGGGAGCGAGTACGAGGCATCTGCTCACCATCGGTAAGCTCGGGGATGAACCGCCGGATGTCGTAGGTCAGGTCAATGTCTTCAGAAAAACGGTCGATCAGACGGTAGACCTTCGACAGGGAGGTGCCGCCCTTGAAGGTCAGATGCTCGCCGAGTGGAGAAGTGAACAGCTCCCTCAGCGCCCAAACCACCCATAGATCCTTCTCCAGGAGATAAGCCGGCCGACCTAGAGTGGTAGCGGCCACCTGCAGGGCTTCCCGCTGATCTGAAGCTGAAAGGCTGAAAAAGCAATCAGGCACAGGTCGCCTCGCGACCAATAGCCCGCGCCATCCAGGACGGGAGTTGAGCTCTGACCGAATCGAGAAGCTGCCATTCGCTGTAAGGCAGGTGCTTGTGCAGCTTCGCCGTCGCCTCGCAAGCATGCTCCTGGCCTAGCCAGGCGAGTGCGCGGACGGCTTCACCGGCAGAGGTAGTGCCGAGCGCCAGCATCCACCTCGGGGCATGCTTGATCTGGACCTTCGCATTGCCCAACTGAAGTGTGCGACTGCGCCCGGTAGTGAGGAATACCTCTCTGGCCGGCACCTGCTGGGTCAGGCCCAGGGCGTTGGCGGCACGAGCGCCGCTGACGGCTATCACCTCATGGGTTTTCGAGGCCAGAGAGCTGACGACCTTCTCCGTCGCGGGGGCTCGTTTACCGAAGCGGCTGGTGATTGGGGCCACATAGAGGCCGCGTGATACCCGCATCAACTGCCCTGCCTTGGCCAGGCGTGAAAATGCCTGATCCACCGCGGCCCGGCTCCCCAGGTTGAGGAACTCCTTGGGCATCAGCACACCGCCTTCAGGCAGGAGCCTGCTGCGTTCGAGAATCGTCTCGGGGAGGGTTTTCATCGCCAGGGACCAGTGGTTTTGATGCAATGTCAGAAGACTATCCACATTTCTGACATTGGTCAAATATTGATCTACCTCGCCAACCTACCCGGCATAGAGCCCAATCGGCGAACGCTCCTGTGTTCCTCGATTAGCTCGTGGCGCTCCACCTGTAGGGTGGACAGCGCTTTTCTGTCCACCGGACGTGCCCGAGCCCCGCGCAAAGACCAGCCCCGTCCGGTGGAAATCGCTTCGCGATTTTCACCCTACATCCGAGCCCACCGGCGGCACTCCCGCAGGGTGGACAGCGCTCTTCTGTCCACCAGGCGGAATGTCCCTTGGCGCCGATGGCGTCAGTACCAACCTACCGCCCGGCCAATAGGTCGTCGCCCCTGCTCATTCGAATTCGAACTTCAGCGTCACCTGGCTCTTGAACTCGCCGGGCTCAAGGTGTTTTTCCGCCTTGATGGGATAGGCTTCCAGGTCGAACTGGGTTTTCTGCTCCGCCTGGTTGAAGTCGAGGGGGATGATGTTCTCCGGTTTCGGGGTGGCGAACTCGCGCAGGGGCGGGACGATGCGGCCGTTGTTCTTGAGGATGATGGCCAGGTCGCTGCGGTCGTTCACCGCCAGGGCGTTGGTCTGTACGTCGTGGGGGTTGCCTTCGAGGGTCAGGTTGACGGCGACCATCTCGGAGATGTTCTTGCACTGGATCTGGAAGGTCCGGGAGACCGTGCGCTGGGGCGTTTCGCCCGGCTCGGCCAGTTGCCAGGAGTTGAGGTTGCCGAAGTCGATGGTGGTGGCCTGGCCGGGAGCGAGTTCGCAGCTCTGGGGCACGGTGACGGTGCCCGTCATCCAGATGTTGGCAATGGCGTCTCCTCCCGGAGTCGTCCCTTCGATGCCTGCAAACAGTTCCAACAGCTTGGTGCGAGGGATGATCGACTGGCCAATGAAGGGCTTGTCGATCATCAGGTGCAGCTTGCCTTTACTACCTGATGTGATACCACCCCCCGAATTGAGATGGACCTGATAATTACTGAGGCATTTCTCACTGAAGACGCTCCACCCATTCTCGTTGCTGACTGATGTGAATGGCGCAGGCTCGTACTTCTGTGCTGGTCCGTGAATCCAAACTTCGCTGGCCACCTGGATATTCCGGTTGACCTTGTAGAACTGCCTCTCCTTGCCATTGATCATTGCCGTATAGCCTTTGACAAGGCTGGTCTTGGCGGTGTAGAGGATTTCGTCTCTTGGGCTGCGGCCCGGATTGGCGCAACCGCAGATTATCGGGTAGTTGCCGCCGAGGCTCCATGTGTGGGCATTGGCCATTAGCTGCTTGTGGGTGTTCTGTTCCGGCGAGGTGAAGGTGGCCTCGAAGTTGAAGTCGTAGGACTTGGCCGTGCCCTCTGGCTTGCACGTTCCGGCAAGGGCAAAGCCGGGCACGGCGAGGGCGAGCAGGGCGGGGATTCGCAAGTATCGGGGAAGGTTCTTCATGATGTGCCTGGGGGCTGCGTGGGAAAGTCACGACAGTTTGCAGGCAGCATCCGGGCTTTTTTACGCTGGAGGCGAGGTTAAAAAAACGCCTACGCCAATCTGGGAATTGCCCTACAGATTCTCGACCCGATGGGTCTTGCCGGGCGGTGATGCAGGGGCGAATTCATTTGCCGCTGTAGGAAGAAGGGCTCACTCGAACTTCACGGTGACCTTGCTCCGGCTCGGGCACTTCGTAGGCGAGGGGCTGCTTCGACCCGAAGCGGCCCAGGCGATGATTGATCGATAGAGGAAGGCGCATTCTGTGACTGGGGTGCATGTCCTGACTCATCGCTTCCATGCACTAGAGCAAATCGGCATTTTAATACCGAATTTTCGCGCATTTCCTGCACAAACCGGAATCATATTGCTGGAAGTGAGTGCTTGACCCACAATAGTCAGCATCATAGTTCCGACTAGCTTGTGCACACCATGCCAGGACATCTCACGATCCAGACTTATCCACGGATGGACTTGTGCTTGAAGAAGCCGATAAGCCGAGCCTGTGGATGCCACGCTTTGATCGGCGAGTCGACAACGGCGTGGTGGAAAGGATCCCGGTCGAGTCGGTCTATTCCGTGTGTGGGAACACCCAGCCTGGCTCGAAGATGAATCATGAGGACGTGCTCAGCCGCTTGATCTACCTGTGGCGTACGAATGGGCAGGACGGAGAGCTTGAGGAACTGGTTTTCGAGTACCTGCGGCGCGATCTGCTCAACCGGATCCTCGGGAACTCGGACAACCATGGGCGCAACACGGCCATTTTCAGGTATCGGGGCAGATTCGAGCTGGCGCCGATCTACGACCTCGCTCCGATGGTGCTCGATCCGCAAGGGATCACTCGCGTAACCAAGTGGGTGCCCGAGCACATGGGAAATCCGGACTGGAGAGCGATCTGCGGGTATTTCCAGGGCTTGGTCAGCCCAGACATTCTCTTCGAGCGTCTGCGAGGAGCAGCTGAGCTGTTTCGAGCTTTGCCGGATCTGCTGGTCGCACTTCCTGCAGAAGTCAAAAGCGCCCAGTCCATCCCGCTGAATAATCTGGACAAGCGCCTGGTTGAATGGGGGCTTCGATGAAACCGAGCACCAACGAAGAGCGCAAGCAGCTCATTGACGACATCGTGATGCGGCATGCGACGGGGGAAGAAACCCTGGGAACCGCTATTCGCCGACTGCGGCTCGAGGTGACCGGCCTCGACCAGGACACCTTCGCCGCGATGTGCGACCTGTCGACCAGGGCCCTGTACCAGATCGAGAAGGACAAGGGTAATCCGACCATCAACACCATCGACGGCATCCTGAGGAAATTCGGGCTGCGCCTGGGACTGACCATGGCGGCCAAAACCACTTACACACCGCCGCTCGGGCAGCAAAAACCTGTCTCTAAAACGCCTGCTCGCGGCACCAACCCTCAACGGAAGTACGCAGGCCAGCTCAGTAGAGTTGCTACTCTCCGGGCCGCTGCAAAGGCCAGGATCAAGGATGATGACAAGGGCCCGGCCGAATGAGCGCAGCCTCACAGACGTAGGGTGGACAGCGCTTTTCTGTCCACCAGGCGGAATGTCCCTTGGCGCCGATGGTGGATGAAAAGAGCGTCATCCAGGATTGCGTTTGCGCGACGGCCCGTAGGTTGGCTCTGTTCATTGTGGGGGTTGCCTTGCAAATGAGCGGGATGCCAGTCATGTCCGGCCTCCCCCTCTTGCGAATGAATTCGCTCCCACAAGGAACCCCACAAAAAGCCGAGCCGCCGCCCTGCTCCGGGCGGCGGCGTTTCGCTTTCAGGCCTTGTGCATCAGGCGTCCCGTTCGAGCCCTCCGCTCAGGGCCACCACCGGTTTCTTCGCCATCAGCCAGTAGAGCAGGCCCGACACCAGGATGGCCGGGAAGCTGGCGGTGACCTGCGCGGCCACGTCCTTGAACACATGGGCGAGGACGAAGTACACCGCGAAGCCCACCACCAGCGAGGTGATGCCCGCCGCGTTCCAGCCATTGGCGCCGTAGTAGGCGCCGCCGGCCTCGGCGAACAGGTCGCGGTCGGAGAGGCGCTTGCCGCGCACGCAGAAGTAGTCCACCAGGATGATGGTCCAGAGCGGGATGAAGATGCCGCCGATCACGCCGAGGAAGGTTTCGAAGTAGTGCAGGAAGGAGTCGAAGGCCATGGGCACGAAGCACAGCATCAGCTGCAGCACGACGATGATCGCCAGGGCCTTTTTCGGCGTCAGGCCCTTGAACGCGCCGAGCAGGCCCATGCCCGAGCCGTAGAGCACGGTGACGTTGGTGCTCACGGTGGCGAAGATCAGCACCAGGAAGGACACCATCCCGAGGCCCAGTGTGGCCAGGGTGGAACTGGGGTCGGAGTTGTTCGGGTCGACGAAGCCGCTCTGCAATGCGACGCCGATGGCCCCGATGGCACCGATCACCATGAACCAGCCCTGCCCCACGTTGAGCCCCAGCCAGCTGCCGACGCTGGCCGCCGTGCCGGTCTTGGAGAAGCGCGAGAAGTCCGCCACCTGCGCCCAGGTCCAGGAGAAGCCGAAGGCCAGGTCGATGAAGAAAGCCACCGTGTGGGTCGGCGCCGCCACCTTGAAGTCCATGATCTGCTTGAGGTCCCACTGCGACAGCACCACATGGGTCACCCAGCCCCCCAGCACCAGCAGGAGGATGCCGGCGATGCGTTCCAGGTAGCGGATCGCCTCGTGGCCGAGGAAGGTGATCACGCCCTGGGCGATGGCGGTCAGCAGAATGCCGAAGACCATGGGCCAGGTGGAGCCCGGCTGGCCGAACACCGGCCAGCCGAAGGCGGCGCCGAACACGTGGCTGAGGGAGATGGCGGCGATGAAGCTGTTCACGCTGGGCCAGCCGATCAGCACCAGGAACTGGGCGACGCCGGTCAGGCGCGAACCCTTGGTGCCCAGGGCGGGGCGCGAGACCACCGCGGTGCTGGCGCCGTAGCGGTAGCCGATATAGGCCACCACGGCCCAGGGGATCATCATCAGTGGCAGCCAGAGCAGGCTGTACTGCAGGACGAAGACCATGCCCAGTGCCGCGGCCATGCCGCCGAAGAACCAGGAACCGGTGTTGATGCCGGAGCCGAACCAGGTCCATACCGTGTCGACGAAGCCGTAGCTGCGTTCCTCGGGTTTGATCTGGCTGAGCCCGTATTCTTTGTGCGCGTCTGAATTCGACATAGCTGAAACTTCCTCGGGGCCCGCCGCGACGGGCCCTTGTTGTAGTTGTTGAAGTCGCTCGTTCGGGGTTCGGGTCGACGCAATGCCGGTCAGGCGGGCGGGAACTCGGCGCTTATGGCGTCGGCGATGCCCTGCACGCAGACCTCGAGGATCAGCTCGCCCTTCTCCCGGCTCGCCGTCTTCGCTGACGACAGGGTGCCCGGGGCCGGCGTGCGCGCCGGGTCGACGGGGAAGACGTCGTAGGGCGGGAAAGTCGCCGGCGGGTGATCCACCACCTTGTCCAGGTCCACCAGGCCGGGGTACAGGGCGAGCATCAGCGAGGTCTCGAAAACGCCGCCGTGCTCGATGTCCCAGCCGAGGAAGCCCTCGGGATAGAGCTGCTGGATCACCGCCGGGTCCTTGACGAAGTCCCAGTAGGACAGGACCACCACCTTGAAGTCCTGGATGCCGGCATAGCGCAGCTCGCGCAGCGCCAGGTCGATGCCTTCGACGATGAACATGGAGTTCTCGTAGTGCCCGTTCATCAGCACCAGGCGGCGCACGCCGTGGCGCGCCAGCTCGCGGATGATGTCCTGCACGGTGCCGGTGAGGGTGGCGCCGTCCAGACTGGTGGTGCCGGGGAAGTGGTTGCCGCCGCCGGACTTCTGCTGGGACTTGTAGCCGTACTGCAGGCCCGGCAGCACCAGGGCGCCGATGCGCTCGGCGACCCGCTGGCACACGGCGTTGGGCAGCAGCACGTCCACGTTCATGCACATGTGGTGGCCGTGCTGCTCCAGCGCGCCGACCGGCAGCATCAGCACGCAGTCGCCGGCGGCGACGCGGGCCTCGTACTCCTTCCAGGTCAGCTCACCTACGAAAACGCTCTTGCTCATCGACTTCTCTCCAGGATTTCAGGGGCACGCCCGGCCACGGACGGTCTTCCGCTGATTGCATTGCATCAGAAGTGAGTGGGTAACTTTTGTACGTATCCGACCCGAAGTTGGCAGGATCGCCAGAGTCAGTCGTCCGCCAGGGCCCTGTGGGCCGTCTCGCAGATGCACAGCATCGCCACCAGCGCCACCGCCGCCGCGGCCACCAACATCCAGGCCGGGGCCAGCTTGTCGCCGGTCTGGCTTATCAGCCAGGTGGCGATGAAGGGCGCGGTGCCGCCGAACAGCGCGTTGGCGGTGTTGAAGCTGAAGGCGAAGCCGCTGTAGCGCACCCGCGTCGGGAAGACCTCGGCGAGGAAGCACGGCAGGGTGCCGTCGTTCATCGCCAGCATCAGGCCGAAGGCGATCTGGATCAGCAGGATGAAGGCGAAGGTCTGCCCTTCCAGCATCCCGAACAGCGGCACGGTGAGCCCGAGGAACAACAGCGAGGCACCGATCAGCATGGTCTTGCGGCCGAAGCGGTCCGACAGCTTGCCCATCAGGAAGATGAAGCCGATGTAGGTGGCCAGGGACACGGTGGAGGCGAGGAAGGAGTCCGTCTCGTTCATGCCCATCTCGGCGGAGAGGTAGGTGGGCATGTAGCTGAGGATCAGGTAGAAGGCCACCGCGTTGAGGCAGGTGACGCCGATGGCCACCAGCACCTTGCCGCGATGGACGCCGAGCAGTTGGCGGATCGGCACCTTGTGCTCGGCGCCCTTCCGCTCCATGGCCTGTTCCATTTCGCGGAACTTGGGCGTGTCTTCCAGGTGCAGGCGGATGTAGCGGCCGATCAGGCCCAGGGGCGCCGCCAGCAGGAAGGGAATGCGCCAGCCCCAGCTGTGCAGCTGTTCGCTGTCCAGTTGCGAGTAGAGCCCGGCGGCGAACAGCGAGCCGAACAGCAGCCCCGCCGCGGTGCTGGCCGGCACCAGGCAGGTGTAGAAGCCGCGCTTGTCGTCCGGGGCGTATTCGGCGAGGAAGGCCGCCGCGCCGGCATATTCCCCCGAGGCGGAGAAGCCCTGCACCAGGCGGATCAGCAGCAGCAGCAACGGCGCGGCCATGCCCACCTGGGCGTAGGTCGGCAGCAGGGCGATGCAGAAGGTGGCGCCGGACATGATGAGGATGGACAGGGACAGGGCGTTGCGCCGGCCGTAGCGGTCGCCGATATGGCCCCAGACGATGCCGCCGATGGGGCGGACGATGAAGGAGATGGCGAACACCGCGAAGGCCGCCAGCAGGCCGGTGGTCTTGTCGGCGGCGGGGAAGAACACCACCGCGATCACCGCCGCCAGGTAGCCGTAGGCGGCGTAGTCGAACCACTCGACGAAGTTGCCCATGAAGCTCGCGGTCGCCGCGCGCCGGAGGGTGCCTCGCTCGCTGGCCATCTGGCTTCCGGCCTGGCCGTAGGCCAGGGTCTGGTTGGAAAGGCTCATCGGGCACCTCCTTCACAGGGGAGATGCGCCTGGATGCCTGGAGTATGGACGGGAGCGTCCCGACCGTCGTTGAAGCACACTGAGTCGGCCGCTCCCCACGGGAGCGTTCCTGAAACAAACCTGACCATCGCCTGTACCTCTGTTGTTGTCGTGATGTGCGGCAGCGGGTAGTCAAAGGGTGGCGCGTGCGCGGGGCCTGGGCCCCGTGAATGCCGCGCGTCGGTTGTTGTTGTGGTGATGCAGGAAACCACGGCCCGCGCAGTGTCGGCGCTGCGCGGGCGTGGGGTCGGTCATTTGCGGATGATGTTTTTCTCCGGGCCGTAGGGGAACCTGGTGATGTTCTCGGCGCCGTGCTCGTTGACGATGAGGATGTCGTGCTCGCGGTAGCCACCGGCGCCCGGCAGGCCTTCGGGCAGCATGATCATCGGTTCCATGGACACCACCATGCCGGGTTCGAGCACGGTGTCGATGTCCTCGCGCAGTTCCAGCCCGGCCTCGCGGCCGTAGTAGTGGCTCAGGGTGCCGAAGGAGTGGCCGTAGCCGAAGGTGCGGTACTGCAGCAGGTCGTGCTCGAGGAAGATCTCGTTCAGCTCGCGGGCGATGTCGCTGCAGCGCGCTCCGGGCTTGATCAGCTTGAGGCCGGCCTCGTGCACCTCGACGTTGACCTGCCACAGGCGCAGGTGGTCGTCGGAGCAGTGATCGAGGAACAGGGTGCGCTCCAGGGCGGTGTAGTAGCCGGCGATCATCGGGAAGCAGTTGAGGCTGAGGATGTCGCCCTTGTTCACCTTGCGGGTGGTCACCGGGTTGTGCGCGCCGTCGGTGTTGATGCCGGACTGGAACCAGGTCCAGGTGTCCATCAGCTCGACGTCGTCGAAAGTGTCGGCGATGGCGCGGACCATGGCCTGGGTGGCGTGCAGCGCCACTTCGTACTCCGGCACCTGGTCGCGCAGGGCTTCCACCACCGCGGCGCCGCCGATGTCGGCGATGCGCGCGCCGTGGCGGATCATCACGTGCTCTTCGGCGGACTTGATCATGCGCATGCGCATGCAGGCGGCGGCCACGTCCACCAGCTCGGCTTCGGGGTAGCGGGCGGCCAGCTTGTCGCGGTTCTGCAGGTTCAGGTGGTCGGCCTCGATACCGATGCGGCGGGCCTTGGGCAGGGCCTGCTGGATGGCGACGAAGTAGTTGTCGCGCTGCCAGTCGGTGTAGACGATGTTGTCGGTGCCCTGGGTGCGGCGCCAGGGCTGGCCGCCGTCGATGTTGGCGCTGATGCTGATGACGTCGTCCTGGGTCACCACCAGGGCGTAGGGACGGCCGAAGGAGCAGTAGAGGAAGTCCGAGTAGTAGTTGATGTTGTGGTACGAGGTGAAGACCGCGGCGTCGATGTTCTCCGCCGCCAGGTGGGCGCGCAGCTTGGCTTGGCGGTTGGCGTATTCCTGGGCAGAGAAGGTGGATTTGACCTTGTCGCCGTTACGGATGCGGAGCGTCTTGGGCATTTGCATGGCGGGAACCCTTGTTGTTTTCCAGTGACTCGGCGCACCGGGCTGGTGGGCCGTTGGAAGGCATTGCAACAGATGCATCCGGGCGGTTTTTGTACGAATCCGACCCGAAGTTGGTTGGATCCGCTGGGGTGAGGGAAGGTTGGTCCACTCGGACTGTCTGGCTGGCACAGACCGCTTTTTCTGTAGGGGCGAATTCATTCGCCAGGCAGGCCGCAGGTCTGCCATTCAGAGGCCGCAGGGGGCAGCTTCGCCGCCCTTCGCGAATGAATTCGCCCCTACAACGAAGGCCCACCCCAACCGACCACCACCAAAAAAAAAACAGGCCCGGACCGTGCTGCCAGGCACGGGCGGGCCCGAAGTGGTGTCGCTCGGTGTCAGTGCATGGCGGCGCGGCAGAGCTGCGGCTTGTCCAGCCGCTCGTTGCTGGGCGGGATACCGAAGTGCTCGCGGTAGCACTTGGAGAAGTTCTGCGCGGAGAGGAAGCCGCAGCCCATGGCCACCTGCACCACCGGCAGGGCGGTCTGGCGCAGCAGTTGGCGGGCGCGCAGCAGGCGCAGCTTGAGGTAGTAGCGCGAGGGCGAGCAGTGCAGGTACTTCTGGAACAGCCGCTCCAGCTGGCGTCGCGACAGTTCGATGAAGCTGGCCAGGTCGTCCAGCTCGATGGGCTCCTCCAGATTGGCCTCCATCAGCGCGATCACCTCCTGCAGCTTCGGCTGGGCGCTGGCCAGGGCCTCGCGCAGGGTCAGCCGGGGCGGCGCCGGCTCGCTGCGCAACTGGCCGAAGGCCAGGGTCTCGCTGATGGCGCCGAGCAGTGCCGGCCCCTGGCTGCGGCCGATCAGCTGCAGCATCAGCTCCAGCGCCGCGTTGCCGCCGACGGCGGTGTAGCGGTCGCGATCCAGCACATAGGGCTGTGGGCTGAGGGCGATACCGGGAAAACGCTCGCGCAGGTCCACCCGGCAGGCCCAGGCCGGGCTGCATTCGTAACCCTGCAACAGTCCGGCTTCGGCCAGCACGCCACTGGCCGAACCCAGGGCACCCAGGTGCAGGCCACGGGCGGCCATGTCCCTGAGCCGCGCCAGCAGCTCGGGTGTTGCGCAGGAAAGCGGACCATCGCCACCGCAGAGGATCAGGGCATCCAGTTCCCACTCGTTGACCAGGCTGCCTTCGGGCGCCACCTGCATGCCATTGCCGGCGCGCACCGGCAGGCCGTCGCAAGTCAGGGTCCGCCAGCGGTAGAGGCCCGCGCCGGACAGCTGGTTGGCCAGGCGCAGGGGCTCCAGGGCGCCGGCCAGGGCGATCAGGCTGAACTCCTCCAGCAGCAGGAAACCAATGGATTCCAGGCGCTGGCGGGTTTGCGGAAGGGCTTGGTAGGCGGTCATGGCATCAGCACTCCACGGCACTCACGGCCAGGCCGCCGCGGGAGGTTTCCTTGTACTTGTCGTGCATGTCGGCGCCGGTGTCCCGCATGGTGCGGATCACCCGGTCCAGCGAGATGAAGTGCTCGCCGTCGCCGCGCAGGGCCATCTGCGCCGCGTTGATCGCCTTCACCGCGGCAATCGCGTTGCGCTCGATGCACGGCACCTGCACCAGCCCCCCCACCGGGTCGCAGGTCAGCCCCAGGTTGTGCTCCAGGCCGATCTCCGCCGCGTTCTCCAGCTG